>JAPKCH010000106.1 GCA_026421185.1 Dehalococcoidia bacterium | reverse complement strand
TGACTCTTAATCACTAGGTTCGGGGTTCGAGCCCCCGGCCCGTCACCAAACTGAAATCAAACTGGCCGCTTTTCTTACGAAATAGCGGCCAGTTTTTGTGCTGGTGCCACTTCGGCTTGTTCACTCGGTGCAATTTCAGGGCCAGCACCAAGGTCTGCGATCCACGCTGATCATTTTTACAGCTATGCAAAACTAGGAATCCATCAGAACGAAGGTGGGTTACTTATCCGGCCGGATCTACACAGTCTGTTCGTTGCGTGCTTACTAAAAGTCGACGTCAAACCTGATAAAATTCTCTTGGATCCGATCCTGAAAAACACCTGCACTACTGGAGTCTTGGCGGTGGGAAATTACAAGTGTTGCTGATCTATAAACTGAAGCTATGGATGCAAACTCATTGGCAACAATAGTAGATAACCGACGCAGCTTGAGCTCGTCGAGGAGAGCGATCTGGTGGGTCCGGCGCGATCTCCGCATCAATAACAACCGTGCTCTTGAAGCCGCATCATTGGGTAGGCGAGTTGTTATTCCTGTGTTCGTCCTTGATCCAAGGTTCGAGGGACCTGAATCCGAAAAACGGACGCACTTCCTTAACTCCGGGTTGGAGTCTCTCAATTCAGACCTGGGAAAGCTTGGCAGCCGCCTGTTTGTAAAGTCCGGCGATCCCAGTCTGATTCTTCCTGAGCTGTCCCGCGCCTTGAATGCGCCGATCTTTGCAGAAGAAGACTTTACCCCCTATGCAAGGAGAAGGGATAGAGATGTTGGGTTGAGCGCTGACTTGAATCTTGTTGGTGGGCTCACAGTTTTTCATCCAGAGGAAATCCTGACCGATCAAGGAGGCCCTTATAAGGTCTACTCGAGATACCGTAATAAATGGCAAACGCTGCCTAGGCAGGCCGCTATCGATTTGGATCCTGAGTCAGTCAACTTCGCTGCTACAGACATCATGGAATCGGATGATCTAGCTAAGAAAGTGATCTCTCCACAGGGGGGTGAACATCAAGCTATGAAGGTGCTTAATCGGTTCATCTCCGGCAGTGGTGCCTTATTGAGTTACGGGAAAGACCGATCACGAGTTGATGGGAATACGACGTCAGGTCTATCGCCCTACATCAACTTTGGGATGGTATCGAGCGAGTTGCTTGTCGAGAAAGCATCAGATCTACTCTCAGATCAAGGTCTGTCCGGATCAGAAAGTACGTCGGTCCGCACTTGGTTGAGTGAATTGATATGGAGGGAGTTTTACCAGTCAGCGATCTACCACTTCCCGGATTCGATAGAGAAGTCACTCCGTCCTGAGTTCGAACACATCGATTGGAGCGAATCCGTGGATGATCTGGAACTATGGCAGCAAGGATCAACTGGGTACCCGATCGTTGACGCAGCGATGCGACAGCTTTCTTCTGAGGGATGGATACACAACCGTTGCCGGATGATCGTCGCATCGTTCCTCGTCAAAGACCTGTTGATCGATTGGCGACAAGGCGCACTGTGGTTCATGAAAAAACTGATAGACGGCGACACAGCTGCAAATATTGGTGGCTGGCAGTGGACAGCCGGGACCGGACTTGATGCTGCGCCGTATTTCCGGGTGTTTAATCCAGTGTTGCAAGGTAAAAAGTTCGATCCCAATGGAGAATACGTCCGCAAATGGGTTCCCGAGTTACGGGGAGTTGCGGATCGCTACATTCACGTTCCTTGGGAATCACCGTCGGTGACATCGAACTCGTCATCGATCGATGGCTATCCGTTTCCAGTTGTCGATCACCGCTTTGCGAGGCAAAGAGCACTCGATGCGTTCGGAGTTGCCCGCACCAAGTACAGCGATACCCTCGCTAAACCCAAGCACGTGGCTAATTGAAATATGACTATTCGTCGGACATGCGACTCAAGAATTCACTATGAATGAAAACAGAAACGCCGATTCACATCGTGCGCCTGAATGGTGCCAATTCCGGTGCCACTATGTGATTTGGGAACCAAACTTAGAACGCGTCATTATTAGGCAAAAGTGTTGATTACGAGTTCAACAGCGGGCGTTGGATGACAATCATCAACAACCATGTGGCAAACTTGGCGTAGTTCTCTTAATCACTAGGTTCGGGGTTCGAGCCCCCGGCCCGTCACCAAACTGAAATCAAACTGGCCGCTTTTCTTACGAAATAGCGGCCAGTTTTCGTTGTGGCGATTGTTTATTGCATCTAGTGGTTCAAACCAGAAAACTTCTCTGAGTTGAAAAAAATAATTAACGTGATGCTGGCGATTCTGTGATGACGATTAATTCGTTCACGTTAACATTCTCTATGGTCGTGATCGCTCCGCTTGGCCATTCGATATTTACCTGCGCCTTATCTGCGGATTCAACCCCAAAATGTACATTAAGCGAGCTCATAGACAAGAAAGTTGATGAACCAAGTACTTCTCTGGTTTGAGTGATCGTATTGCCATTAAAATCTTTATGAGAGATCTTAACTTTTGCTCCAATCGCATCAGCATTCGAGCCGGTGCCGTCTATCGTCATGCGACCGATTAATCGTAACGAAATCCAATTGTTGTCGCCTCCGTTACTCACCCACACGAATAGGGGGCCACTCGCTACCGTTCTA
>JAPKCH010000053.1 GCA_026421185.1 Dehalococcoidia bacterium | reverse complement strand
GTGAGTTCCACACTCCCATAAAGGGGGTCCGGAGCTATTTGCCTGCGCTGAGCGCGGCGCCTGCGTGCCATGTTGTTACCTTCGTTCGCTGTCTCTTCAAATAATGTCACTGACAAACTAAGCCGCCTACCCTGTTTCCAGACAGGCGGTCGTTTTTGTCAGTGACTTTTAGTTACTAGCTCTTTGTCGCGCCGTATTTGCTACGACCCTGTTTTCGATCTTCAACACCAGATGTGTCGAGCGTTCCACGAACAATGTGGTAACGAACACCTGGAAGATCTGGAACCTTGCCGCCTCTAATAAGGACAACCGAGTGTTCTTGCAAGTTGTGACCTTCGCCTGGAATGTAAGCAGTAACTTCCATACCGTTGCTCAATCGAACTCGAGCTACCTTACGAAGAGCCGAGTTAGGCTTTTTCGGGGTTACAGTTCGAACCTGAAGGCAAACGCCGCGTTTCTGCGGGCTTCCCTTTTTAAGCTCTACCTGTTGACTCGAGAATGAGTTAAATGCAACTCGCAAAGCAGGAGTCTTAGGCTTACGCCTCTTCTGCTTTCGCGGATTACGCACCAGTTGATTAATCGTGGGCAAATTGAAGTCCAGAAAATTGGTCACAAGAAAGTGATCCCAACCGATATTGGTCAGGCCACGAAGAGTAAGTATACGAACGAGAACCTTTGCAAGTCAACGAGAATATTGATTCTTTAACGATTTTCGACAAAGCGGCGCGCCATTGATATTCAAAGGTTGTGAAATTCACCACAAACTAATACCCTAGATTCCTTCGCCGACACACGCTGTCCACTGCTTAAGTGCAAATGACACGCGCGTGCGCACAGGATACGCAGCGCAAAGCCCGCTATTTGAATATGGGCATGCTACTGAAACCGGGTGACACTAAGTGAGTTCCATAGCCCTTCTTGGGTTTGACGATACTGAGTCTGAACGCCTTGCGGCGGGGCTAGGAGCGCTTGAATCTTCACTTAATTTGCGGAAATTTACGCCAGATACCAGCAAAGAAGAGCTGGCATCGAACGTTGAAGGAGCACTTATCTGGGGTTCGGGGACGGGATTAGCAGGTCCTTCAGGGATCGCACACGCAGCTGCCGATGCCGGTGTTCCAGTAGTGGTTGTGCTGCAAACAGTTTCTCTCGAAGGTATTGAAGCTACCCGGCAAGAGATAGAAGTGTGCTTTCTGCCTTGCTCCCCAGAAGAGGTTAGAATCCGACTTGATCTGGCGATGGCGAGAAACGCGCCAGAAGAAAAGCAGAACAACATTGTTCATGGAGATCTGGTTATCGATCTTGATCGATACGAAGTCACACTCCGAGGACGTAAAGTCGATCTCACCTATAAGGAATACGAACTGTTGAAGTACCTTTCTTCAAATCCGGGACGAGTCTTCAGTCGAGAATCCTTACTACGCAGCGTTTGGGAATATGACTACTTCGGTGGTACCCGAACAGTCGATGTTCATATCAGGCGGCTCCGTAGCAAAATCGACGATGTCTCTAACAACTTCATCGAAACTCAATGGAACGTCGGTTATCGGTTTCGATCACTAGGAGAGCCTACTTAACTAGTCGCATTCATGTGCTAGCTGTTTGGCAAATGTTTCAACTTGAAACATATTGTTAACAGGTAGCGCGTGCATTGAGCGCACACGAGAGCAATATTAGTAGTCCGTTATTTCAAATAGATCAATTAACCTTGCCGTCCAGCATGGCGAGAGTTAATTGACAAGTAAAGAACATTTTTCAATACTCAACATTCGGTCAATTTAGAACCACAACACCCAGCGGCGAATAAAACAACCTCTAGGCATCACGATTAGTACATGACACAGACACCCGACAACACACGTCAGAAGCTCGATGAAGAGGCGATCAAATACGTCTTGATGTCCGCGCGCGAACATGACGTTAAGTTCATTCGTTTGTGGTTCACCGATATTTTGGGCACTCTCAAAGGCTTCGCCATCACCGACGATGAGCTTGAGGGCGTACTTCGAAACGGCGCAAGCTTCGACGGTGCATCGATCGAAGGGCTAACTCGTGCCGATGAGTCAGACATGGTCGCAATGCCCGACCCGTCAACATTCCAAGTTTTGCCGTGGCGACCGAGCAAAGACGCCGTTGCAAGAATGTTCTGCGATATTGAAACTCCAACAGGCGAACCGTCGGCAGCTGATGGTCGTCAGGTACTTCGACACAACTTGGTTCGTGCCTCAGAGATGGGCTTTAACTTCTACGTTGCTCCAGAAATCGAGTACTACTACAACACGGGAGAAGATGAAGAGGCTGATCGCACACATCGCAGCAGCTACTTCGACCAAACATCTGTCGATGGAACTGGAGCCGACTTACGCCGAGACACCGTACTTACTCTCGAAAAGATGGGGATTCCGGTTAAGCACAGCCACCACGAAGTTGGTGAAGGTCAGCACGAAATCGATCTTCGCCACACGAACGCGCTCACGATGGCCGACTCGATCATTACCTTTAAGGTGATTGCTAAGGAATTGGCCGCTACGCAAGGTGCGTATGCTACTTTTATGCCACGACCGTTCGGTGATCGCCATGGTTCGGGAATGCACACTCATATGTCGCTTTTCAAAGGCGATGAAAATGCGTTCTTCGATGCTGACGATGAGAGGAATCTCTCAGAGACTGGTCGACACTTCGTCGCTGGACTCATGCGTCATGCTGCCGAAATTTGCGTTGTGACCAACCAATGGATCAACTCGTACAAACGACTGCTTCCAGGCCTCGAAGCTCCGATTTTCGCATCATGGTCCACAGGTAATTTCGGAGACTTGATTCGAGTTCCTTCTTACCGACCGGGACGCGAAGAAAGCGTCCGGATCGAATATCGCGCACCCGATGCAGCCGCTAACCCTTATTTACTATTCTCGGTTCTGCTTGCAGCAGGCCTTGATGGCATCGAAAACAAATTGCCGCTTCCACAGCCGCTCGAAGATGATGTATTCCGAATGTCGGATGCAGAGTTGAGCGCCCGCGGAGTGGCACGACTGCCCCGAACACTTGACGAAGCGATTCGGCTTGCGGAAAACAGTGAGCTACTAGAAAAAGCTCTCGGTACAACCGTTATGTCGAATTTCCTCGCCAACAAGCGGCTCGAATGGCAAGAATTCAGCAACACAGTCACTGACTACGAGCTAACGAGATACCGACACCTTTAATATAGCTGCCATCACTAACCTATTGGCAACTTAAGAGCTTATTGATCTTCGTACTAGGAGAAACATGACCGAAGTCCGTAATAATTTTAAATCGAACCTGAACGGATCCCGTGCGGATGGATCGCAGACAGATTTTGCGCTGCCTGATTTCTCCGATATTGCGGAACACGGTTTGTACGTTCCCGAGCTGGAACGTGATGCTTGTGGTGTCGGCATGGTTGCCAACATTACCGGCGAACGAACACATGAGATCGTCAACCAAGCACTCGAAGTCCTAGTCAACCTCGATCACCGTGGCGCTGCTGGTGCCGACCCACTAACCGGTGACGGCGCTGGTATCACGATTCAGATGCCTGATGCATTCATGCGCAAAGTTACCAGTGAAGCCGGTATCGAACTTCCTGCCGCGCGTCGTTACGGTGTAGCGATGACGTTCCTGCCAGTAGAAGACGAACTCAACGCTGCAGCTCGTGACCACTTGGAATCATCCGCTACCAGCAACGGTTTGAAGGTTCTTGGGTGGCGTGATGTACCCGTAGATCCCGACTCCGCTGGTTACACCGCTCGATCGATCATGCCTAAGTTCGCACAGTTGTTTGTCGAAGCGCCAGACGGTGTTGAAGATGACGATCTCGAACGACTTATGTACCTAGCGAGAAAATCTACCGAAAAGAATTTCGTCGGCGACGAGTCTGACCCTGAGATCAAGAAAGCTCTCCTGCGAGAGTTCTATGTTTGTTCATGGTCGGCCCGAACTCTTATATACAAGGGCATGTTGCTAACGCACCAGCTCGGTGAGTTCTACCTCGACTTAAAAGACGAAAGCATGGTTAGTGCTTTCGGTCTGGTCCACTCTCGCTTCTCGACCAACACTCTTGGTTCCTGGAAGCTTGCTCACCCGTACCGCATGCTGGCTCACAACGGTGAGATCAACACCGTCCGTGGTAACCGAAATTGGATGCAGGCTCGTGAACGTTCGATCGATTCTCCGTTCTTCGGCGACAAAATCGACCAGCTCACACCTATCTGTGAAGCCGATGATGCTTCCGATACTGCGTCACTCGACAACGTGTTCGAACTGCTCCGCATGACTGGTCGGTCGGTAGAACACACCGCAGCGATGATGATGCCTGCAGCTTGGAATGGTCACGAGTCGATGCCGCAGAACGTGAAAGATTTCTACGAGTACCACGGCAACCTAATGGAGCCGTGGGACGGACCTGCAATGATAGTGTTCACCGATGGTGATGCGGTTGGTGCGGTGCTCGACCGTAATGGACTACGCCCGTTCCGATACTGGGTTACCAAGGATAATTTGCTTGTAATGGCTTCAGAGGCTGGTGTTCTGAACATCGATCCTGAACGTATCAAGTACCGTTCACGTCTTGAGCCCGGTCGCATGTTCCTCATCGATTTCGAAGAACAGAGAATTGTTGAACCTGACGAAGTTATCGAGCGAATCGCCTCAGAGAATCCGTATGGGGAATGGCTTGAAGAAAACCGAGCGACTATCGATTCGCTACCGGACGCACCAAGCGTTCCCGGAGCCGATATCGATACTCTCGTAGACCGCCAGATGGCATTCGGCTATTCACGCGAAGATCTGCAAATGCTCGTTCGCCCAATGGCCATTACGGGTCACCAGCCTCAGGGCTCGATGGGTAACGATGCACCGATTGCAGTACTTTCCGACAAGCCGCAGAACATGTTTTCGTACTTCAAGCAGGCGTTCGCGCAGGTTTCAAACCCGCCGCTCGATGCTATTCGCGAGAAGCTAATTACTCAGCGCGCCGTTCCAGCTGGACGACGTCCAAACATTTTCGAAACGACCGCAGTTCACTGTCGCATGCTTCGTATTGACCATCCAGTTTTACGTAACTCGGAACTGGCAAAGATCAAGGCTTCCACCGTTCCTGGTGTGAAGGCGAAGACGATCTCGACTCTGTTCCCAACTTCTGGTGGAGCCGAAGCACTCGATGCCGCTCTCGTTCGCATTCGAAACGAAGCAAGTCAGGCTATCGAGGATGACTACACACTTCTCATACTGTCCGACCGTGGTGTCGACAGTGAGAACGCGTTCATCCCCTCACTCCTTGCAACAAGTGCTGTTCATCATCATTTGATCAAAGAACGTAACCGTGCTCAGGCCGACATCATCGTCGAATCTGGCGAGCCGCGTGAAGTGCATCACTTCGCAACCTTGTTCGGTTACGGTGCATCTGCAATCAACCCGTACTTGGCTCTTGAGACAATCGCCGGTTTACGATTGGGACCAACTGCGGAAGAGAAAATTCCTTCACAGAACACTGCCGAAGAAAACTTCCGAGAAGCTATCGAAGAAGGTGTTGTAAAGACGATGGCCAAGATGGGTATTTCAACCCTTCAAGGCTATATCGGTGCACAGGTATTCGAAGCGCTTGGTTTATCGCAGGAACTCGTCGACGAGTACTTCACTTGGACCGTATCTCGTATCAGCGGAATCGGCACAAACGAGATCGCTCTTGACATTCTTGCCAACCACTCTCGTGCATACGCTGACGACAACATTCCGTCGAACCTAAAGATCGACCTTGGTGGTCTTTACCTCTGGCGATCAACTGGCGAACGCCACATGTGGAACCCGGA
This sequence comes from Dehalococcoidia bacterium, assembly GCA_026421185.1. Taxonomy (GTDB): domain Bacteria; phylum Chloroflexota; class Dehalococcoidia; order Lucifugimonadales; family Lucifugimonadaceae; genus Lucifugimonas. The sequence continues at coordinate 6,904 of JAPKCH010000053.1, read as the reverse complement.
TACGATCTCCCTGCTGCAAGATGCGGTTACTCGAAACGACCACGATGTATTCAAGCAGTTCGAGGTCGCCTCCAACGACGAAGGTAATGAGCACATTACGATCAGGAACATGCTGGAACCTGTATTCAGCGACGAACTTCCTCTCGAGGAAGTTGAGCCTGCGTCGGTTATTGCTGAGCGATTCGCAACTGGTGCGATATCACTTGGCTCGATCAGTCGTGAAGCTCACGAAACTCTCGCGGTGGCAACCAACCGAATCGGTGCTCGTTCGAACACCGGTGAAGGTGGTGAAGATCCAGAACGCTTCAAGCTAGACGACAACGGTGACAACCGTTCGAGTGCTGTGAAGCAGGTAGCATCAGGTCGATTCGGTGTAACAACCAACTACCTGACAAATGCCAAGGATCTTCAGATCAAGATGGCTCAGGGAGCCAAGCCTGGTGAAGGTGGTGAAATCCCAGGTCGTAAGATCTCGGATTACATAGCGTCGATAAGGAAGACAACTCCTGGTGTGGAGCTGATTTCGCCTCCGCCTCACCACGATATTTACTCTATTGAGGACTTGGCTCAACTGATCCATGACCTTAAGAACGTCAACCCGTCTTCACGTGTTCACGTGAAGCTGGTTTCTGTGGCTGGTGTTGGAATCATTGCTGCCGGTGTTGCCAAAGGTAAGGGCGATGTTGTCCTTATCTCGGGTGACTCTGGCGGTACTGGTGCATCGCCTCTCAGTTCTATTCGCCATGCAGGTCTACCGTGGGAACTTGGTCTTGCTGAAACTCAGCAGGTGCTTGTTGCCAATGGACTACGTGACCGAATCGTTGTTCAGACCGACGGTCAGATGAAAACGTCTCTCGACGTTCTCGTTGCGGCATTACTTGGTGCTGAAGAATGGGGCATCGCAACCGGAGCGCTTATTTCGATGGGTTGCATCATGCTGCGTAAGTGCCACCTCAATACCTGTTCAGTAGGTGTCGCAACTCAGGACCCTGAGCTTCGAAAGAAATTCTCAGGTACTCCAGATGCTGTTGTGAACTACTTCATGTTCCTTGCTGAGGGACTCCGTGAACTCATGGCTAAGATGGGCTTCCGAACGGTCAATGAAATGATCGGTCGAGTCGACAAGCTGAAGGCTCGCGAAGACATCAAGCATTGGAAGGCGAAGACTCTTGATCTATCGCCAATTTTGATGAAACCTGAAGTGCTTCCACAAGACCACCCGTATCAGCAAATTCTGCAGAACCACGGTCTTGAAAATGCACTCGACAATAAACTAATTGAGCTTGCACAACCTGCAATCGATTACGGTAACGAGGTTTCTGCAACTCTTCCTGTCACCAACATCAACCGAACAGTTGGAGCCACTTTGAGTGGTGTGATTGCCAAGAAAACAGGTGAAGCCGGACTTCCTGATGGATCTGTCAACTTCACGTTCCAAGGCTCTGCGGGTCAGAGTTTTGGCGCATGGTTGGTCAAGGGACTCACCTTCAAGATCGAAGGCGATTCAAACGACTACTTCGGTAAGGGCCTTTCAGGTGGGCGACTAGTAATCACTCCTCCTGCTAACAGCGCTTACGAAGCCAAAGACAATATCATCATCGGTAATGTTGCTCTTTATGGGTCGACCGGTGGGGAGGCTTATGTAAACGGTCTCGCTGGTGAACGATTCGCAGTTCGAAATTCTGCTGCCACCGCAGTTGTCGAAGGAATTGGCGACCACGGTTGTGAGTACATGACTGGTGGTCGTGTAGCTATTCTCGGACCTACCGGCCGAAACTTCGGTGCAGGTATGAGTGGTGGTGTTGCATACGTTATCGATCCAGATGGTTCGTTCGGAGGCAGGTTCAACGATGCAATCGCTGATCTGCTCGACGTATCACCGGGTTCTAATGACGACAATGAACTCAAGGGATTGATTGAAAAGCACGTCAAGTACACCGGCAGCAAACTCGGTTCTGAACTTCTTGCCGACTGGGCGAACTCTGTAACGAAATTCAAGAAGGTGTTCCCTCGGGATTACGCACGGGTCCTCCGCGGGCGTGCAGCTGCTTATGAATCGACCGACTCTAAAGAAGGGGTAGGCAGCCGTGGGTAAAGTAACCGGATTCATGGAGGCGGCACGCCGTACTCCCTCACGTCGTGACGCTGGCGAACGAATCAACGACTGGCAAGAGGTTTATCTCAAGTGGGACGAATCTGACGCCCGCCGTCAGGCAAGTCGCTGCATGGATTGCGGAGTTCCGTTCTGCAACAGCGGTTGCCCCCTTGGAAACCTCATTCCAGAGTTCAACGATTTCATCTACCACGGAAACTGGGAAGAAGCTGCAGAGAGTCTTCACGCAACAAACAACTTCCCAGAATTTACAGGTCGAATCTGCCCTGCTCCTTGTGAATCATCTTGCACACTGTCGGTTAATTCCGACCCTGTAACCATCGAAATGATCGAGAAGCAGATCGCTGAGCATGCTTGGCAGGAAGGCTGGATCAAGCCTCAGCCTGCAACTAATAAGACTGGCAAGAAAGTTGCCGTTATTGGATCAGGACCTGCCGGTCTTGCATCGGCTCAGCAGCTTGCACGAGCTGGTCACACCGTTACTGTTTACGAACGAAACGAATACATTGGTGGACTGCTCGCTCTCGGAATTCCTGAGTTTAAACTCGAGAAGGAAGTTATCGAACGTCGCGTAAACCAGATGCGTGGTGAAGGTGTAAAATTCCGTGTCAGCACTGACGTTGGTGTCGATGTAACTCAAGAAGAACTACTCGAAAAGTTCGACGCAGTATGTCTCTCTGGTGGATCTACCGTTCCACGTGATCTTCCTGTTGAAGGTCGAGAACTCAAGGGCGTTTACTATGCCATGGAGTTACTCACCCAACAGAACCGAAAGCTAAAGGGCCAAGAATTTTCTCCTGAAGAAAACATCGATGTGAAGGGCAAGAACGTCGTCATCATCGGTGGTGGTGACACTGGTGCCGACTGTCTCGGCACGTCACACCGTCAGGGCGCTTCAAACATCATTCAGATGGAAATTATGCCTCGTCCTTCCGAGACTCGATCTGAGACCAACCCATGGCCGCAGTGGCCGACGATCTTCCGCACTTCAAGTGCGCACGAAGAGGGCGGCGACAGGGACTACAACGTCATGACGAAGCGATTCGTTGGTGACGATGAAGGCAACCTAAAGCGGCTCGAATGCGCCCGTGTTGAATGGGTTAAGGATGAAGAAACTGGCCGTTTCAACATGAACGAAATAGCTGGTAGTGAATTTATTATCGAAGCTGAAGCAGTCTTCCTTGCAATGGGATTCCTGCACCCACAGCACGATGGTTTACTTGACGCACTTGGCGTTGATTACGACCCAAGCGGCAACGTTGCCGCCAACGGAACTCTTCAAACCAACGTCGATAAAGTCTTTGCTTGCGGAGATATGCAACGAGGTCAATCACTGGTGGTTCACGCTATCGCCAGCGGACGACGTGCAGCACGGCAGATCGATATCTTCCTTACAGGATCATCTCGACTGCCAACGGTGAGTGGTTACGCTCGCCCACCAATCATGTCTTCAGCAGGAAGCAAATAGCAGCGGCCAAAGAATCGAATCGCTATGACTACCGAAAATGGCAGTTCGGGTTCGAACGGAACTCTTAGAATTGCGGCGGCACAGATCAATACAACCGTCGGTGATATCGACGGCAACGCAAGACTGATCGAAGAATGGATTGGTCTTGCGCAGGATCAGGGCGCCGAACTCGTAGCATTCCCAGAGCTAACGATCACTGGCTACCCCCCTGAAGATCTCGTCCTCTACGATAACTTCATCGCTTCGAATAAGGCGGCTCTAGGTCGCATAGCGGCTACTGTCGGTGACATTGTTACGTTGGTGGGATTTGTCGATTCAGAAGTCACTGATTCAGGCACAAAGCTCTATAACGCGGCGGCTGTTCTGCACAATAGAAAGATTGTCGCAATATACCGCAAGATTCATCTGCCTAACTACGGCGTGTTCGACGAACGTCGATACTTCACAGCCGGCAGTGAGTGCACGATTATTTCTATCAATGGCATCAAGGTCGGTCTCAATATTTGTGAAGATATCTGGGAACCCGTTGGCCCATCCGAGGTCCAATGCGCGAACGGCGCACAGATCATCGTCAACCTGAACTCGTCACCATACGAATCTGGTAAACAAGGACACCGTGTCGACATTGTCACAGATCTTTCTAGACGAAATCGTGTCTACACATTATATGCAAACCAGATCGGTGGCCAAGACGAACTCGTCTTCGATGGAGGAAGTATGTTGGCAGGTCCTGATGGCGAACTTCTTGGAACTTCTCCACGATTTGAAGAATCACTGCTGGTCGCCGACATCGATGTCGTAGAACTCGACAAATCACGCCTAAAACATCAATCTTTCGCTCTACCTCAGACCGACCTTGACCAGATCGGACAGCCTGCGACGATAGAGATCGAAATGACTTCGTCTGCAAGACGCCAGAAACTACAAGGACTTTCGATCCACCGACTCGATCGGCTTGAAGCTGTTTACCGAGCGCTAATCATTGGTACTCGAGATTATTTGAAGAAAACAGGATTCAAGAAAGTAGCTATCGCAGTATCGGGAGGAATCGACTCAGCAATCGTCACAGCAATCGCTGTGGAAGCGATCGGTGCTGAGAACGTGGTTGGCGTGGCTCTTCCTTCAAGGTACTCGTCGGGCGGCAGCGTTACCGACGCAGAAGATCTCTGTTCACGGCTCGGAGTTGAGCTATGGAACATTCCGATCGAACCGGGTCATTCTTCATTTGAAGAAATGCTCAGCGGAGTATTCGATGGAACGGATCCGGGTCTTGCCGAAGAGAACACTCAGTCACGAATTCGCGGCAACATTATGATGTCGATTGCGAACAAGTTTGACCGGCTAGTTCTCACCACTGGTAACAAGTCAGAAATGGCGACCGGCTACGCAACTCTCTACGGTGATATGGCAGGTGCCTACGCTGTAATTAAGGACGTTCCTAAGACACTTGTCTACGAACTTTGTTATCACCGCAACCAGCGTGGTCCCGGCTCACCGATTCCAGTTGCCATCATCGAGAAGCCGCCAAGTGCCGAACTTCGACCTGGTCAGCTTGATGAAGATTCGCTACCACCATACGATCAGCTCGATCGAATCATTCACATGTACATCGAAGAACGCATTTCGCCCGATGTCATTGTCAAAAAAGAAGCTGCACTCGGCAAGACAGATGGCGCAAGCGAAGCAGTAGTCCGAAGAATCGTTCGGCTGATAGATATCAATGAATACAAGCGGCGCCAATCGCCTCCAGGCGTAAAAATTACCGGCCTTGCATTCGGAAAAGATCGACGATTACCTATCGCATCAGGCTGGCAAAGATAGTCGGATCGATCTCATATTCTCATAGAATGTGTACTTGTTACGAAGAACTTGCTAACGGGATTCATATCTATCCACAAAATTGCTCCACATTCACTCCGTAAATTAGACGTCAATAACTTTCTACTATTGTCCGCACGAGGTGATTCAGCGCATATCGTTTGAGACTGCGGTGCATCCAAAACATTATGAACACGTTGATCAATCTCAAAAAAAACTTTATCGGTAGTCTCACAGCATTGACGCTGGTCGCCGCTGTGGCATGTTCTGGCAGCACTGAGCCAGCAGAAAACCTGGTGGCTACAAAATCCAATACCGAACAGGTTTCGAACGTTGCGGTGAGCACGGAAACAATCACATCGACCAAAGCAGCTGAGTCTGATGATGCAGAAGATTCACCAACTCCAACTGTAGAAGCAATTCAATCAACTTCCGATGACGATGGTGACGATAGAACGATTGGCGATGCTATTGTCGAAGCCCCCGCTCCTGCACCTGAAGTCATCGAACTTACTCCTGTTGAAATAGTTGCTGCACAAGAAAACCATCTAGCCGATCTCTACGAATACACAGTTCAATCCATCGTATTCATTATTGCGGGAACGGTTCAAGGTGTCGGATCTGGTTCAGGATTTGTCTGGGATGATGAAGGACACGTTGTAACGAATTATCACGTTGTTCAAGGCGCAACTGAACTAGTGGTCAAATTCTTCAATGGCCGTGAATATCGCGCTGAAGTAGTCGCATTCGATGCGGCTTCCGATCTTGCAGTGATAAAACTAATTGATGTTAAACATGAACTTGTTCCGATCGCAATCGGCACATCCTCGGATCTACGCCCCGGGCAAACAGCAATTGCGCTCGGAAACCCATTCGGTGAAGAGTTCACTGTGACGACAGGAATCGTTAGTGCTGTGACACGAACACTCGACAGCGGATTCTCTTCCTACAGTATTCCGTCGGTGATCCAAACTGACGCATCAATAAATCCTGGGAACTCCGGTGGCCCACTTGTCGATATGTATGGCGCTGTGATCGGAGTGAATACCCAGATCAAGAGTGAAACTCGCCAGAGTTCAGGCGTTGGATTCGCAGTGCCTGTCGATTTGGTGAAGCGAGTTATTCCTTCTCTAATAGAGTTCGGTGAGCACACATATTCTCTTATGGGGATAAGCGGGAACGAAGTAAATCTAAGCCTTCGTGAAAACGTTGGACTCCCTGGCGATATCGTAGGTGCTTACGTCAGTAACGTTTCTTCTGGCGGACCTGCCGTTCTCGCCGGTATCCGTGGAGACACCGGAGCGCAGTTCGGTAGACTCAACTTTGACGGAGATGTGATCGTTTCTATCAATTTAATCCGAATGAAGTCTATGGACGACCTGATTGGGTATTTGGCTCTAAATACAGCACCGTATGATCAGATTGTAGTCGGCGTATTTAGAGATGGCGTTGAGATCTATATTCCAATGACTCTCGGCGCCAGACCTGCAACTTCGAGATGAGAA
>JAPKCH010000052.1 GCA_026421185.1 Dehalococcoidia bacterium | reverse complement strand
CCTGTCCCCTTGATGTTCGGGAAGGCGTAGAAAGCGCCCTTCGGTGTTGGGCACGATACTCCAGGAAGTGAATTCAGACCTTCGACAATGATGTCTCGTCGAATGGTGAATTCTTTCATCATTTCCTTCACTGAGTCCTGTGAGCCTTCAAGCGCTGCAATACCGGCCATCTGAGTGTGAACAGATGTGCAAGATACGCTGTTGGTCATCAGACGGGTAACAGGCTCGACGAGGAATTCAGGGAAGACACCGTAACCGAGACGCCAGCCTGTCATAGCGTAGCTCTTTGAGAAACCGTCGAGAATAACCGTTCGTTCACGCATTCCGGGGAACTTAGTGATAGAGACATGCTCGACGTCATCGCCGTAGTACATGTCCTTGTAGATTTCGTCAGCCATGACTGTGAGGTCATTTTCAACTGCCATCTTAGCGATCTTCTCTAGATCCTCTTCAGGAATAACACTTCCGCACGGGTTGTTAGGCGAGTTGACGATCATTAACTTGGTGCGAGGTGTAATCAGAGATCTAAGCTTGTCGATATCGGCGTTGTAGCCGGTTTCTTCGTTCAACTGCATTGGAACAGCAGTGCCGCCCATGTACTCGATCATCGATTCGTAAATCGGAAATCCAGGGTTAGGATAGATAACCTCGTCGCCCTCTTCGATCAACGCCATGATCGTGAAGAACATAACCGGTTTACCACCGGGAGTCACGACAATGTTGTCAGCAGAAACGTCGTAGCCCTGTCGATCGGTCTGGTGCTTTGCAATAGCCTCACGAGTTTCGAGTTGACCGGCAGACGCACCGTAGTGCGTGAACCCATCATCAAGCGCCTTTTTAGCCGCGTCACGAATGTGCTCAGGAGTATCGAAATCGGGTTCTCCAATTTCAAGGTGAATAATTGATTTCCCTTGACGTTCGAGTTCTTTAGCTTTGGCGAGGGTTTCGAACGCTGTTTCGGTACCCAGGTTTGCCTGTCGAGATGCTAGCTGTGTCACTGTTGCGTGGCCTATTAAACTATGTCGATGCGGGTGCTAAAACGAATTCAACTTACAATGATCGTTGATTGAAATTAACGCCGGTCGTTACGGAATTTATAACTAAACAAAATTTTCTTCCTGAGCGGTTGGCATGTCAACATCGGTTGAGACCACGTCAGGGCTAGCATTAGCCTATATTTATGACAATCATCGCCTCTAACTAAATATCGCTATCCAGTAGCCTAAAATCGGAGTCCCATAAACAAATGGCACAGCTTCAACAGAATCGAATGAAGAACCTAATTAAGTCGGGAAAACCTGCGTATGGGGTATCTGTTCAGTTTCCATCGGCTGAAGTTGTCGAGATGATCGGCGAACTCGATTTTGATTGGGTGATGCTTGATGCAGAACACGGTTCAATAACCCCTGACAACATCGGTCCGATGATTATGGCTGCGGAGCTACGAGGCATCACTCCTATAGTTCGACCCGAGAGGAACGATGCCGCCGTAATTAACAAATACCTCGATCGCGGATCAATGGGCGTGCAGGTTCCGCATGTCAACACGGCTGACGAGGCACGAGCTGTAGTAGAAGCCTGCCTTTACCAACCAGGTGGCATGCGAGGTCTCGGCGGAGGTCGAATGGCCGATTTCGGATGGGGTTCACCCACTTCGGAATACGTCAAAGACGCAAACCGAGAGATGCTGGTATGTATCCAGATCGAAGATATCGCAGCAGTTGAAAACCTCGATGAAATCCTTGCAGTCCCAGACATAGACGTTTTCTTTATAGGACCAACCGATCTAGCGCAGTCGATGGGACATCCCGGAAACAACAGGCATCCTGACGTTCAAAAAGTGGTCAAAGAAACTTTCGACAGAATCCACGCATCAGGCCATGCGTCGGGCACTCCGAGTGCGGCAGAACAGGCTATGGAAAATACTGAGGCGGGAATTCAGTACCACTACACACACATCCCAACGTTCATGAGTAGCTACGGCAAACAGTTCATGAAAACCGTAGGACGAATTTAAAGGTTCACTGAGCAATGACTATGGATTACGTGGCATGGGCTGAGTGGTACGACATTTTTTATGCTGCTGCCGACCCCGGCGACATAGGGTTCTACCACGGGTTGTGTCGTGCGTCGGGCGGGCCAATTCTGGAGATCGGTGTTGGTACCGGTCGCATAGCGTTGCCACTGGCAAAAGAAGGAATGGAAATTGTGGGTATCGACTTGTTCGAGCCTATGCTGAAGGTCGCTCAGCAAAATGCTCTCGATGTAGCGCCGCTTGAGGGCAGTCTGCGATTGATCCAAGCCGATATGCGCAACTTCGATCTCAAACGCCAGTTCCCTGTGGTAACGATTCCGGCAAGAACTCTTCTATTGGCGACCACTGAAGAAGAACAAATGCAAACTCTTTGTCGCGCAGCCGAACATCTTGCTCCCGACGGGACGATGGCGTTCAATCTCTTTTATCCAGACCCTGAAATGCTGGCTGATGACCCCCACGAAGAGTTCCTGCTCGAAGTGGTCGAAAAACCCGACGGCGGTCGGTACGTTCTTACTGCCAAGAACCACTTTGATCTCGAATTTCAACTGAACCACGGCGTTCAGATCGCAGAAGAGCTCGACCCTAAAGGTAACGTTCTCCGCAGGCAGGAACTCGAAGTCGTAGTGCGGTATCTATATCCCGAGCAGATCATCGCATTATGCGATCGAGTCGGACTCGAAGTCATCGAGATGTGGGGTGACTTCGAAGGTGGAGAGCTCGACGAAGAAAGCGACGAAATCGTCGTTTTAGCTCGGCATACAGAACAGCATTAACAAGAAAGAGGTGGGCCGATTGTTGCCCACCTCTCTTCATTCAAACAAATCCGAAGCGATCTAGAATCCTGCAGTTTTGTTGCAGATGTTCATCAGATCTTCGCCAGCCGAGAATTTTCGTAGGTTCGCCTTGAATGTCTGGCGACGCATTTCGTATAGCTCAGGCGTAAGTGCCGATGAGTGTGGCGTAAGAATTACGTTATCCAAAGTCCACAATCTTGAATTTTCCGCCAACGGCTCGACTGCAGTAGCATCAAGAGCCGCTCCAGCCAGATGACCGGATTCCAAAGCATCACACAATGCATCTTCGTCCACGATCTCTCCACGTGAAATCACAATGATGTAGCTGCCTTTAGGCATCATCGCAATTCGTCGGGCATCGATCGAGCCGCGAGTCGTATCTAGTACAGGCGCTGCAATAACGAGGAAATTCGAGACTTTAGCGAGGTCATCCAAACGATCAAGACCCCAGCATTCAGTAATGCTGTCTGGAACATTCGATGGCGCAGGGTCGATAGCGTAGGTCGTCGTGCCGAATGCGGTGACACGATCGGCGACGGCACGTCCGATTGCCCCTAGACCAAAAATCCCAACTGTCGTTCCGGTAATCTCTGTTATACGAGAAGCGTATTTTTCGGTATCCCAAGTTTTCTTTTGACGATCTTCGAACGATTCCTGAAAACGATGAGTCAGTCCTACCATCGCACCGATGACGTGATCACCCATTGAAGTAACGTGCGTACCCGGCGCATTCGTGATCGGGACATCTGAGTCGACGATATTCTGGTAGGCAACGATCTTGTCGATTCCCATACCCGGGCAGGCGATCCATTTCAGCTGTTCCGCAGCGGCAAATGCATCGCCACTAGGCCAACCGAAGAATGCATCAGCATCACGAATAACATCAGCGTGATCAGCAGAGTCGTATGCAACCAGGAATTCTATTTCGGGGAATGAATCGATCAATTCATTAGCATACTGCGTGCCTACGTGATCGGTACCGATTACAACTTTCAAGTTCGCCATCTCTTAACTCCGATCGTGTTTATCGAGCCCGTATGGTGTCACAACAGGCATAATGCGCCAATGATCATCCGCTTGAAAATGTTTGGAAAGTCATGATTCCGCCGACTCGATTCGAACCTGGAGATCACATAGTGATTCGAAATGTGTTCCAAGGGTGCGTGCAAACCGTGTTACCTTCGATCGTTGTCGCCGATACGCCAGAACTTGTCGTCACATGGTTGCCGTTGGATACGCCGGTACTCAACGGTGTCAGCGATCTATCGGCCAATCACGATGGCAGCAAAAGCCATCTCAGTGTCGAAACTATTGCGTCCAAGTCATGGACTATGGCCGAAAGAAATTGGCACACCTCGGGAACGTTGCGCCTCAAGAACCCTCGTTCAATGTGGTCACTATGGGTGTTCTGGGAGCCGGAAATGGCCACAGTTCGTGGCTGGTACATCAACATCGATGCACCGTATCAACGAACTCGGCTCGGGTTCGATACGTGGGACATGTTCCTTGACGTCGTTGTTAATCCTGATCGTAAGACATGGCGATACAAAGACGAAGATGAATTCGCTGAAGCAATCGAGGCGGATATTTTCACAGAACTAGAAGCGCAAGACGTACGAGATACTGCAGCTAAGGCGTTGCAAACCATTGTGGAAAACCGCAGACCGTTCAGCGACGCTTGGGGTATATGGCGACCCGATCTGCTCTGGCAGATCCCGCAGATTCCTAGTGATTGGGAAGATGTTTAGCCGTACAGCTCTAGTTAACTGAACGTCGCATGACATTCAGCATTTAACATGACCGATTCCCCCTGTAGAATTTTGATATGGCAAGAAACGATGGGCGCTTCGAAATTGAAGCAGCATTCCAACCTACAGGTGACCAACCGGCCGCTATCGAAGCGTTATCCGGCGGACTAAACGAATCTCTAAAACACCAAACACTCCTCGGTGTTACGGGTTCAGGCAAGACTTTCACGATGGCAAAAATCATCGAGGAAGTGCAACGCCCCACTCTAATAATTGCGCACAACAAGACACTTGCTGCTCAGTTATCTGGAGAATTCCAAGATTTTTTTCCGAACAATTCGGTGCAGTACTTCGTCAGTTACTACGACTACTATCAACCCGAAGCCTACATTCCTCAGTCAGACACTTACATCGAAAAAGAATCTGACATTAACGAGGAGATCGACCGGCTTCGCCACGCAGCGACTCGGGCTTTGCTTACTCGTCGAGACACTTTGATTGTCGCCAGCGTTTCTTGCATCTACGGCTTGGGTTCGCCCGATGAATATAAGTCAGTCGTATTGAATCTGCGTAAGGGTGAAGAACCAGGACTTCGAAAAGTCGTGCGCAAACTCATCGACATGTACTACGAGCGAAACGACATGGAGATGGTTCGAGGTCGGTTCCGACTTCGTGGTGACACGCTCGAAATTATGCCTGCCTACGAAGAGCTAGCTGTGCGTGTCCAGTTCTTTGGTGATGAGATCGAACGCATCATCGAGCTTGATCCTTTGACTGGCGAAATTCTCGCTGAACTCGATGAAATCGATATCTTTCCTGGTAAGCACTTCGTCACACCAGAAGACGAACTCAAAGAAGCACTGAAAGACATCGAGAACGAACTCGGTGAACGACTCGACAGTTTGCGTTCAAACGGAAAACTAGTTGAAGCGCAGCGACTTGAGCAGCGAACTAATTACGATCTCGAAATGCTCAAAGAAACTGGTTCGTGCCCGGGTATTGAGAACTACTCACGACCGCTAGGACGTCGATCAGCAGGCTCAGCTCCCTGGACTTTGTTGGATTATTTCCCTGACGATTTCCTTATATTCATCGACGAATCTCACATGACCCTGCCGCAAATAAACGGTATGTACAAAGGGGACTTCGCACGAAAGACAAGTCTGGTCGATTACGGTTTCAGACTTCCATCTGCTATGGACAATCGACCGTTGGCGTTCGAGGAATTCGAAGAACGCGTAAACCAAATCGTCTACGTCTCCGCAACGCCCGGCCCATATGAATTGGCGAACGAAGAACGTCGAGTCGAACAGGTAATCAGACCTACCGGATTGATCGACCCGGAAATCATTCTCGAGCCAACCGAGAACCAGATCGACAATCTGCTAGAGCGTATACAGGCGACCACGGCAAAACATGAGCGGGTTCTGGTCACGACCCTGACGAAGCGCATGGCGGAAGAATTGACCGATTATTTGCGTGAAATGGGCGTTAGAGTCCAGTACTTACACTCGGACATTCAAACAATGGAGCGTACAGAAATCCTCCGAGATCTTCGGCTCGGCGTGTACGACGTCGTAGTCGGAATCAACTTGCTGCGTGAAGGACTTGATCTGCCAGAAGTGTCACTTGTCGCAATACTCGATGCTGACAAAGAAGGATATTTACGTTCCAGCACTTCACTAGTGCAGACAATCGGACGAGCTGCTCGTCACGTTGAAGGAAAGGTGGTTATGTACGCAGACAGAATCACCAAATCGATGAAATATGCGATGGACGAGACGAGCCGCCGTCGTACGATTCAATCGGCTCACAATGATGCTAACGGGATCACACCTGCCTCTATCGTCAAAGAAGTCCGTGACATCGCATCTAAGGTCAGGCAAGTCGCTGAGAGAAAAACTCCCTATGTCACGCCATCTGCACTGCCTAAGAACGATCTTGTCCGCCTAGTTAAAGATCTAGAGAAGCAGATGAAGAAGGCTGCTATAGATCTCGAATTCGAGAAAGCAGCACTTCTGCGCGATCAGGTCGTTGACCTTCGAAAGGTTCTTGTTGATCAAAGCGACTCAGTAGACCCTGAACCCGACAAACAGGTCGAACTCGCACCCACTGCTTCCGATGGAGTACCAGAAGAACTAATCGGCTGAGAAAGTCATAAATACTAGTCCTATAGGAAACAAATATTGAATTCTTCACGCTAACAATTGTTTACCTCTCTGCTAGACTAATTCGATCCTCGTATTCAACTTGAATTGGTTACCGGTGCGAACGTATAGTTCGACGGATCATGGAGACATAGATGGCTGACGCTGAAGTACTAGAACAAGGAACAGTCCTTGAGGCTCTACGTGACGTTTATGACCCAGAAATCCCAGTCAACGTCGTAGATCTCGGACTTATCTACACAGTAGAAGTTGCCGATGGCGACGTTCACGTGGAAATGACTCTTACGGCTCCCGGCTGCGGCATGGGCCCTTACATTGCACAGCAGGCTGAATGGCGCATTGCTGAAATCGACGATGTAGAAGATGTTCAGGTCGACGTTGTGTTCGACCCGCCGTGGACACCGGACATGATCACCGATGACGGTAAACGTCTTCTTGGTATCGACTAACTCAGACCGTTTGGCACGCAATAGAATCACGGCGTTTTGCCGCGTACAAAAGTTCTAGTAAACAATAAATATGTCGTCTCCTCGAAAACTAACCCCACAAGAAGAAGCCCGACTCGCTCAAGTGCGATCCAATTTCCAAGAACGACGCAAAGTTTCGGAATCGCTTGAAGGCATTGGTACTCGTATCGGTGTCTACTCAGGTAAAGGCGGAGTCGGTAAAACAACCGTTGCTACGAATCTGGCAGTAACTTTAGCGGCTGAAGAAAATGACGTCGCACTTTTCGACTGTGATATTGACTGCCCTAATGTGACACGTGTTCTACGCATCTCTGAAGGTCCAATTCAGAACGGTGAGAAGCTTGTGCCTCCTTCACGTTTTGGCGTCAAAGTAATGTCGATGGCTTTCTTCCAAGACAACGAAGACGAAGCAATCGTGTGGCGTGGTCCGATGATCCACAATGCCATCAACCAGTTCCTCCACTCAACCGAATGGGGAAATCCCGATTATATGATCGTCGATCTTCCTCCGGGAACATCCGACGCTCCTCTTACGGTTATGCAGACACTGAACCTCGACGGATTTGTGATTGTCACAACTCCACATGAGCTTGCAGTTCTCGACGCAAAGCGTTCAATCAACATGATCAAGAAGATGAACTTGAAGGTATTCGGCGTAGTCGAAAATCTCTCTGGTGGCGTCTTCGGTACCGGTGGTGGAAAAGCACTAGCTGAAGAAATGGATCTCCCATTCCTTGGTGCTCTGACCATGAGTGCTGACTATACAAATTCTAAGAAGCCAGCATCGCTTGAATCAGACATTGCTGCTGCAGAATTCAAGTCAATATCAGAGAAGCTCAAAGCTCAGGTCGAAGCTAACAAGTCTTAGAATTATTAGTTGTCTACGTTGGAGCCGGGCTCTAGACGGTATTTCGGTGGTTACTCGGCAGCTCTACTCGATATCTTGAGCCGCATGATTCACATTCGAATCTGTGACCTTCGTCGATTTCAATTCCTGGATGCCCGCAGTGCAAGCAAATCGTCGGTGATTGATCGAGAAATACGCGTGTAGATCCGAGATCCATATCCGATTCGTAATTGGATTCCATACGGCTCAATCGATGAAGCACTGGTATCGACACCGTGGTTGCCGCTAACAGGATCGATAGCACTCCCATGAAGCGAGGAAAGAAGTCGCCTAGCGTATCGATCCAAATCACGCCAGCGATAAAAGTCGCCAGTATTGCGGTTAGCACGTAGGCGAGCCGTACTACGTTGATGAACTTGGGTTGAACCACAGACAATGCGAGCAGAGAAACGTACCCTGCTGCCACTGCAAAAGTTAGTAGAGACCCAACGGTGCGTCCCAGTGAGTCTTGCCCAAATTCTGTCCAAACCAGAATGACGAGCAGACTAAATCCTGCGACGGATAGAACAATGCCTGCATCCGGAACACGCCCCAACAAGCGGCGTTCCCGTGCAGGAAACATTGCCAATGACAAAACACTCGCAGCCGACACGCTGAGCGAGGTCATCAAGATCTTGACCTGAATATCGCCGAAGTCACCAGCGAATAGAGCGATTATGCCCAAAGCAGCGTTAATCACAACGGAAGCGAAAAATATTGTAAGAGCCAGTTTTTTAGGAGTCAAAGAAATTTCTAGTCAGCCGGTTTCAACATTGCTTTAATCGAATCTGCAAGCGATCTCGAAGTGTCTACTGTTCCCACTCGTTCGTGCCCAATCGAAGAATTAGCTATCGTCTGGAACGTTTCCGCAGCACCAGTGTGAATGTTAGGAGTAGTCCCAACGTCTTCAAACGTTGCTGCTATCTCTTCCATCTCGCCTATCCACCGGAATGCCTGTGCCGAGATCGATTTGACTCGGCCCATTGTTTCCAATGTACCGCTCTGGCTGAGTTCCAGTTCCTTAATCAAATCATCGTAAATACCAAGTGATGTAGCAGTCATAAGTGTTGAAGCATGTAGAGCCGCTGCACCCTTTGTAAGTGCGGCATAAACCATCTTTAATCCTGATGCTCTACCGACCGGACCGTCCATTATAGGTACATCAATTCCCTTGCCATCAAGTTCGCCCAAAATATGAGCGTGTTCGCCTGAAGCGTAAAAACGAGGAGAAGCCCCAATGCGTGGCGATGGACCGATAATTCCAGAGTCAATAAATTTACCGCCAGCTGCAGTAATAATTTCGTCGATCTTAATTCCAGTCGCAGGCGAAACAGCGTTGCAATCGGCAACTGCAATCTCAGAATTGGTCCGGACGATCGCTTCGGCGATATCTTGAGCAAATAGAAGTGCTTCAGATGGAACGAGTATCGAAAGAACGAGGTCGCATTGCTTCACCAGTTCATCAAGCGATTCAACGTCTTCAAAGTCTTCTTCTGTGGCACGTTTTTTCGAGGCGTCACTCCTGCCGTCTAACGCGGTAAGAACTCGAAGACCATTCTTCTTCAGTACGCCCCCAACTCCGCTGCCCATGTCACCAGGACTCATCACACCAACGGTCTCGACTGTCACTAGGTTTCCTCCTGCTATTTCGTCTTCCCGTAGTCTGCCATTTGCAGTGACGGCTGTCATATCTAAAAGCCGTCAATCAGTTCCAGATATAAAAAAAGACACCCAGCCAATATGACTGAGCGTCTCGATTCAATCGATATAAAATACGATAATTAGCCCTGCGTCAATTCGGCGATAGCGTTACCCACAAGTTCTGGTTCGCCTTCTCCCATTCCAAACACATGGATCTCCAATCTCGGAGCATCGGGCGAAACGCGAGTCCATATTGATGGATCTCCATCACGTAGTTTTTCGACCAGATTCTCGTTGGTAAAACCAACAACATCGGGATCCACGCTCAGAAATATGCCGAACGGCTGGTGTCCAATGATGTTTGTGTTGAGTTCAGCACTTACGCCAGGAATACCTTTCAGGGGCTTCAGAATTGCCTGTGACTGCTCTTCAGCGAATGACAAACGATCTTCGTGATTCAATGTCATCCATCGCCCAACGGCGGCGACTACTCCCATGATTTCCTGTCGGTCAATCTTTTGAGGTCGACCAATACCTCGAACACGTCGCCCTTCATAGCCAACGAAAGAGTGCCGACTAATAGCGTCGATAACTTCTTTCGTACCCAAGGCAAATCCGGTTGAATGCGGTGCGCCCATGTACTTAGCGGCTATGCATTGGAAATCGGCGCCCATTTTAACGTATTTACCAAAGTTCTCTAGCGGATAAACCTGTCCAGCCGCATCAACTGAAACTGGCTTGCCAGCTGCATGAGTTATTTCTAGGACCTGCTCAAGTGTGAGTACGTTCGGATCGATCGGTTTCTGCTCGTATACAACGTAGTGAACAGCAGCAGTTCGATCCGAAATGGCATCTCTTAGATCGTCTTCGGTCGTGCCATTCTCGTCTCCGAATTCAACTAGCTTAGCGCCGGCTAACTCGAGACACCTGTCGTACCAGTAACGCTGACGCTTCTGAATAAGAATTTCGTTGGGCATTCCTGTCGTATCAGGAAGCTGCTCAACTTTCGCATCGTCAGTACCTGCCATGAAAGCTGCCGTAGCCAGAGTTAGGGCTGAGCCAGCGCCGGATGTCACATAAGCAGCTGGAACGCCGAGCATATCGGCAATCCTATCACCCGCAATCTGTTCCAATTCAATCAACGGAATATATGCCGAGTCAGCGGCATCCATAGCAGCCTTAACCTCTGGCACCGGCGTTGAACCACCAAGCAGCGTTACGCTCCCAGTTGCATTCACGACAGGCTTAGCGCCCATCTCTTTATAAATCGATCCCCAGTCGCTGGTTGTCACTTCGAGTTCCTTTTTAGCCTTGAAAATGCTTTCGCCCATCTCTCTAATAAGGATTCGGGCTAGGTTGTGTTCGGTTGCGAGAGCAAATATACCTTCGATGGCTGTGACTCGCACTCATTAGCGGCGTATTGATAGTTTTTAGGCGGGTTGATTTATGGAGAGCCAGATATCATTAGCGATCAAATCACCGACAGTAAACGAATCAGATCGAGTTATAAATGATCGACTTCGAGGAAGTCACAGTGAAATTGCAGTCAGGCGTCGACGTACGCGTCCATGCATGGCAGGCTAGCAACGACGCAATACCGCTTGTTATCGTGGCTCCAGACAGCTCGCCTTCTGACTGGGACGAATTCATCTCGTTCCTTGCACCTTCAAACTCGCCACTGTTAGTCAACGTTGCCTCAGCTCAAGAGCTGTTGATGTTGATCCAAGAAATCGGCGAGCCGGTTCAACTATTATCTCAGGGAAGTGTCGCTACCGATATTGTTAGCAAGACTGCCGCAGCGGCCCTTGGCGCAGTTACTTCTATGATCATTTGTGACGGCATAATCAGTCCTGAGCAGATCGAAGATTTGCAAAGCATTTCAACGTTGTTATTAGTGGGTCGTCAAAGCGAATTACTTTCTCACGAAGAAGCAGTTCTAATGCACGATGCCCTCAGTAATTCGACTCTGATCGAGTCTGAAAACACGAGATATTTTCCGGCCAAAAACAATGCCGACGCTGCAGCTGCCGCTATTAACTGGTTCAACTCTAGTGCGAGCAGTGACGAAACTGAATTCGGCGATTCTGAACCGATAGATCCCAAAGCTTAATCATCACATTAAGTGCCGTTATTTCGATTCCAGCAATGGTAGGCCATCCACTCCGACATGGTGACGTTCCAATGTTCCAGCATCTTTTATTGTCACGTAGATATCACCACTACCTCTCGGACCAAACGCCACGTTGGTTGGCTGCTTGCCTCCTACCGGAAATCGTTCGACAATATTTCCAGTGGTGTCTACAACCGTTACGTCACCTTGCCCGACTACCGCACAGTAGAGATAGCCGTTCTCTCCCACAGCCAGCCCATCTCCACCTTTGAATCCTGAGGGCTGGGTTCGGTCAACCAAATCAGCGAATTTCCCCCTCGAATCGAGTGTGCCATCGGAATTCCATTCATAGCGATAAACAAATCCCGAAACAGTCGCGGTTATGTAGAGATCACCATCAGCTCCGAACGCTAATCCATTTGCGAATGGCAATCCCGTGTCCAACACAGTTATCGACTCACTTACAACATCGATGCGAAATAGTTTTCCGTCGATTGGGTAATCCGTTCGTGACTCTTTTAGAGCTTGGACAAATGCAGGGCGATGTACTCCCGAATCAGTCATATACATCGCACCATCGGGTCCGAAAGCAAGATCGTTAGGGAATAAAAAATCGACTCCACCGCATTGGGTTAGAACAATCTGAGAGCTGCCATCTAGGCCTATTTTGAGCAATGATGGCGGGTTCATAGACTCTGCAACCCAGAGATTACCCGCTCGGTCTTGGACCATTCCATTGGGTCGCCCTGTTTTAATTAAGACTCTCTTCGATAGTCCATCAGCAGATATCACCGAAACATGCCCCGTTTCAGGGCTCATCTCAACAACCCCCCAACTGCCGTCCGAGAGTAATACGGGACCTTCAGGTTCACCAAGTCCATCGTGAAAAATCGCTCTGGTAGTAATCATCAAAAGCCTCTGGTTCAACATAAATAATTTACCTATACCGAATCCGTAATCGAATCTAAATTATATTAAACAAACCATAAAAACATTCTAAGTCGAACTAACTCCGGCTTATCGGTGTATCCCGACTCTAATGAATGTTGTATTTTTAATGAGTTGGCTCGCGTATATACGGACGACAGTCCGATTTTCTATATTCGATAAACCAACATTTAGCACAGTGAGTGTGACGGCAGTCACGTAGCGTAATACGAGGCTGGGTCGGCATGCC
>JAPKCH010000105.1 GCA_026421185.1 Dehalococcoidia bacterium | reverse complement strand
TGTTGCTGTACCACCTCTGAGGAGATGGCACCCTAGGATCGCGCACAAGCACGCAACCGGAACGCCCACCCTCGCTAATCGAAAGCGGGGGTTTTTTTTTGGCAATTACTAATTCACAAAAATACATCAATCAATGACAACTGACTCTCTTTCAGTAGAGAACTCCAAACCGAACGCTCTCCGACCTATCTCCGGCCAAACTTTCACCGGCATAGTGGTCGTACTCCTTAGTCTCATTACTGCGCTATTTATTTCACGTATTGACGGTGAAGTAGCTGCAATTTGGATACTTGCCAACGCATTCGGTCTAACTCTTCAACGATCACGTTTTTGCTTCGCATCTGCATTCCGAGACCTTTTCCTTTTTGGCTCTGGCCACAATATGAAAGGCATCATCATAGGGATGGGAATTTCAACGATCGGCTTTGCAGCGATCATGCATTGGATCATCCCGAACCCCGCTGCTGGATTACTTCCGGCTGAAGCGCACATCCTTCCGGTCGGACTCTCAGTAGTAGTCGGTGGTGTTCTGTTCGGTGTGGGAATGGTTATCGCCGGCGGATGTGTTTCCGGTTCGCTATACCGAATGGCTGAAGGTTACGTAGCTTCATGGGTTGCGATCATCGGAGTCATCATCGGACTTGGCGCACTCACGCTCACCTGGAACTGGTGGTGGGCCTTCTCTATCTCAAACGAACCGAAAGTATGGCTCCCATCTGTAGGTAGCCTCGGTTACACCGGTGCAATTGTCATCACACTGCTCGGACTTGTTGCTATCTACCTTCTTGTAACTTTCATGGAGTACAAGAACGGGCTGTTCATGCCACACATCAATAAGAAGATCATCCCTGCCCTGAACTTCGATGATCGTGTTCGAGCAACTCTCGATCCTGTGTTCAAGCGTGGATGGCCGATTGCTATCGGTGGAGTAGTACTAGGAATTCTCGGCATCATCATGTACACCATTCATATGCCCCTAGGCGTAACTGGTGAACTGATGCGAGCATCACAACTAGGTCTCGGTTGGATGGGTGTTGATGTACCTGTACTCGACGGCCTGTCGACTCTCGGTGGCTGTACTGGCAGATCCGGTGAACCGGGACTCCTCGGTCACACGTTCGCCATTACCGTTGGACTTCTACCCGGCGCACTAATTGGCGCATTGTTTGCGGGCGAGTTCAAGCTTCGCCTTCCAACCCAAAAGCGTCGTTACGTCCAGTCAATCACTGGCGGAGTAATGATGGGTTATGCATCGGGTCTCGCAGTCGGCTGCACCATCGGTGCGTTTTTCTCGGCAGTTCCTTCCCTTTCCTTGTCAGGATGGGTGTTTGGATTAGCAATGGCCGCCGGGGCGTTCACAGGAACGCAAGTGATCAAGAGGATCGGTTGAAACATGCCAAAACTTATCGAAGTCGATCTTCGTGGCGTCCCGATGCCTCAGCATCTGCAACGGGCCACCAAAGCCGTAGCAAGCGCTGCCGAAGGAAACGAAGTAATGCTCACGACTGATCAAGAAGTCGTGATCAAGTACGTTCCTTCCGCTGCCGCTAAAGAAGGGCTCAAGATGCGTATGTCCATGCCAGACGAAAATGTCTGGCGAATCACATTGTCGATAGATAGAAACAAATAACTACGAAAGAGAGACAGATATATGGCTGATGATCAAATACCGATTTTGGATGTGCGTGGAGAAATCTGTCCATACCCAATGTTGAAGACAAACGAGGCGCTGGATGGCGACCATAAAGGCGTTGTAACTATCGACGTCCTTACTGACCACCCACCTGCACTGTCGACCGTCCCCCCCCAAGCTATGAAGCGGGGTTACGAAATTGAGATAGATGAGCTAGGTGCCGGCGAATGGCGCATGAGATTATCCAAAATTTAGTTTCTTAGGAGAAACATAATGATTGTTCGTTCCAAATTTATACAATTGATCGCACTATCGGCACTCGTTGTCGCAGCTGCAGTTATTGCAGCTTGTTCGTCTACTGAAGAAATTGTTGTCGACACCCCTGCAGAAGTCGAAGCATCTAAGAAGCTCGTAAATTCCGACTGGATGCTAGAAAACCTTGATAACGACGATGTTGTTGTTATCGACCTGCGTAAAGAAGAAGACTACGCAGCGGGTCACATTCCGGGTGCACTGCGACTAACGCCTAAAACTGTTTTCCAGCAGGAAGACGAGAATGGTGTAGCAGGTATGCTTCCAGCTGCCGCTCACATTGCAACTGCATTGTCTGAGCTGGGTATCGAGCCTAGCGATACTGTTGTGTTCTACGACAGCAATTCAAACCTGTGGGCAAGCCGAGCTCTTTGGGCTATGGATGTTTACGGTCACAGCGACTCTAAGCTTATTGATGGTTCGTGGAACTACTGGAGCGCAAACGAGCTCAAGACATCAACCGATGTTCCTGAGATCACTGCATCTAGCTACGCTTTCACTGCAGCACCTGACCTCAGCATTATTGCTGGATGGGAAGAAGTTCTGGAATCAGTCGACGACCCTTCAAAGATCGTTTGTGACACACGTTCTCCTGAAGAATTCTCGGGCAAGGACGTTCGAGCCGCTGCCGGTGGTCACATTCCTGAATCCGGTAATGTGAACTGGACCCGTGCTGTAAACGAACAGGGCGTATTCCTTCCTGCCGCTGATCTTCGAGAGATCTACGAAGGCGAAGGCATTCAGGGCGACAAGGTCGTATTCACGCTTTGCCAAACTGCTGTTCGAGCAACACACTCATGGTTCGT
>JAPKCH010000104.1 GCA_026421185.1 Dehalococcoidia bacterium | reverse complement strand
AACTCGGTTGACAATAAATATTAGTAGTATTACTCTCTGTAACTATCAATTGCGTGATATAAATATATCAAAATGCTGTTGAAAAGGATATATTCCACCTCGTTGGTGGTACATCTTAGAGATGGAGAAAATGTTTCATGTTTGTACGAGATAAGATGCTGCCTCGCGCAACGTCTACTATCGTGCTTGGGCTGCTTAGCGCACTCCTTGCAATCGTAGTAGTCGCATGTGGGGGTAGCGAAGAGACCACAACGGTTGTAGAGACCGTAATCGTTGAAAAAGAAGTCAAGGGTGACACGATCACCGTCACCGAAAAGGGTGACACGGTCACCGTTGTCGAGACGGTAATCGTCCCAGGCGCAGCGGTTGTTGAAACCGTAATCGTCGAAGTCCCAGCGGCGGCGCCCGAACTGTCCGGCGAAGTCGTTGTTGGAGAGGTTCGCATTCTCCCGCCTATCGGCTTGCCGTCAAAGCAGGGTACTGGAACTGATTTCCACTACGTTGAC
This sequence comes from Dehalococcoidia bacterium, assembly GCA_026421185.1. Classification (GTDB taxonomy): domain Bacteria; phylum Chloroflexota; class Dehalococcoidia; order Lucifugimonadales; family Lucifugimonadaceae; genus Lucifugimonas. The sequence goes on along the minus strand of JAPKCH010000104.1, from coordinate 2,247 downwards.
TGGGGTGTCTACGAGTACATGATGCGAGCGGCACCTCACCTCGCCTCGGACGTACCTGATCCCTCAAAGGCCACGCACGGCATTGCCACCTCATGGGTGGCGGATTCTGTTGCTGAGACGGTCACGTTCGAGATTCGCACCGGTGTGATGTTCCATGACGGTTGGGGAGAACTTACTGCCCATGACGTTGCATTCAGCTTCAATGAAGGAAACAAGGAAGGCACAACCTTCTCTCGCTCCCAAAAGGACCGAGTCGACTTCTGGGAAGCGATAGACGATACGCACGTTGTCGTCCATTACAAAGACGGACAGTTCGACCCTAAGTTTGTGAACGGGCTCTGGGGTTCTGGCGGTGGTAACACGCCGATGATCAGCAAGAAGCTGGTCGAAGAGCTCGGTGATGGTGCTATCAGCAAAATGGTCGGCACTGGACCTTATGAAGTCGAGACTTGGCGCAGTGACGACGAAGTAGTCCTGAACGCGTTCTCTGACTACTGGCGCGCGGATGGCCAGCCACAGACCAAAACAGTGAGAGTGGTTGCGATCCCAGAGGAAGCAGTCAGAATCGCAGCGTTGAAGACCGGTGAGATCGACATGACGGCGATTTCCAGCAAGTTCCTTATTGATACTTTGGAATCCGTTCCCGGTTCAACAGCCTATGCCGTGGGTGCGGCACAGAACCAGATCCTTTACTTCGGTGGAAACTACTGGACAAAGACCTGGCGCGAAGAGAACGAAGAAGTGTTCCCTAGGCCCGGATTGAAGGCCGATGCGGATCATCCTTGGATCGGTGACCCGACAAAGCCGGAAACACTGGAAACAAGTAGGAAGTTCCGACGCGCTTTGAGCATCGCGATTGATCGTGATCTCATCAACGAGAAGATCCTAGCCGGCCTTGGAACACCTTCCAACGTGTACTTGGCTACTTTGGGCGACGGGACGAAGTACTTCAAAGAAGACTGGCGAATACCGTACGATCCCGAAGGGGCGAAACAGCTTCTGGCTGAAATCGGAGTCTCATCTGACACCGTGATCAACATGTGGATTCCGCCTGACAACGTCGCAGTCGACCCAGAAGTCGGTCAGGGCATTGCCCAGATGTGGCGTGACATTGGCTTGAATGTGCAGATCGAATCGACCGCATATGCAGCGCGTCGACCTTCGCTTGTCTCCCGATCAATGGACATCCTGTGGATGCACCACTGGGGAGTCAATGGTGAAGAAGATGGTGCGTTCCTTTGTTGCCACAAGCCATCCGGTGGGTTCAGCAAAGGCATGGAAGTGCCTGACGGAAATTACGGCATGCCGGATATCCTCGGCCTGTACTACGCGAACAGGACTGAAGAGGACTTCGTCAAGCGAATCCAAAATAACGTCGCAATTCATGACTTTATGAATGCGGAGAGTTGGGTTGCTCCTGTGGTGAAAGCTCAGGCGAACTACGTCACTGGACCTGGAGTACAGGAATGGCGACCTTCGAGTTTCGCCTGGAAGGACTTCATCTCGCCCGAGACGATCGTGATGAAGTAACTCGTATACGCAGTAGCTCGTGATCGAACCATGACCTCCGGCCAGGAAATTCCTCCTTCTGGCCGGGGGCGTGGTTTGATCTTTCAGTTTGAATTTGAAAGTGCAGTGGATTGCGAAAATTCATCTTTATTCGCCTCCTTTATATGATCGTGGTTGTGGTGTTTGCCACCCTGTTTGTGTTTTTAATGTCCCGGGCTGCGGGCGACCCTCGAACCCTCTACCTGAGTGAATACACGACCCAGGCGGATTGGGACAAATGGGGCGAGGAGATGGGGCTGGACAAACCTATTTTCGTTCAGTACATCACCTGGCTTGGCAAGGCGATGACGCTAGAGTTCGGCACCTCGCTGAGGGATCAGATCGATGCATTTGATGTGATCAAAGCTAGGATTCCGGCCACATTGAAGCTCTCCGGTGCAGCGCTCTTTTTTGCAACGATAGTCGGCGTGCCGTTAGGAGTTCTATCGGCCGTGCGTCGCGGTAGCGTCTGGGACTATGCCGCCCGAATCTTTTCACTCGGCGGGCAATCGGTGCCGGGATTCTGGCTGGGCATCATGCTGATCATGGTGTTCGCTGTATGGCTTGAACTGTTGCCGACCTCGAGGCTGGGCGGCCCTGATCATTACATCCTGCCGTCTATTGCACTCGGTTGGAGTTCAGCGGCAGGATTTACCCGCCTGATTCGCTCGGCGATGCTCGAGATATTGGACTCCGAAT
>JAPKCH010000103.1 GCA_026421185.1 Dehalococcoidia bacterium | reverse complement strand
GCGATTCAGACTTTCAAACGCTGGGCGCAGGCGTTCAATGATCGTGATGCCGATGCCATGATCGCCGAAATGCATTTCCCTCACATGCGCCTTGCCGGAACCGAGTTCCAAACATGGGGCGCCAGTGACGATTTCAAAAACCCTCAGGACGATATGACCGCGGCGTTGATTGCTGAAGGCTGGCACACGACGATTACGAAATCGGTAACCGCAGCTCAGGTTGGACCTGAAAAAGTGCATCTAGTGATTCGTCAGTCACGCCAACACAAAGATGGTTCGGAATATAACGGCTTCGACACGCTGTGGATTTTCACTAATATCGATGGAAAATGGGGCGTGCAGTTTCGCTCATCGTTCCTAGCGAACGCCACTCAGGCTTACGGCGCAAGCAAGCCATCGTTCTAGCTAGTCAGCAGTGCTGTTCGGTGTGACCTCGACCACGTGTATTTGCACCTGAGCGGGGCTAACTTTATGTATGTCGGCGTTAACGCAGGTTCGGTCGCTGCGAGATCGTCGTTTGGCTCTTCGAGAGCAGATGGTCATTCGTCGGATTCAGCCATCCAGAGATCAATTACAGATTGAACTCCCAATCCTTCAGCAAGAAGAGTGAGATTCAGAGTTGTCGCAGAAATACTGTCGTAAATGTTCGCGGTAGTGCGGTAATAATGGCAGCGTGATCGATTCGTATCGATTCGTCAGGCGACCAGACCTGAGTACAGCCAACAAAGAATGCACAAGCTGCCAGAACGGAGAATATGAGAAATGATTTATGCAGAGTGTATGAGCTATCAGATGCGTAGGCATAGCCGAAGAAACTTTCGAGTATGAAAGTTGGGCTGGGTGCGATCCGTTGAATGCCTAAGAAGGACTAACTACTTATGATCGTAGCTAAACTTCGCGGTGTATAGACCTCGTATATAGGCTATTTGTCCGGTGTGTTGACTGTTCTCTACTGGGATTCTGCCTAGTACCCACAACAGGGTCGGAGCACGATCTGGAGCGTGTTCCCAAATTTCAGGTCGTTTGTCGTTCAATTGATCGACAGTGACGCCCTCGATACTTGTGATAAGCAGCTCGCGTGATGCTTTCCAGTAGCCGGTTACTTCTTCAACAGAAACATCAGGAAAATCTCGAACCTGTTGGATCGTGTCGCCAGCGCCGTTTCGTTTAGGATCGATTCCTAATCGTTCAGCCCAGCCGCCTTCGATCCAAGCACTATCGCCTTTGCCACGAAGGTACCAGCCCCACATATCTTCCATACGGCCCATGTGCCACAGAGTCCACAGAATGTGATTGGAATCGGGCGTTGGCATCCATCGAGCTTCCCCGATTTCTAATCCTCTGAGGGCGCGTTCTAATTGCCGACCGTAATCGCCAATCGACTGAAGCGTTACGTCACGGTGATCGAGAGGACGATTATCGTTGCCCATTACTCGCAAACTACTGCATCGTCGTTTGCAGCAAGTCGTAAAAGCATCTGGTACGGGTATATGCCTGAATCGTGACCGTCGGTCCACAGGAACTGAACCGCGTATTTTCCGACTATCAAGTGATCGGCAGCAATAATATCGCCGGGAACCTGAGATACGTTGAGAATCGGTCGGCCAGTCATCTCTTCGACGCAAGCTGCACAAGCGCACTGCAATCGAAGATATCGATATGGATAGGTGCATGTCTTGCCGTTGTCCCAAGTAATCTGGACTCCCTCTCCGGTCATATCAATCTGCGTTGGGACGCTCACTGGCTCTCCTGAGTATTCTGGAGTCATCGGCATTGTTTTTCGAGCTTTCGTTCAGGATTGTCCCGTTTAGCGGGAATTTTAGATTGTGCCATCGGCTGATTGACGTAAACTTCCAGCCTCAGTTCTTCACGCACGTCAGATTTGTGTCTGCTTAGCGTACCTATATAAATTCACAGTAGAGGATTATCGCAGATGGCAAACGAAACGATAAAGGTCGGTTTCATCGGAGCAGGTGCCAACACGGCGTTACGACACATTCCTGGTTTACGCGCCCAGCAGGGAGTGGAGCTCGTTGGAGTTGCGAACAGGTCGATCGAATCAAGTAAGATCGCAGCCGACAAGTATGAAATTGGCGAGGCGTACCCAACTTGGCTGGATCTTGTTGAAGACCCCGATATCGACGCTGTGTGCATTGGCACATGGCCATACATGCATTCGACCACTACACTGACCGCACTTGATAACGGCAAGCACGTTATGGTTGAAGCGCGCATGGCGATGAACGGTTCAGAAGCGCGTGACATGCTCGCCGCATCACTTGCCAATCCCGATCTAATTACTCAAGTCGTTCCGCCTCCGCACCTCATGGCATGTGAACAGCACGTGATCGACATCATTGCTGATGGCTACGTTGGCGATATCGTGAATGTGAACGCTCGGGTCACAGATGGAAGTGCGTTCCCCGATTCAGATCAGGACGCTCACTGGCGTCACATTCGTGAACTTTCCGGTAACAACGTGATGACTACCGGAATTTGGTACGAAAACCTTATGCGATTTATCGGCCCTGCCTCATCAGTGTCGGCAAATTCTCAGATTCGTGTTCCTCACCGCAAAGGTTGGGATGTATCGCGCATGGCAATGACGATTCCTGACCAGATTGACATCATCTACTCAACGGGTGCCGGTGTGAATGTGAACCTTTCGGTCACTACTGTTTCGGGTCCGTTTGTTCCACCGACCGAAATTTGGATTTACGGAACGGAAGGAACTATTCACATCGCGACAAGCGGACTCGGTAACGATCCGGTCGTAAG
>JAPKCH010000051.1 GCA_026421185.1 Dehalococcoidia bacterium | reverse complement strand
GGGCACAGGTGCCGAGAGTAGGATCGATGACTGGGACGAAGTCGTAACAAGGTAGGTGTAGCGGAAGCTGCGCCTGGATCACCTCCTTTCTAAGGAGATCCTCTTATGACTTGGACTGGAAATAATGTTTATTGTTAGTACCCAGCGGTGGGCACACGACAATAAGTATCCAGGACAATTTAGTGTCATAACGAGGCTACCTAGGTCGACCATTAGGCGGTTAGACGAGAGAACTTTCTTGAGCGAGATTCCTGAACTTGGCGTGCAGCAGATTTATCCGCTGTATCCTGGGGGAGTGGAAGTGGCTCGTTAGTTTGAACTTCTAATCACAAAAAGCTTAATGCACCAAAATCATAGACTCTTTTCAGAGTCTCAAAACTTCGAAAAACTTAGACATTCTTTCTGTTCACTGTTCAGTCGCTAAGATGCACTGAACGAGACCCCGGTACACCGGGGTCTTTTCGCGTCCGGCGATATTTCGTGTTTTTTGGGCTGATCGCTTGGAACAGCATCACAAAGCAGCCTCAATATACGGTTCACCGGTTGAAAACCCTAGGAGAGACTCTAATTTTCTATTTGATTGAATGCACAAGGCAACGATAAGCTCCTACTCATTGCGGTAAAACGACTAGAATTAATCGCTCTTTACGAACTCTCTAGAATTCATCAAAATTGACTACGCAATCACAGACTATCAGTAGTAGAATTTACGTCTGTAACTCGGTTGCTCCATAGCAATCGGGGCATGTCATAAGGGCCTGTAGCTCAGCCGGTTAGAGCGCTACTCTGATAAAGTAGAGGTCGGAAGTTCGAGTCTTCCCAGGCCCACCATATGAACACAATTCACCGCCTTTTCGGCGGTGTTGTTGGTTAAGTCTACGGATCTCAACGACACCAATGCGGACACGACGAACAAGGAAACCCCACTGTCTCCCCGGTGTTCGTTATGATCGAAAATTATACCGTCGATCAGCATAGACAAAGTCACAGCTGTGAACCAGTAGAAGATTGTTGTTATGACTGGATAGTGCCCGAATCAAATCCGGCAGATAATTGCATGAACTCAACTCAACCTGCATTTGGCGAAAACCTTCATATAGAATGCGTTTGCTTGATTTACTTGCTGGCTATAACAACTAATCACCCCGAATAGCCAACTACTATGACGATATTCTAATTTGAATTTTTCTCGGTTCGTTCAACGTCGCGCTCGGGGCGAACTTTTTTTATTCCCTAGCGTTTTGGTTGCCGTGTTTCTTGCGGCATCAGTGATGGCTGGCGGCCCCATATACCTTCGTTCATTAGAGAAGATTGGTATGGCTGATGTTGTGGACAACATCGGTCGTTACAACAAGAATGTCGGAGCGTATACCAGCTGGGTACCGCTAGAAGCAGCAGAGATAGAAAACGCTGATTCAGTGGTGAATGCGGCGGTAAATGACGATCTTCAACCACTTATTAAGTACGGTTCAACACGGATAAAATCCCGAGCTCATTTCTGGGGCAAGGAAGACGACGATCCAGAAACAGAAACATTGTTGTCACGTGGTCCGCTAGCTTCCCGTGGCTACTTCCATCAAATGGAAGGGATTACCTCCGCGGTCATCTACGTTGAAGGCCGGTCTCCTAGTTCGGTTATTCGAGAAGATACCGATGGGAATTTCATCGTCGAAGTTGGAATTTATAAAGAGAGGTCTAAGAACATCCGTCATATAGACGGGCTAATTGGTCATGAAGTAGGAGATATTTTCCACGCTAGTTCGATATCAAGAAACGTAGGAATCGTCAAAGCCGAAGTGGTCGGAATATTCGTTGCGACTGATCTTCGAGATGAATTCTGGCTTGGAAGCCCGGCGGCAATCCTTGAACCACAGCCATCTGACGAGATATTCGGTGGTCAAGATTTACCTCTTATTTTGTTCACCGCTGAGAACACAATTACGGCAGGAGTTGGTCCTTCAAACTCTGGGTTACCCATCGAATACACCCGGGTTTTGTTTACAGACCCTGATCTTATTTCTGATTCGAAACCGGGTGTTCTTGTAGATGCTATGAACGAATTTGAGGAGCGTCTTGGAAAGGGGCTTCCTCGCAGTACAGTGTTATTGGGCGCCAGAACTGCGACGAAACGTATGCAGCAGAAGATGCTATTCCTGCGGTTACCAGCTTTGTTGCTTGCGGCACTAGCGATTTCAGTTGTTGGTTATTATTTGTGCTTGGTATCAGGGTTGATTGCACGTAAGCGTGAACTTGAAACTGTGATGCTGAAGTCACGAGGTGTTTCGACCTCCCAATTGATTCGTGTGCAACTCATTGAGGGGTTTGTGACTGTTGGACTACCCGCCGCTATTGCGCCGTTGATTGCTTTTGTTGCCATTGGGCTGGCAGGTCGCTTGCCGGTATTTGAATCGCTTACTGATGGTTCAAACTTTCCGGTCGAGCTTTCGGTTACAGCATGGGTTTGGGCAGCGTCTGCGGCATTTTTGTCGTTCCTGATTGTGCTTATTCCTCCGTTGCTATCCGCTCGGTCTGGGATATCCAACGTCGATCGAACTCGTGCACGACCGGATACTCCCCCTGCTTTTCAGCGACTTTATTTTGATCTGATAATCATCATTCTCGGCGGATTGTTCCTGTGGGAGATGTCGACTCGCGGGGTGGTTTCTACGGATAGGGACGGCGCGATTGTTACTGATCCGACCTTGCTATTTGCACCGTTAATGCTGTTGATTTCGGTTGCTTTGATAATGCTGCGTGCGTTCCCTGTAATTACAAAAACTTCTGCATGGATCGCCACACGGTTCACGTCGGCTCCAATGGCAATTGGGTTCTGGCGTTTGGGCAGAAGTCCTTACTGGTACGCATGGCCCGTCTTACTGATTATTTTGGGCTCAGGTCTAGGCGTAATGGTTGGAACGCTAGGCTCGACTTTGGAACGCAGTGATCGAGAGCAAATTTTCTATCAAAACGGAACGAATATGCGAATACTCCCAGGAGGTGTTCGTATCGACGTTGGGCAGCAAGAGATAGATGATCTCTTGATGATCGATGGTGTGAATGAAGCGACCTTGGCGATTCGTCAGAATGCGAATTTCGGAACGACCGGTTTGGGCCAGTCATTCGACGTCTTAGCTGTTGAAATCGATAAATTCGCCGATATCGGTTGGTTCCGTGGTGATTTTTCCGAGGAGTCTCTCGAACTGTTGTTAAATCGGTTGGGTGTACCAGCTAAACCTGAACCGATATATTTGCCAACTGGAACCACGAATATAACGGCATGGTCTAAGCAGGATCCATATGTATCTAATCACTTCTTCTGGATAAAAATTAAGGGCGCCGAAGGCCGTACATCTGTTGTGACGCTTGGTCAGATCGGACAGGATTGGGCGAAACAGGTTTCATTGGATATTCAGCAAAATCTCATTGAACCAATCGAAATCATATCGATACAGACGTTTATGCAGAGCGGGCCAGATGGTGCGACACCGACTACGTGGATGGTCGATGATGTTAAAGCGATTGGGCTTGGCTTCGAAGAGACGATGCTAGATTTCGAATCGGATGGTCTATGGACGCCATTTCCTACTTCTAATGGGATTGATATTACTTACTACGATATCGATGAGCCTGCGGGTGTGGGCGATCCTGGTAAAGGCGTAGGACAGATGAATCTTGATAGAGGAAATATTGCTGGAGGTCGCGGGGCTTACAGAAGTTCAGACGGTGAACCGATTCCTGTCATTGTTTCTGAAGAATTTCTCGTGCTAACAGGTATTTCTATCGGAGAATCCGCAGTCGTTGAGATTTCAGGTTCATACATACCAGTGAGACCAGTGGGGTCTGTGAAACTATTTCCTACGCTCGATCCTGGCAGTGACCCGTTCATGGTGCTCGATGTGCAATCTCTGCTGGCGTTTGCTGAATTGCAGGGCCTTACATCCATCTCCGCAAACGAAGTATTCGTAGATATCGATCCGAGCGATCACGCACGAATTACCTCGGATATCCGAAAGATATTCCGTGGTGGATCATTACTAGACCGAGAAGCGCGCGTTCAGAATTCTGTGATCGATCCGCTTACAGTTGCTGGCTGGCGTGGAATGGGTATCGTTTCATCGATCATAGGCGGACTAGCGCTTGTGCTTGGGTACGTGACGTATTTGGTAGCGCATTCGAGCCGGACGATCCATGATTCAGCCTATTTGCGAGTGATGGGTCTAGCAAAGACTGGCTTCATGCGAAGTGCGCTAATTGAACATGGCATCGTCGCTGTAGTCGGAATCGCTGTTGGGGTTGCCGCAGGGCTCGTTGGAAGCAGGATCGCAGTTGGATCCATCGCCTACTCTGAGTCCGGTCGTGAATTGCTGCCACCGTTCATTCTTCAAACGAGTTGGTGGCCGGTATTGACGATTCTAATTATTGCAGCAGCAGCCGGATTATTCGGCATTGTATCGTCGTTCATCAGCTTCCTACGACGACCACTGCACGAACTTACTCGTTCAGCCGAGTAGATGGGTTTTTCATGGTTCTGCCGAATATATATTGGCAGATAGTCGCCTAGTCGAGACCGGGAACGCTGCGTTTCCACCCGGGGCGAGTTAGCGCCAGAGTGATCGTTATCTGAGCGGCTTTGGAACTAGAAATCATCTCTAGCGGCAGTGTCCTGAAGTGCTCGACAGTTACTTTCTTTTGACGGAAGGCTTTGAGATCTTCGTCGAGCTCAACCTCGAACGCCTGACCAGCAGAGTCGTTGGCATTCGGCTGATACGCACCAAATTTAGGAATTGGCCATTCGTAGCTATCCCAACGGGGATGCTGGCCGATGATCTCCCACGTGCCGTCTCTCAGACTGCCATCACGGAAATGCTCGATGTGAACCGAGTCACGTTCGTCGTAACGATTTAGCTGATCTAACGTTGGTAACGAATCTTGAACGGGTGCGAAAAATCGCGCAACCACTGTTCCTTTGGCTCCAACGCAAATTCCGATTCCGATTCCGTATCCGCCGGACTTCAGCGGCACGGCGAAGAAATCGCCTTCTGAAAATAAGTTATTTGTTGCCGATGCCAAAATTTCTTGTTCCGAGTACGAGCGGAAAGCTATGTGAATAGGCCGCTGCCATCAGTGGTTTAGGATGGTTGTTGCTTCTAATACTATTCGACGTATGACGAGATTAACGAACTCTTTCGACGAATTCTTGAACGAGTCCTCGGTACTTGGACGGGTGCCAGTTCCATGCCGCTACGTGCCCAGCGTTTTCGAAAGTAATCATCGAAATCATCTCTGGGTTTGCGCTCGCAAATAGTAAACTAGTTTCGATAGGAACAATTTTGTCTTCTTCGCCGTGGATAAGAAGAACAGGCACATCGATGTCATCGGCTTTGGCGGAGAAATTTAAAGCTTCCCAATCGATGCCGAACCGTATCGTGGCAATTGCTTTTGCTGCGAAAGTTATCGGCGCCGGAACACCTCGTTCTTCAGCTCCCTTATCGACAGTTTTACTGAAGTTGAGCATTGGTGAATCGAGAACTATTCCAACTGTGTGATTGGCAAGCTCGGACTTCAGCTGGTAATTGACAACCACGCCTCCTCCCATTGAGAAGCCAACGAGGACGATTTTCTTAGCACCTTGATCGAGGGCATATTGAACCGCAGCTTCGACATCTTCCCATTCGGTAGTACCGAAATCGTAGTATCCGGATTTGCTCGCAGGCGCACCTTCGTCGTTGCGGTAGTCGATGGCTAGCGAATTTACTCCGGGAAGATTGAACAACTTCATCGAAGTTTCTTTGTTGCTGGTTCGACCGTGAACGAATATCGCCCATACGTCGGAGGTTTCATCGAGATACGTGACTTGAGAAGTGAACCCTAAACGCCATGCTTCAAAATCACCGAAACTGCTTGGTATTACGACTTCTTCGTAGTCAAGACCTTCGGCTGTAGGGTCGTGCGGGAACGACGTTCGATCCAAGTAGAGATTATCGCCGATCTGGAAACTTCCAAGGACAGGTTCGAACTCTCGAGTTACTTGAATTTTGGTTTTCGATAAGACGTTACCCAGTCGACCGTAATTTATACCGTCACTGATACCCCATCTCGCCGATATAGCAAGATTGTCTTCTTGGGCTTCTGGCAATATTTGAAGCGTGATTCTTCTGTCGGAAATATCAATTACGGACACAGTATTTTCGGGCTCAGAGTTATCGACTCGGAATCCGTCTTCCTCAATTACGCTCGAGAAATACCAGCCTCCACCAATGATAATTAAGATCACTAGTGCAACAACTGGTGCTAAGACGAATCGAATAATTTTGCTTCTACTATTTTCACTCACGACAATTTAACTAACTCTTAGGAATAGAGTCTATCCGCCCTAATAGCACTTGGTTCGCGCCCGATACCCCACCCTCAGGGCCGGGTTCTTCAATAACGGAAACTTGCGGCTGAGTTCGGTACCAGAATACTACAAAGTTGATCTCCTCTATCAGTGGCTGGAACATTCTGCCTGCCCACCAACCGAGCGCCTGAACCGTTACTGTCACTTCGTTCGCCGCTGGGATTCTCTGATGATATGGACTGTGATTAGGTGTTGCTTAGTAGTGAAAAACTACCAAGTCAGCGCTTAAATACGCTCATCTAATTGTTCGTCAATTACACTGTCCAAGTAAAAAAACTTCGTGGTGTTGGTATTCAAGTGATGTGTTCATCATAAATGAACGTTCACCGCCTCTGCCGCGCTCTGTTACAGTCGCAACATCCGTTCAATATGATCTCCGATTCTGTTTGAACGGGGCATGTACTACTGATAGAAAATTATTTAACTTGTCAGATACGCACAATTACGAACTCCCCGATCTTCAACAGGGTCCCCAAGGGCATCCGGTTTGCACCGACTGTGGTCGAACCATATGGAATGATCCTAAAATTGCCGGTGCTGCGATTGTGCCAATGGACGGCGGAATCGTGATGGTTCAGAGGGCTATCGAACCTGCGATAGGCAAATGGAGTTTTCCTTCTGGATACGTTAACCGGGGCGAGAAACTTGAACGTGCAGTTGAACGCGAGGTTCTCGAAGAGTGCGGGCTAGAGGTTGTTGTCGGAGATATTGTGGGGTTGTATTCAGAAGAAGGAAACCCGATAGTGCTGGCTGTGTATGAGGCACGAGTGATCGGCGGCAAGATGGAATCTGCGGATCACGAAACGCTTGATGTTCAAATATTCAATGTTGATGAGCTACCAGAATTGGCTTTCGAACATGACCGCGGAATTGTTGTTGACTGGTTGAAATCACAGGAAAAGCTTCGATGAATTCTCGCAGGGATGTAGTTGTTATCGGTGGAGGGATTATTGGTTCTTCAATCGCTTACAGGCTGGCGAGTGAGGGAAAGAGTGTGACCGTTTTCGAACGTGATTCGATTGGAAATAACGCCTCGGGTTACGCACTTGGATTGCTGAATCCAACGAATGAAACCGGAAATATCGAATCTCTAAACCATCTTTCGTTCACTATGCATAAAGAGATGTTGGGCGTGATCCAAGAAGAATCGGGAGTCGATGCGCAGGTGCTCACCATGCCGCACCTCGAACTTGCCTTGGACGAATCAGAGATTCCATATCTTAAGAGCGAAGTTGATCGAATAAACGAATTCTCAGAGTTCAAATCGACATGGTTGGAACCAGATGAAATTCGAAAGATAGAACCACGTATTACTGACGAGTTGTACGGTGGAACGCTTGTCGAAGACATAATCATCCTCGACAGCTACAAATTAACGCTTGCGACCGCTCAGGCGGCTGAATCGCATGGCGTTGAGGTCGTGCTGGGCGAGGTGACCGGGATTATTTATAAAAATGGGCGAGCTGTTGGCGTGAACCTCCGCGACGGTCAGATTGATTGCGATGCTGTAGTTCTTGCACTTGGACCGTGGTCAGGAACATCAAGTTTGTGGCTGGATATCGACGTGCCGATCGTTCCGCAAAAAGGCGAGATTATTCGTGTTGAAGGATTGAACCCACCGCTCGGAGTTCATTTTCACGGAAACACACTCGGTAGCTCATGCTCTGTCGTTCAAAAGGCCGATGGCGCAACTTGGTTGGCAGCAACTTCGAAGGACGGTACTGGATTCGATGTCACTCCATCGAGTGAGGCGTCAGAATCGTTGTCGCTACGTGGGATGCGAATGTTTCCAGAGCTGGAATCGCATCAACTGTTGCTACACACGGCGTGTATGCGTCCGGTTACGCCGGATGGAGATCCTATTCTTGGTAAAGTCCCCGGCAAAGATGGAGTGTTCATTGCGACCGGCACTGGTGGCAAGGGAATATTGATGGGACCGGTGATCGGTAAAGCGATTGCTGATCTAGTAATGAATGGCGAGACGGATCTTAAGATTGGACAGTTCGGATTGGCACGGTTTGCTGCCAACTAGTAAGTAAGTGAGCTGCTGTTTTAGTGGTGTTAGGCTCTGATTACTGGGTGATCAACTCCGCCATGCGTTCTGCCATTGCGATCACCGTAGCGTTGATGTTGGCGCGCACGCAGGTGGGCATTATCGAAGCATCTATCACTCTTAGGCCTTCAACGCCACGTACTTTGCCGAGTTGGCTGACAACCGCCATAGGGTCGGAATCGACGCCCATTTTGTTGCTTCCTGAAATGTGATGTCCTGTAGTGACGTCACGACGAATCCAGTCATCTAACGCTTCGTCGTCGCCAACAATATCGTTGGTTGGGTATGCAGGGTTGCTCACAATATCTCGGAACTCAGGTCGTTCGACTAACGATGACATTTTGCGCACACCTTCGCGCATTCGAGTCAGATCCCGCGGTTCATCGAAGTAGTTGAAGTCGATGATCGGTTGATCGTCTATGTTTGCTGATGCGAGTCGAATATTACCGCGGCTATAGGCCATGTTTAGCGTGACGTTTAATTGAACTCCGATAGGAATGTGTCTGCCGCCACCACGATCGGGACGCTCGGTTCCAAACGAACTGACGTAAACGATCATGTCGTTGCGATTATCCGATCCGTCAGCGGTGTATCGCAGACCGATCTGCATTCGCATAATGTCCGAACGGAATTCGTAGTCAGGTTTCGTGTTCCAGATCATCGGAGTCATCGGATGGTCTTGAAGATTTTGTCCGACGCCAGGCAGGTCGACGACTACATCGATGCCATGCTCTTTAAGATGTTCGGCTGGTCCAATTCCAGAAAGCATCAACAACTGAGGTGATACAACAGCTCCGGCTGAAACTATGACTTCGTTTGAACGTATCTTGAAAATTTCTTCGGCCGATTCGACCATGACTCCAACCGCACGGTTGTTTTCAATGATGACCCGGTGTACCAAAGCGCCAGCTCGTATCGTCAGATTTAGCCTGTGACGAACGTCTGAAAGATACCCGAGCGCAGTACTGATTCTTACACCGTCGATATTGTTGAACGGAAGCGGCCCAACTCCGGTTGAGTCGGGTAAGTTGTGGTCTGGACAGTCGGATATTCCAGTAGCTCGGCACGCATCGTAGAAAGCCGATTGCATTGGCAGCAATTCATCAGGTTTGGCTCGAACGCAACTGATTGGACCACTCTTGCCGTGAAAATCCCCACTGTAATCGAGATCGTTTTCCGACCGCCTGAATGCCGGCAGAAGTTTTTTGTACGACCATTGGTCGAGTCCTGTTGCTGCCCATGAGTCGTAGTCTTCGGGAGCCCCTCGGAGGAATATTTGGGCATTCGTAGCCGTCGAACCGCCCATGGCTCGACCTCTCGGAACGGGTATCGGCTCAGAGCTATCTGTGCCAATGGCTCGGTAATCCCAGTCGTGCGGATTTTCTGCCCCGGTCGATGCTCCGCTGAGGCCAAACTTTAGATCATCAGGAAGCGTTTTGAAATCAGGGTAGTCGGGTCCCGGTTCAAGCAGCAAAACATTGCGAGAAGAGTCTTCCGAAAGTCTCGCCGCCAATATTGCACCGGCTGCGCCTGCTCCAACGATGATCGTGTCGTAAGTCAATTATTGGTTTCTTTCGTTTCGCTAAACGCCAATTTCGAGTCGTGCCATTTCAACCGCAAACCACAGCGCCATCGCACCACCTCGATCGTCGAGTCCGTCGGTGTAAGGGCGAATGATGTATTCGTTGAGAGTAGCTAAAGGTCCGGTTCCGACACATACGTGCTCGAGTTCGCCTTGTTCAGATATTCGTTGAGCTATGGCGTTCCATGTTTTCTCGACAATGGGTCTCCACTCTTCATCGAGCCAACCTCCGCGTATTCCACGGGCGATCGAATAGCCGATCATCGCCGTTGCGCTGAATTCGAGGTAGGTGCCGGTTATATCGACTACTTGATGCCACATTCCTGATTCATCTTGGTGCTTTATGAGGCCTTTAAGATGAAGCAGGTGTGTGTGAAGTAGCTCGTAACGTGATGGGTGATCTTCGGGTAGATAGGTGAGCGCCTCTGCAAAGCCAAGTGCTGCGAATGCGTTGCCACGGCCCCAGAAGAATGGTGAAGACTTGCAGTGCCACCAGAGTCCGTTTGACTGCAGTGTATCGGCCGACAAAAGGAATTCGGCGAGCATGTCGATGTACTTTGTATCGTGCGTGCTCAGAAAATTTCGACCCAGCATTGTTGCGGCAAAGAAGAAGTCTTCAACTCTGATATCGGGATCTAGTGCTCCTTCTTCCACCGAAGGACCAAACAAACCGGATGTCGAATTGAGTATATCGAGATATTTGTTGTCATCAGTTGCGTTCGCTAGTTCGTCGGCCCAACAGATTCCAGCATAGTTCGCTGTGCCATCGGAATCGGAGAATATAGCCGACGGATCGTCAGCGTACCCGGAGACCAGCGCGGTGATGTCTTTTGTGGGATCTTCAGAATCTGGAAGCAATTCGTGAAGTCGAATCCGACCGCTAAGCGACACTCCTTGTGTGTACACAACGGGCCGTTCGAGCTTGTGACCGTAATGAGTGGCGAGGTTAGTGGCGAATTCGATAGGACTTTTCAAATTAGTTTCCAGTTTTGCAGTGATGTAATTGATATAGAAGAATTACTGGGCGCACGAAATATAACCGCCCAATGCACAAATCGATACGTGATGTGGAGGATAGCAACGAATTTCGCCTAAATTGCAAATGCTGAATGGAATGGAATGGAGTAGAGTGCATCTCATATCGTAAATGCCGTGAATATGTAAGGAACGAAATGACAACAGTCGCATCTACAGACCTCTCTTTGATGGCACATTTGCTTCGTCGTGCCGGATTTGGCTCAGACCGTACCGAGCTTGAACGTTATGCAGCTCGGAGTTATGAGGACGTGGTTGACGATCTTTTGAACCCTGAGAGATTCAGTGAGCCGGAAGATGAGATTCTCACTCGCTTCTATCCACATCTACACGCCAACAAAGATGATCCCGGAATTTGGAATGGTCGCTGGTTCTACCGAATGGTGAACACCGATCGTCCACTTGAAGAGAAAATGACGCTTTTCTGGCACAGCGTTTTCGCAACCGGTTGGACCAAGAGTGAACACACTCCGACGATGGTTGATCATATTCAGATGTTGCGGACCAACTGCATGGCAAACTTCAGGACATTGCTTCTTGGAATTTCGCGTGACCCTGCGATGATCTTCTGGCTCGACAACAACGAGAATCACGGCGAGGCCATTAACGAAAACTACGGTCGAGAAATTCTTGAACTGTTTTCGATGGGTATCGGCAATTACACAGAAGCCGATATTAAGAGTGCTGCTCGCGCTTTCACAGGTTGGACTTACGACACTCCCGTATCTCTTTACCCATTTGGCCATTTTGATGTGAACTATCGTTTTAGGGCAGACGACCACGACGATGGTCAGAAAACGTTCTTAGGACACACCGGTAATCTCGATGGTGAAGACATCGTCAACATCATTGCCGAGCAGGAAGCAACTGCTCGATTTATCGGTCGGCATCTATATAACTTCTTCGTTGCAGACGAGGCTCAGGTTCCAGCGTGGAGTATTGAACCTCCTGCTGACCCTGGTGCCATTGATGATCTTGCTAAAGCATGGATCGACTCGAATGCCGACATGAAAGAAGTGATGCGAACGCTGTTCAATTCTGAATGGTTCAAGGCCGCACGATTCAAACATGTGAAATCGCCAACTGAGTTTGTTGCGAGCGTGCTGAAGTTATCGGGTGAATACGCTGAGCCTGCTCCCGATCTGCACAAGCTCGAAGGCACGATCGTAACGATGGGGCAGAAGTTGATGGACCCGCCGAGCGTGGAAGGCTGGCACACAGGGAAGGAATGGATCGATGGAGGTACGCTCACCGAACGGGTGAACTACGCCATCGATACGTTGAACAACCCTGACAAGCCCGGCGTGAAAGCGATCATCGATCGGATTAGCTCTCAAGGTAATTTGACCAGCCCGGAACAACTTGTCGATAACATTCTCGATTTGATTGGCCCACTTGAAGTGGAAGCAGGTACCCGAGATACCCTCGTCGTTCACGCACAAGCAGATGGAGCATTGGACTGGTCGTCGGACGCTGCTGCGAAATCCAGCGCAGCCAGAGTCGTTCAAATGCTTACTCTCGTCGTTTCAGCACGAGAGTTTCAGTTCTCATGATTGCACCGAATGAATTTCACTCACCTATTTGCACGATCGCTACAACGGATAATTAACCAATGACCACAGTCGAAAAGAACGTAAAGACCAAAGAGCCTGTACTAGTAGTTGTTCAACTTTCGGGTGGTAACGACTTCATGAACACGGTGATTCCGTTCACAGAAGGTATTTACTACGACAATCGTCCGTTGGTCGGAGTTCCCGACGATAAATCTTTACCGTTCACCGACACGCTCGCATGGCACCCTTCGGCGGCTGCGTTCAAGCGTATTTACGAACAAGGTAAGATGGCGATCGTTCAGGGGGTTGGCACCGAGCATGCAAGTCGGTCGCACTTCAGAGCGATGGATATTTGGCATACTTGCGAGCCAGAAATTGTTGCTACAGAAGGCTGGCTAGCGAAGGTCATTAGAGAGCTCGATCCGGATAGTTCAAACCCGGTTACTGCGGTGAACTTTGGTCGAGGGCTTCCTCGTGCGCTTGCCGCACCAGGAGTTGTCGCTACTTCAGTTGGTGATCTAGATAACTATGGTTTGATGTCGGGTATTCAGCTGCAAGAAGAACGCGATCGCGATCTTCAGATTTTCCAGCGTATGTATACACCGGCTATCGGGTCGGGACAGGTGATGAACTA
>JAPKCH010000050.1 GCA_026421185.1 Dehalococcoidia bacterium | reverse complement strand
GAATCCCTTACAGAGTCCGGACGTCTCTCCCAAACCGAGGAAGAACACTTCGTTTATCTGATCCCGGTCGATACCCATTGAGAGAGCTCGTCGGAATTCGACATTTTGAAGGAAGCCAGCAGTGCTCGCATCACCATCCCACGACTGGTTGACGTAGATGTTGGCAATCCCGCTCTGAGGCTGTTTCCAGAACTGAACACGGTAATCTGCTGCAGTTGCGTTCTCCAAGAAAACTGGCAACGCGGCGATGTTGATGTGTCGACCCTGTATTGTGAAGTCACCTGCAATCGCACGAAGGTTCAGAACCTCCAGATTTTCAGCGAGTGTCAGTACTACTTTATCCATGTACGGGAGTTGGTTCCCTGCTGGGTCAACCGCATAGTAGTAAGGGTTGCGCTCGAACGCCCACTCAGACGTAGTGATGCTCTGAGTCACCCTCCACGCTGTCATCATCGGAGCGTCGGGGTTTGCGTTGGCATGATTACGGTTAAGGAAGTATTTCGCCCAGTTGTCGAACCCAGCTTCTGCCGCAAGAGCGTTTGCTGTATCCAGACCTACAAACTCTGGGTGGAACTGCTTGAGGTAGTGCGACGGAGCGTATCCGCCACCACCACTGTCACCCCTAGTGTGCGGGCCAGCGACAATTACCGAAGCAATAAGCGGAATGAAGATTCCGTATGACTCGGCGGCGGTTACTTTGAAGGTAACAGCATCGATAGCTTCGTAGAGAAGGGTCTCTCCACCATGACTAGCCCATGCCGGAACATTGGGGTTGATGTCTTTGTTCAACAGCATGTGGTCGTACCAGAACATGATGTCGACGGTAGTGAAGTCATTACCGTCTGACCACTTCAGACCTTCACGCAGGGTGAAAGTGAACTCTGTTGCGTCATCGTTGACAGTCCAGCTCTCTGCGATGTTTGGCTGAACGTCAGTCATACCAGTGTTGTAAAAGAGCAGGTGGTCCTTGAGGGGTCGTTCCATGTTCTGACCGTCTGCAGGACCTGTGAACGCACGGAACCATGTGCCACCGTATTCGCCAATGCCGTCAGCCGGCTGGATCACCAGTGGGTTTGTAGGCAAGCGTTCTTCAACAGGAGGAAGATCGCCTGAGGCTACTAGCGCTGCCAGCATTGGAGCTTCCTGGAAGGTAGCTGGAACGTTATTCAGAACGATATTAGGCCAGACATTTCCACCTACTGGGTCGATCGTAATGTGTGGCGATCCACTAAATGAAACAACTTCTTCAGGTGCTTCGACTAGTATTTCGACTACTTCGGCGGCAGGTATCGCTGCGATACCTGCATCGACGATAGCCGCAATTTCGGCTGCAGTCAGAGGCGTAGGCCCGCCAGAAACAGCGTCTTCAACTGCTTTGGATACCAGTTTCTCGACATCAGCTGCGGTCAAGCCATCGGATGCGCCCGCTGCAACTGCTGCCTCGACGGCCGCCGCTACATCAGCGGAACTCACACCCTCTGGAAGATTAATCCCAGCTACAGCATCGCCAACTGCACTAGATACCAGTCCGGCAATCTCAGCGGCAGTTACTGCTGCTGGAGCGGCGGCTGGTTGGTTTGCAGCAAGTGCTTCTTGCAATTCTGCTTTAGTAAGACCTTCATCGCTGCTACTACAGGCGACTGCCACTAGCATCAATGCAATAACAAGACTGGCGCTTAACAGCAGCCTTGATGTATGAATTTTCAGGAAAATCACTAGATACCTCATTTTATATATACGTATTCCGCTTTCGAGGATGAGATTTCAGACGTGTCAAAGACGTAAACCATGTGGTCATTCTTCTGAATCACTCCCCAAGCGACGGTGTCGGGCACACTATCAGATAGATAAAACTTGTCAACCTAATCAAGAAGTCTGGCGCACATCGATTCAGTAGATAAAAACGGAAATAATGAGATGCGACTGCCATATTTACGAACTAAAAAATTCGGCAATTCAAGCGACATCGAGTCCCACCTTGCATCGGTCTCGAAATCTGCCGGGGCATTGGTGATGAGGCAACCTCGGACGGTTCTGTTAGAACTCAGCGTCGAGGCGGAATAGGATGATTCCTGTTTGCACCACACGTTAGTTATGCTTTTCGTTCAAAACGTCGTGATGTAGCTTGCAGTCGCTGGCATCTGGGCAAGACGTACATCAAGGTCAATGGTCGCTAGCGTTACCTCTATAGTGCGATCGTTCGAGCAACTTCATAGATCGATCAAGCAACGCTATTACCCGATGCTCAGTTGCCCCAAGTTTGAATCAGGCAGTCGATTCTGCACAGCATTCGACGAGTTACAAAACTATCTTAGACTCCATACCACAGCGGGCCGGAAATTTTCAGCGTCCATTCGAAGGAATATCTTCATCGACAAGTGGTCGACTCTATTAACCAAATTGTCGGATCAAATACAGGGATCGCGCATGTATTTAATCCGACTCGGTTCCATCGTGAGCCTTGAGTTCTGACAGGACCGCTTGGTAGTAAGCAATCTTGAGAGTACAAATCCGGGTTTCTTCCACATGTAACTAGGTAAAGCGGTAAGATATCCACTCAATTCGCTACGACTTAGTTATCTATTAGGTGTAAACAACGATGTATCCAAGTGATGTTCGACAGAAATTAGCGACTGGCAATCCAGTTCTCGGAACGAGCATGTTCTCTCGTGAGCCGTTCGTTGCTCAGTCGATTTACCAAACCGGAGCTGACTGGGTGTGGATCGATCAGGAACACTCTCCAGACGGATTCGAATCTGTAGGAACGATCGCCGTTCAGGGACGACAGGCTGGCAGCGCACCTGTCATTCGTATCCCTTATAACAATCCTGGTGACATCAAGAAGGCTTACGACGTTGGAGCCGTAGGAGTAATGGTTCCTCAGATCGATACTCCAGATGACGCCAAGAACGCTGTCCACTGGGCGAAATATCCACCAATGGGAATGCGCGGAATTGCGCCGTTCTTTGCTGGCTATCTTGGGCTATCTCAGCAGGACATTATCGATAACGCCAATGATGAGACGTTGTTGATGCTTCAGATGGAAAGTGTCGAGGCTTATGAAAATCTTGATGAAATTCTTGCGATCCCAGGCTATGAAGTTTTGTTAGTTGGGCCGACTGATCTTTCAGCTTCGCTGGGTATCAGTGGAGATATCCACAACTCGAAGGTTGAGAACATCATGACTGATGTTGCTCAGCGAATTAAAGGCACAGGTAAATACCTAGCGACGACGTTCGGTGATGTCGACGACTGCCGGCGTTGGATCGGTGAGGGCTACCAGATGATGAATGTTTCGAGCACACTTGCTCTTGGCACGATTCAGACTGCAGAGATCTACGCTGAACTACGAGAGACGTACAAAGCGTAATTTCGACGGTGAAAAAGACCAATTTAAAAACGGCGGGAGAAATCCCGCCGTTTTTAATATTCCCAGAACAGAGGACTCGCAAAGGTAAACCGCAATGAATCGAATTAGGTCAATATGGCGCGTTTCATATTTATTAATCGGTGTGGCGATGATCTTAGTTATTGGCTGCTCCAGTGAACAGGACGACATAGATAATTATCGGGATCGAATTGGCCCGCCTTACGAAGATGTGCGAGTGATTCAAGACGAATTCGAGAACTCACTTCGACAGACGGTGAATCTTAATACGGTGGAATCAAGCGCTATAGATTCTATGGAAATAGTAGCGGCACTGGCTTCAAAGTATCAGACCAGTGCCGGAATCCTAATTTCAGTTCTTGGATCAGAAAAACCACCTGACCGCTGCGCCACCTATAACTCGGTACTCGTTGACCTAATGAAGGCGTATTCGAGCAGTGTTGATCTAGTGATCGAAGAGATGGATTCAGTGTCCAGTGGAGTTACAGACTCACTTCTAGATAGGGAATTTGAGTCGTTTAGCCTAGGAGAAGAAATCGATCAATTGATCTCAGATATCCCTGCAGCCGAAATTGACTGCTTCGTCATTGAGTAATCAATCCCTTTGTTGGAACGAATGCTGATCGGATCGCTATAGAACGGTGACTCTCTTTGATTCGAATCGCTTCTAGTAGCATCGACTGCGTACTGATTTGGGAAAGATCGAACCGGCATCACTTAGGGAAGATATTCCCGTCTCGAAAATGCGAGTTTGGTGGACCCTGTGGGGATCGAACCCACGACATGCGGATTAAAAGTTGTACATCCCCCGTCCATTGGGTGTTGAGTGGTTTCGTTTCGTACTTGTAACTTGTCAGACAGGGCTGGCTTGTACCCACAGATATTGCACGGTCCGTCAGCAAACTGTCAGCAAATCGGGGCATTGGCGAAAGCTGGATTGAGTTCGCCGAATTGATGACACCTGCAAAGGCTGACGAAGGTTGAGCAGCATTAGTCAGTTGAACAGTCAGTACTAGGCTGAAATATATCACTGGCTGTCAATGGTAATTAAGAAGGGATCGTCCGGTTGGACGATCCCTTCTTAATTCTCGAACCTGGTCTTCCGCTCCACTTGTAACCTAAAGTCAAAGAGCACTCGTAGAAATACTGGGCCTTTTTGCTTAATTACTCGAACGTTGCTCCAATAGCACCAATTAAATGGGCGTTCGGGAAGCTTACTGGGTGAAGGGGAGCTCGATTAGAACGGTTGCACCCATATCCAAATATTTATTACGAAGTTCGTACTGATAGTTGCGGATAGAAAGCTTCGTTTCTGTACCTTCCAGCAACATCAACGTGTGCTTAATACAGTCATCATCGGTCTTCAGTGGATGGTCGGGGTTCGCTTCACGGTTGAACGACAAATCGGCAGGACCCCATGAAAGCATGTCGACTCCTGGCCTTGCAAATGTCTTGGCGCGGGTTACAGCACTGAGCGATTCTATTTGTAGCGACAGGACTCCGTAATCGTTCCAGAATTTAGCGTACTCAAGTCGGTCGGTGTAGTCGGCTCGCCAAGAAGTAGGCGGACCTCCCCACGATCGCTTGCCAACCTGCGGGTAATAAAAGTAATCGAGTGCTTCCTGCGTTGTTTCTTCAGTTTCGGTTTGTGGAATTTCCACTCCAGCAGGACCAAGATCGAGAATGTTTCCGACGAGATACGAATGGCGGGTGTGCTTGATACGAAACATTACTGGCACGCCAACCTGATCGGCAGCTTCACAAAATTCGACTAACAACCGTTCATCGTATGGCCCGTGCTGGCTATCGACGTTTAGATACGAGTAGTTACTCGATCCCATGATGTCTTCAATACGGTTCTTTGTCGCCGTAACAGGAGCTATCGCACCGATAGTTATTTCACCACTACGAATACGGTGTTTCAAGTTAGTCTGGATTGTCACGGTAGGTTCTCCTTAAAGGATAGGAATCGATGTCTCAATGTGCAGATTTTACAGGAAGTTCTAAGGCTTCAGGAGTTCAGTCCCGTTTCTCATTTGGCATGATCACACCGGCCAAACAACGACCTAATACGTGGAAATCAGCAGTTGTGTCATCTTTCCGTATTGTCTCGTGACTCACTTCAAAACCTCGGTGTACCACTTAGTTGGTTTTTCGACATCGCTGACCACAAATCCAACGTGGTAGATCATTTCAACAGACATAATTTTAGCCTTGCTGTAGTGCTATGTAGTCGTTCTTGATTTCAAAATTGCTGAGCCGATCCGGTAGTGATCAAATCACTGAAGTGCCAGCTATTCGCCTCGGCGGTTGGCAAGTGTGTTTACCGTGAGATTATGTTGCGTCTCGTGACCTGAAAAATGACGATCGAGTTCACTAACCATTTCCTCGAAGAATCTTGTTCGAGACCGTTGAGTCGTACCTGCGATGTGCGGAGTCAGGAAAACGTTTCGTAGGTTTCTGACTGGTGAATCAGCAGGTATTGGCTCGGGATCGAACACGTCGAGACACGCCGTTATGTCGCCCTTTTCGAGCCTGGCAATCAATGCGTCTGTATCGACAACCAGTCCACGCGAAACGTTTACGAAAACCGATCCGGGTTTGAGCAGTGAAATTTCTCGTTCGCCCAACATTCCCTTTGTTCCGGGAGTAAGTGGTACTAGGCACACAACGACATCGGGAACCGATAGAACTTTATCGAGAGATGTTAGCGTGAAATCTAGCGAGCTTGCGAGTTCAGACGAA
Source organism: Dehalococcoidia bacterium (assembly GCA_026421185.1). GTDB lineage: Bacteria > Chloroflexota > Dehalococcoidia > Lucifugimonadales > Lucifugimonadaceae > Lucifugimonas. Next base: position 7,273 of record JAPKCH010000050.1, on the reverse strand, counting down.
ACGTACGGATCGTGTGCGAGAACGCTGACATTAAACGGCTTCATCAGTTCGATCAATTTACGACCGATATACCCTGCGCCGATAATCCCCACTGTTTTACCTGTGAGTTCTTCGTTCTGTACGACATCGGGAGTATTGTCGTTGTAATCAGCAGAACCCCACAGATCCCCATCAATGATTCGCCTGAAGTGAGCACCGGCGTTACGCAGGCCCACCAGCATCAGTCCGAGCGCCCATTCAGAGACCGGATACGAAGATCCATGAGTCGTATCGATGGCACGGACACCGTTTTCTATAGCGGCCACAACATCAATTCGCTGTGCAAATCGATCGCCTTCAAGCTCACCCACAAACTTCAGCTTCGGTGACGCAGCAAGAACATTACCATCAACACGTGGCGACCCGTGACATACAACAAGCGCATCGAGGTTTTCGGTGAAACGAGTGAATTTCTTTCCTACTTCGCCCGAAGCATTGGGAGCAGAATCCCAACTGGTCTCTTCGGTGAATTCCTGCCAGTGAAAATCGGCGAACTTTTCGAGTCGTGCAAGGTCACTGGAATCGATGTAAACATCTCTAACTTCGGGAGTACACGCGAGACCTACCTGTGGGCGATTACCTGTCATCGATTGTTCTCCGTGTTTGCAAACTTAGCTACCCGACCAGTCCAGATGATTTCCGGCCAGATGAGCTGAATTGTTATTCGTGAGTTCTCGAGTCCCAATTATCCGAGGGCTACTCGTGCCTTGTTAAGTGCGTTGTAGCAGAACTCCGCCGCACCACGGGTTGAGTAGTCGGCTTCACGTGACTGTTGAACGCTTACTTCGGCGAATACTGGCAGATCTTCGAGTCCACTCGTACGTAGAGCGGTCAGAAATTCGGTGCAATCGATGCCGCCGTCTCCAGGAAGACAGAATTCGATGGAGCCATCAGGATTCTTGATTCCGTCCTTGATGTGAACCATCGAGGAATGAGGGGCCGTTAGATTCACGCTGTGATTCAGTTCACTGCCTTCGACTACGAAGTGTGAAATATCTAGATCAAGTTTCAAGTTTGGGTGCTGAGTTTGCTCCATCATCCACACTGCTTTTTCCGGCGTTTCAAAATCGGTTCCAGCGTGAGCCTCTATAGAAACAATAATGTCGTTCTCAGCAGCTATATCGGCCATGCGCAAGAATGCGTCTCGAATTTCTTCTTTTCCGGATTCCCACTCTGGAGCTGAATGGCCAGGGGTGGTTGTAATCAAAATCGGTGAATCGTCGAAGTGAAGACGCTGAACCATTTCAAACTTGAGCTTGGCACTTTCGAGCATGGCGGCCCGGCTCGACTCGGGTGCACAGACATCGAGGAGTGCGAACAGTATTGGTGAACTAAATCCTAGGTCTTGAGCGAGTTTACCCAATTCGTCCTGCTGTGAAGTCGAAAACACCGTCGGAGCGGACGGCCAAGAATCAGCGGCACACACTTCCAAAGCTTCATATCCGACGTCTTTGATTAAGCGAACGGCGTCGAATGGGTCAACCATTTTCAGGGCATAGGTTGAATAACCAAGTTTGAACACCACAAGTACACCTTTGGAATAGAATTTACGCCAGTTATTTTGAGTCGTTAATTCTACTCTACCGGCGGATCAAATCACGCTAATTCTTTTCGTGGCTCGTAGGCGAGTGGCTAAGAACTGAGGACATTTCCTGAGAGCAAATCCCACGTGCCAACATGGCATATTCGTTCCAACCGTGCGGTACATCAAAGGAAATTTAGTCTCACACGGAATTTTTCCGGAGTTGCCCTACAACATATGAGACACGAACAGTCAAAGTCAGCGACTCCGACTGGACAACAAATCCGTCAGCAACGAACTCAAAGTCGATCTAACAGCCGAACCTGTTAGACCGAAGCCAATACCGCCGTGCGCTGATAGATCTGGATACGATGCCGACAGCTATCAGCGATCAACACAAGTCCATCGTCGTTAGTTTCAATCGCCGACGGGCGCCAGAACTTCTTTTCCTGCTCAAACAAACCCGCACCCTCGCGCCAGCTTGCCTGCTCAGGATTCACATCCAAAAACTCTTGGCACCACTTCGACAACGTAGCGTCACCCATCAAGGTTTCGCTGTGGGCTCCGCCAGCCCCAAACACCTGGACTCGGTCGTTCCGCCAATCAGCGACATACAACGTGCCGTCAGCAGCGACATGAACACCAGAAGGCCGATCAAACTCGCCATCGCCAGAACCACTCGTACCCAACGAACTCACAAACTCGCCATCCGGAGTAAACCGCTGAACGCGATCGTTCCGCCAGTCCGCGATCCAAATCCCGTCCTCAGCGTCTAAAGAAATGCCCCAAGGAAAGTTGAACTCACCATCCCCGGAACCAAACGTTCCAAAAGACGAAATAAATCTCCCATCAGGCGAAAACTTCTGAACCCGAGCATTCAGGTGATCGACAATCTGGATATTTCCCTCGGAATCCATCGCCATACCTGAAGGCCGATTAAACTGTCCGTCACCCGATCCAAACTCGCCCCAACGCTCAATAAACTTGCCTTCGCTATCGAATATCGAAACGTTGTGCATGAACTCGTCAGTAACGAGAACACGATCGTCAACGTCCAACACAATCGCAGTCGGCTGCGTCGTCTGCCCCGGATCCGTACCCCACAGACCAAACTCGTACATGTAGTCAGATTCCATCGTCTGAACGCTAATCCGCACGTTCATGTTCGCTGCATTCGACCTGCTAAGAACAAACAGATTGCCCTTGCTATCGAGTCGCATATCGACCGGATTCATGAACCCTCGGCCAAGAAACGACGCAATGCCAATCGTGTGGCTGTACGCAAAGTTTTCGAGTCCCATACGAATATCGCTCCCGAATCTCCTGCTAGTTCTTGATCAAATCAAGCTTGTCGAACTTCTTCTTCAAAACCGGCTCCGACTCAACGTCCAAAACGTCCTCAAGAAGCGTGGCGTAAATCTGCCTGAAGTCCGTGTTGAAACGCACGTCCCCTTCCAGCTGATCTGCAAGATCAAGCTTCGGGTACTCCCCATAAAGCCCACCCTTAACCGAATCGCCGATCACAAACGCAGCCCCACCAGAACCGTGGTCAGTGCCAGCGCCGTTATCTGCAATGCGGCGACCGAACTCCGAGAACATCCAAATAACAGTCTCTTCGCTCTTACCGAGCTGTTTCAAATCGTCCGTGAAGCACTGAACAGCTGTCGACAGCTGATCCCACAACAACGCGTGGTTGACCAATTCCGCGGTGTGTGTATCGAAACTACCGTGCGCAGCGTAGTGAATACGAGTCCCCAAATCCGCCGACATCACTTGTGCGATGCCTTTAAGACTCTGGGCGATCGGGTTGTCTTCCGGATACTCAACATCCGACGAATAAGCCTGAGGGGCCTCTCGCAACAAGTCGGCTCCATCCAAAGCTCCTCGACCCGTCTCTAAAATTCGCCGAGAAGGAAATCCGCCATCAGCCATCGGCTGATAAATCCGGTCCACAGTATCCAACATCGCATCACGGTTCTTCGCACCAGAAAGCCCGGTGTACAGACCGTAAGTCTCAAGCGCTCCAACCGAAGCCACCGAAACACCCTGCATCGCAAGAGCCCTCGGCAGCCCACGACCAAAGTTCACAGTCGTAATAGGGTTCTTGCCCTCAGGATCAAGAAGCGAATTCGCCTTACCAAGCCAGCCAACAGCCGAAGTCGTAAACGGCTCAGCCGTGTGCCAGATATCCATCGATCTGAAGTGCGATCGATTCGGCTCAGGGTATCCAATACCCATCATCACGGCCATCTTGTCCTGATCAAAAAGATTCTTGAACGTGCCCATGTGCGAATTAAACGCCAGCTTGTCATCAACTGGAATCACATCGTCGCCCTTCAGTCCCATATTGGGCCGAAAGTCGTAATAAAGCCCGTCCTGATACGGAACCAGGGTGTTCAGATAGTCATTACCACCCGAAAGCTGGATAACCACCAGATTTTTCTGCTTGTGACCGTTTCCGTTTGTGTTGTTTGCCATATCCGACGCCTCCTCAGGTCGCCGTTAGCTGCGAAATTAGCAGTACTGGTAGTCAGGAGTAGAAACGATTAGTTGGAACATCTCAACGATACGTTCAGCACCATCAAGAGCACCCGGAGTACCCGGCCCGTTCTGTGCCGCATGCTCAACCAAAACGGCCTTAGATCCTGATCCAAGGTCGATCGACCCCATTGCATCAAGGCACACCTCAACGAACTCTTCAGGCCCAATGCCATCACCGGCATTTTCCACCAGCGCAATCATCCGATGAATACCCGTCGAATCAGTTCGACCCAACTCCGAAGCAGCGAAGTTGATTCGTTCAATCAAAGAACCAGAATCGACCCACTCCTCACCTTCATGCCAGCCCTCGACACCCGGCGGATTCAACAGATGCTGCCCCATGAACATCGCCTGATTCGCAAGCGTCGATGAATCCATATCAGGAATATCAAACCGGTCAGTCAACCGAGCTGCGCCAAACACAAGCTCAGCAGGACTCTTGACCTTACGGAACCGCACGTTTTCAGATTTGAAGTGATCCGAATTAAACAAAGAACGAAGAATTGCCCGAATGTCGCCATCGGTTTCCTGAAAAATGTCGGTAAGCCGTTCGATTTCAGCATCATCAGGTTCGTCCGAAACAAAGAACAAATATAACCGCAATGCGACAAAGCGAGCCGTAGCGCGCTTCGTAACGATAATGTCGATTATGTCTCCACCATCGAAGTTACCGCTCTCGCCCAAAAACAACTTGTTATCGTTGTCGTGATCGGTCGCATCGAACCTGAACTCCATCGGGAACGGCCCCAAAAAGAACGGCGGAGGGGTCGGCTTCGATGCCCACCCGGTAAACGCCCTGGCCGCAGCCTTCACGTCATCTTCGGAGTAAGATCCCTCGCCCAAATCGTCGATACCCATCGAGAACAACTCCAGAAGCTCCCGGCCGTAGTTCTCGTTCGGCGCTCCCTTATGGCTGTTCTGATTATCGAGCCAGTACATCATTCCCGGATTTCGAGAAATTTCAAATAAAAGAGTTCTGAAACTACCAAGTCCGAGACGTCTGAACAGGTCGATTTCAGTCAACATCTCCAACCCGTGGTCCAGCTTGATCCCACCAACCGCAAGCAAGCTGTGCCAGAACAGCGCAATTTTCTCTTCGAGTGGCTTTTCTGTTGTAGCCAATCGCCACGACCACTGCGGATCTGCGTGAGTAACCGTCCGAGCTTCGACCGAAGCAATAAAGTATCGGTCCATTAAATCTTGATCTTCAGGCCGGGCCGCAACCGGATTCAGTAGATCCTCGACAGTCTCTTCATACCCTTTGGCGACATACTGGTCAATCTGATCCCGAGTAGCGCCAAACCCCGCCCTACGAAGCAAATGTGCCATCACGGCTACTTCTTGCTGATTTCTTCCAACGGTCGTCATAATTCCGAACTCCGGCAACCACTAAATTGGCGAGCCCACCAAGCCGATTTCCAGCCACCATAAATTAATACGCAATAACGTCAGCCAAAGCGTAGTTGTTAGCAGAGTCGAACGCAACAACATTCAGGTTTTGTTAGACAGGAAATAAATCTCTACTTCAGCCCTCTCCTACTGAAGCGTAAGCCAAGCCAGAAACCGCCGTCTCCATCGGTTCTGTCAGAACTCAGTGCCCTAGCCTGCTTCAAATTATCCACTATTCATACCGACGAATTTAATTGTAGTGTTACCGGATTCCTTCGTTCGATCGGATGTCAGATTCATGGAGTTATATCTTTGCTACAAGCCGGAGTTGCGAGAGTAGATATTAGTCCGGAAATCGGCGTGGCCCACGCCGGTTGGGGTGCCCAGACTCATCAAGTCTCGATCGGAAACGATATGCCTCTGCTTGTCACCGCTCTGGTCGTATCGAATGAGGGTATTGAGATTGCAATCATCGACGTCGACATTTTGTTGTTTACTCCCGAGCAAGACAAAGATATTCGTGAACTTGTATCGTCCAAGTCGGGAATCCCATTCGAGAACATCCGGCTCGCGTATACACATACCCATTCGGGTCCCATCACATTCAGCCAGTGGATCAAAGAAGGGATCGATCTAGCCAAGGATTGGTGGAATACGATACCCGCTGCATGTGTTAAAGCTGTTACCGAAGCAAAATCGACTACAACAAGTGCAAGAACAGGTTTTGGTCGTGGCAGCTGCGATATAAACATTAATAGGCGCCCTGCAAGAAGTAATGGTGAGTTATTTACTGGGCGAAACTGGAGTGGATTCGTCGACCATGACGTTGATGTTGTTGGCTTCGATGATATTGAGGGTAACCCGATCGCTACAATCGTTAACTACGCGATGCACCCGACGATAATGGCCCATGATAATCAATGGGTCACACCCGACTTCCCTGGAACTTTACGCTCGGTTGTAGAGCACACAGTCGGAGGCATGTGCCTTTTCTTGCAGGGAGCAAGCGGCAACCAAGGCCCGGTTGACGGATTCACCGGGGATTTACGCGTTTATCGAAAAGCGGGTTCCAAATTAGGAGCCGAGGCATCTCGCGTGAGGCTGAACATCGATCCATTGCAACGTGAAGAGCGCTTAGATCAGATTCTCAGCTCAGGTGCTGATCTTGGAATTTATACAGATGTTCCAACAAATGAACCTGACGACACCGTTGCGGTAAGCAACATTTCTATTAATCTACCGAGCCGGGACGTTCTCACGCTAGATAATGCTCAAATGGCGTTTGATAAAGGTCAAATTCGACTTGATTCCGTGCGAGCAGCGGGTGCTTCTGAGGTAGAAGTTCAGCAGGCAGTGTCGGAAGTGAAGCGGGCAAATATCCAACTAAATGTTGCGCGACTTTCACATCGGCTCACAGAAAACGGTCATATCAAAGTAAATGTGCAGTCTATGAGAATCGGGGAGAGCGTAATGGTTTCGATACCAGTAGAACCTTTTGCCGAGCTCGCCGACGAGGTCAAAAAGCGTTCGGGAGTGGTGAACACGGTATTTTCAGGATTCAGCAACGGACACATCAACTACCTGCCAACCGATATTGCCTACGAAGAAGGCGGTTACGAAGTAGGAGTCAGCGTATTTGCTCCAGGCTCAGCCGAGTTAGCGGTGAGAGCCTCGCTCGAAGCGATAGATGATGTCAGCGGCAGGGCTTGACCATATACGTTTTATTGAAATCGAGTTTGGTGGGCCCTGTGGGGATCGAACCCACGACCTGCGGATTAAAAG
>JAPKCH010000049.1 GCA_026421185.1 Dehalococcoidia bacterium | reverse complement strand
TACACCTACACCTGCACCTGCACCTGCACCTGCACCTGCACCTGCACCTGCACCTACAGCGGTCGCAACTGCGACGCCACCTACTTTGCCGACACCGATCCCAACGGCGACACCAGTACCGCCCACGCCTACTCCAGAGCCGACTAGTACACCTGTTGCGACTTCGGTTCCAATTCTTTCCACTACGACGTTCAATTTGACTTTGGGTTTCGAAGGAATTGGCGATGAAAGTATCGTTAGAGGCGAAACCGTTTTGTTGCGCGGTGCAACATCTGCAGCTGCGATTGTTAGCGTGAACGATGTGATTGTTGAAGTGCAGGCAGATGGCACGTTTGAACTAACGCTGCTGTTGGATCCAGGTCCGAACTTCGTTGACGTCGTGGCGAGTAGCCTGGACGGCAGCACGATAAATTCATCGCTGGCGATTATTTCGATCCCGCCGGAGGAAACATCATGATCAATTCACTTTTGAGATTGATTCCTTCGATTACTAGTATGTTTAGAAGTAACACAAACGTAATTACTGTAGGACCAAAATTGAACCATTGGGAGCAGGTACCGACTGCCCTAATAAATCACAGCATGTTTACGTCTTCTGAAAATCTTTTCACTCGAATTATCCGTTCACAAATGACGATAGCTTTGGCGCTTTCTCTAGTGTTGATCGCCTTTGGCACGAATACCGTTAGTGCTGAGGTTCGAGCGGCTGAGATCGAAGCCGTGTTTGGAACAGCTGTTGAAATACGACCGCCTAGCGCAATCGTTGTCGCATCAAACTCAGGACTGGTCACTCTCAATTTTGACGTAGATTCTGAACTTCGAATCGGATCAAATAGAGCGAATGTTGATGAAGTGGCTGAGGGTGATCGTGTTATTTCGACCGCCACCCGCAATGCTGAGGGTGATCTAATCTCTATTAGGACACTCGTTCGTGTCGCAAATACTCAACCAACTACAAAACATGTTGTTGGTATCGTGAGCGGTGTGCTTGTCGATCAGCTGTCAATTCAAACCCTTACCGGTGGGGTTGTTGATGTGCTGATTCCTGCAGGTATAGACGCACCGTCTATTGGAGATGGAATCACGATGGTCGCTCGACTAGATCGATCTAGCGGTATTTTGACTGCAGTTGGATTCGAACTTACTAGTAAGACTGTCGAGAGGATTCAAGACGCTCAAGATAGTGCTGGCGATAAGACTGAATCTGATCGATTGGCCCAAATTGCAATCGATGCTCGAAGCAGGCACTTATCGGCTTTAGACAATACCGCACGAGCCATCAAACGTGTAATTGACTCAGGACGTACTGATCCTGCGGAGTTGGAACAGGCACGAGAGCAATTTGAAGAAATCCAACGCCGTTTCGAGGAACTGCAGCGTATTTACCAAACAACGGCTCGTGCCCGAGGCGAAGAACAACCTCAGCTACGAGTTACCGGCGTGCTCGTTGATGAAGTTGGATTGGATTCGTTCACTATCGTTCCAAACGGTGAGCAAGACTATGACCCGTTCTCTGTCAACTTCCGATATCACCCTGAAGAAACGATGGTTGATCTACCAAAAGATATCCTAGCATCAATATCTTCCAGTATAGAAAACCCTCAGATGTTAGGCGATGTTCGGAAACTAGTTGAGCCTGGAAACGAACTGGTAGTGAAGTACTCGAACAATGGAAATGTACGCACTGCCTTATCGATTATTGTTCGCCCCCCACGATTGGTAGATGAACTTGAAGCGGTGCTCGAACATGAGTCGCAACGTGCGTATACCGGAGTCATTATCCTAGTCGAGGATGACGCTAGTTTGTCGGATGCTCTCGGCGTGGTTATTGCTATGAACGATAAGCAGGGAACACGAGTCGCTGCGAAAGTAACCCAGGAAACTGAGATTACGCTCGATGGCCGATCTGCAGTTCTTTTGGCGCTGGCATCAGGTCAGGCTGTGGATATCCAATTCGAATCGTCTGATCCGGATTCGATCTCACATATAACCGGAACCGACGTAACTTTGAGAGCATTGGCGATTCGGGCACGATCATCAGCACCTTCAGATGAGGATCACATATCGGGAATTGTCGAATCGATTGAACCCTATGTTTCAGCCATAACGATTCGCCCTACAGACGGTGTATTGATTCGTCTAAATGTTGGTGAAGAGGCGTCGATAGTTCGGAATGGTCAGAAGTCGACTTTAGACGACGTGAAGATCGGCGATCTGGTAGTTGATGCGACTCGTCCTGGTTCTGAATCTCGTGAACTCACGAGTTTGGTGGTTGTGACTCGTAAGAATATTAAGTTCTCTGGCACGGTCACAGGCATTGGGCAGGAGCCGTCTCGAATACAAGTAACGGGTGACAATGGGCAATCCTTAAGTGTTCTTGTTACTGACGACACATGGGTGATAGTGGATGACCGTCGAGTTAAATTTGGTGCCGTGACTACCGGGATGAATATCGTCAACGCTGTGTACGCAGTTGCGGGTAGAAATGGTGCTCTGTACAACGTAGCCACGATCATTTCGATCAAAATGCCGATAGTCGGGCGTGCGTCGGGTGTGATCACGAGCGTCAACGTTGTTGAAGGCAAGTTAACAGTTCTGTCGGGTAATTCTTCAGAAACAAAAATCATCGACTTGAAAATGTCTGAAATACCGCTGGGCGACAATCTGGTAAAAGATGGATTGCCGATCAGGTCGCTTCTAGAAGTTGAACGTGGAGACCATGTTGATATCGTGTTCTACGTAATTAAGACAGGGGTTATCGAAAAACTCTCAGTAGTTTCGGACAACTTCGTCCATTCACGTGGCACGTTGATCGATGTTGCAGATAACAACAGGTTCATCGAAGTAGAGTTGGCTAACGGCAAAAAGTTCGATATGTGGCTAGGTGATGATTCAACTATTCATTTGAACGGTCGTCGAATACCTTCATTCCGACCTATAGCCGATCTCTTGAACGAGGCTAGGGAACAAAATTCAGAAATTAGTACGTTAGTTTCTGAGGTTTTGTTCATACGTGATTCACTTGATTCAAATCAAGGGGTAATTGTTTCAATCAAACTGCAGATCAAAGTTGAGAGTAGAAACACCCGCGAAGATGAGGCTCCGGACAACGCTATCGTTGAATTTTCGGTTTCGGGAGTTATCGAAGCTATCGATGGCGATAACTGGGTGATAAACGGTCGAGTGTTCACCGTCGACAGGTCGACAAATTTCTTGGGCGATGATCCTAACGTCGGTGAAGTTGCGGTAGTGGTTCTGGTGAGCCGAAACAGTGGCCCATTTGTCGCCCGCAGAGTAAACGTCATAAGCCGTTAGAGGTCACGTGGCTCACTGCTGTATATGTCCCTACCTCGTAACGGGTCGCTTAACTCGGCGGTTCGAACTGGTTACGATCTTGATAATTACGCCTAGCTAGTTGCCTCGCTTTTGCAGCAACTCGTCCGGCTGGTTCGAGACTCATTGCTAGCGGAATAGAAATTGTCAGTACAATTGCCAGGGTCGTGAAACCGAGCCTGTAGCTGCCTTCGGCATCGTGTATCAGCCCAACGAGCAGTGGTCCGCCCGCGCCAAACAAAGCGTTTACGGAGCTGGTCAAACCAACTATCGAACCGTAGCTAGTTCTGCCGAAGTAGTCGCCTAGTATTGAAAGTCGAAGTGGAATCGACGATCCGAATCCGAGTCCGAAGAAAATTACAAAAAATGGCATCGGCCACATCCCGAGATTTACTCCAAGAACTTCCGCATTGATGCCTGCGAGACCTGCAACACCGAGTGTTTGCATGAGCATCGCGATAGTTAACATCTTTCGTTTATCGTATTTGTCGCCAAGAATAGCTATTCCGGCTCGACCAGACAGGTCCCCAATCGCAACTGCTCCAGCCGCTGATGCCGCTAACGCTGTGGTCATCCCGTATTCCAATAGAGCTGAGAAGTGAAACAGATTTGTTGAGCTGACGAGTTGACCGAGACTGGTAACGATTGCCAGTTGCCAAAAGAACCTCAACTTAATCGCCTGACGCATCGTGATCGCGTGTTCTCTGACCATAGAACTTCGACCATGTTTCGCTGCATATGCGATTTCTTCGCCAGAAGGGCCACCATCTGGAAGCATACCGTGATCTTCTGGACGTTTCCTCATAACTAGGGTCGCAGGGAACCCGATGATCCAGAATCCAATTCCTGTTGCCATTAGCATTTCACGCCAACCGAAAGTTTCGATTGATGCGACTAGAATTGGGAGAGTAAGACCACCGACCGCGGAGAATGACATTAGTGCGGCGAGCGCTCGTGCCCGTTTACGAACGAACCAGTTCGCGACGGTTACAACGAACACAATGAACGTTCCGAACGACATGCCTAGCGTTAGCAGCGCGATGGCGAGATAGAACTGCCAGAGCGTTTGCATCTGGCTCATGAATATAAATCCACCACCAGTTACAAAGACGCCAAACGCCATCGCTTTCCGTGGACCGTACTTGTCGAGCAGGACGCCAACAAAGGGCGAAATCATCCCACTCTCGCTGCGTTGTAGCGAAATTGCTGCGCCTGTTGCGCCTGCGCTCCATCCGAACGTTCCGAGGATGTGGGGTACGAACGCCTGGAATCCTCGCCAGAACACTGCCGAGGTGTACCACTGAACAATTCCGCCCGCTCCAACTATCCACCATCCGTAGAACGGCTGTTTGAAATATTTCATAGTGGAATATTTAAGTTGGAGCTGAGTATGGGCATTAGAGTCGAATTGAACCTTTGGGCAGTAAATTAGATTCGTGCATCACAGCCCCGCACAGGGATAGTACCGCCAAATTGGAGACCAATAACTTTAATTTATCGCAAGTTACGTTGATTGGCCGGTCTGTAGCACGCGAGCACGTATAGGGTTACGTCTCATAAATTCAGTGTTTAGAGTTGAAATAAGAAAGTTTATTAACTATTGCGTGGCTCTATAAAACTTTTCACGATTTTCGGAATCCCAGTTGAAATCAATGCAACTTGGCTGATCGCTGTCGCTATCATCACATGGTCATTGGCAACGACTGCATATCCATCGTTTTTCGGATCATGGTCGACCTCTCAATACTGGCTCGCCGGCCTAATAACCACACTGTTGTTGTTCATTTCAGTACTGGCTCACGAACTTGGTCACTCGCTTGTGGCTTTGTCGCAAGGACTAAAAGTGAGCGGCATAACCCTGTTGCTGTTCGGTGGTGTATCGAAGATTCAAGGAGAGGCGTCACGGCCTCGTAACGAGTTCCTAATCGCTTTCGCAGGCCCTGCTGTGTCTTTGGTAATCGGTGTGATTCTTCTTGGATGGTCGATCAATTTTGGTTCGGTTTATGAAAACGAAGAGAAGCTTTATCATGGCGTACTGTTCTTCACCGGCTGGATGAACATTCTGGTCGCAGTATTCAACCTCCTGCCGGGATACCCGATGGATGGCGGACGAGTTCTTCGTTCCGTGGTGTGGGCCGTTACAGGTAATACCAAGAAGGCGACTAATGTGGCTTTACGGGTTGGGCGAGTTGTTTTCTTTGTCCTGATCGGTTGGGGTGGGTGGCAGATTTTCAATGGTGATGTCGTAGGTGGAATGTGGATCGCACTCATCGGGTGGTTTCTAATGTCATCAGGCCGAAACGAAGTGAAGGCTAAACTAGCAAACCGAACCGAAGCAACTTTCGGAACAGATGCCTATTTGAATTTTGAAGTTGGTATGGCAACTAAGCCGATGCCACCGATGATCGAAAGCAGCTGCCCGGTAGACCAAATGTCATATCAAGGACTTCCTGAAAATTCGTTGGCTTCTATGCCGGTCGCAAATAATGGTGAACTCATCGGATTCGTAGTTCGGAAGGATCTTGATGCAGTACCGATTGCACGTGCACCTGAGGTCACCATTGGCGAGGTTATGAATAGCGGTAGTTTGCGTGTGATATCGAAACACGAACCAGTGAATGAAGCTCTTCGATCAATGGATCGTCATCGAGTAAATCAACTAGTAGTTATGGACGGTGATTTCGTCATAGGAATTGTTACGCAGGAAGATATCGTAAGTGCGTTACTCGAATTGCGAACGGCGACTGATCCAGAAGATAGTGGGACTTCGGTTTAAGCTTGGCGTTCGTACCACCACCTAACTATCCGTTGGAAATAGATTCAGGTTACCTAAGCCGTTCATGCCAAAAATTCCGGCAAGTGCAACCACGGTTGGGAGCGGAGAATTCATATTATGCGAAAGTAAAACGATGAACTTTCGTGCTTCATCTTCCTTGAGTAGGTAATTGTTCAGGTACGAGCTATAGATCGACTATCGCCCGTCGGTGAGTACCGGTTCCGACTACAGTTTCACCGTATTTGGTTTCGACTTTAAACCGTAGTTTTTTGCCGTCGATTTCTATCAATATGGCAGTCGTTTCGACGGTTTCGCCTGCCGGAGTTGGGGCGATGTGTTTTACATCGACGTGGAATCCAACGGATGCGTCTACATGGCTTTGCAAGGCTTCAACGCAGGCGAGTTCCATCTCCATGATCATCGCAGGGCTGGATAGAACGGAGTGCTGGTCTTGTCCAGTTGGGCTGTACAGCTTGGAGCCCTCGACTACGAGTGATCGAGTCGCCGAGAGTCCGGTTGGAATTGTTGACATCAGTCGTTATTATCAGACTCGTCTAGAGAGCGACGATGCCGTACCCGGCATCGACTGGGATGATCGATCCGGTGATGCCAGATGACATATCGCTGAGCAAGAACAAAGCTGTGTCTGCAACTTCCTTGTGGTTGATGTTACGTCCGAGCGGTGATCGTTCACGGTGTGCCTTGGTCATGTCACGGAAGCCTGGAATGCTTCGAGCAGCAAGGGTAGGAAGTGGTCCAGCCGAAATCGCGTTCACTCGAATGTTACTGGGCCCAAACTCAACAGCAAGCTGTCGTGCTTCGTTCTCAAGAGCAGCCTTTGCTGTACCCATGATGTTATAGCCGGGGTAGACTCGCTGTGAGGCGTCGAACGTTAGTGTTATGACCGATCCACCTGATTCGCCAAACAGAGGAGCTGCTCTACCGACAACCGGCATTAACGTGTAAGCGCTGGTTTCTAGTGCAGTGCGGAAGCCCTGAAGGTTGGTGGCGGAGAAATCTCCACCCAGATCATCTCGTTCAGCGTAGGCTATGCAGTGGACTACGAAATCAATCTCGCCCCACTTGTCTTTGATGTGATCATAGACCGATTGAACTTTAGCATCGTCCGTGGCGTCACACTCGAGCAGGATTGGGTTGTCGAGTCCGGCTGTGGCTTTTTCTACAGGGGCTTTCAATCGTTCGTTAAGGTATGTGAAAGCTAATTCAGCCCCGGATTCAGCGAGTCGCTCTGAGATTGCCCACGCTATGCTACGTTGGTTTGCAACGCCCCAAATGACGCCACGTTTTCCTTTAAGATCGATCGATACTGCCATCGCTGTTGTTAGCCTTTCGCTTGCTTGATTCCCATGAATTTACTAGGGTGCATTTTCGAATGAACCAAATGTAACAGCCAATAAAAAAACTGGCGATTGAAATTGCTTTCAACCGCCAGTCATATGATCAGGTTTACTGGATCGTTTTTGTTGAACCACTTACCAGTTTGTGTGTGAGCCATCGGCTCGGTGCGGATGTGGAGCTTCCCAGAACTTGAACGGTTCTGTGAGTTTGCTCTCGTCCACATCGACACCAAGACCCGGTCGGTCATTGACGACGTATCCGCTGCCATTGAATTCAACCTGCTCGGTGAACACGGTGCGATCAGGATCTTCAGCACGTTCCATGTTCACTTCAAGCCACGCAAAGTTCGGCACCGCTGCTGACATGTGAACCGATGCCGCTGTGCAGATTGGCCCGAGCGGGTTGTGCGGCATGAGATCGATATAGTGAGCTTCTGCCCAGCCTGCGACCTTCATTGCCTCGGTGAATCCGCCGACGTTACAAATGTCGACTCGTGCGTACTGAGTGATTCCGCGTTCGATGTAAGGCAGGAATTGCCACTTCGATGCGAACTCTTCACCGATAGCGAACGGTACATCGGTGAGCTTACGAAGTGCTTCGTAGGCTTCTGGCGATTCGTCACGGATTGGTTCTTCGAGGAAGTCGAGCGTATGCGAAGGCATCATTTGGCAGAAGCTTGCTGTTTCTGCAGGTGACAATCGGTGGTGATAGTCGATTCCAATAATCGCCTGATTTCCTAAAGATTCACGAGCCTTGATTAGCCATTCAGCAGAGTTTGCAATCGACTCACGAGGCTCAAATAGTCCGCCACTCTGGATATCCATGTTGTCGTAAGACAAGCGGAATGCGTTGATGCCTTGTCCCATAAATTCTTTTGCCTGTTCGATCATGTCGGGACCGTAAGGGCCGGCAGTCGTCGCAAATACTGGAATGGTGTGTCGGTGCTTGCCGCCGAGCAGCTCGTATACGGGTACGCCAAGCTTTTTACCGACGATGTCGTGCAATGCGAGGTCGATGGCTGATATTGCTGCTGTGAGTGTTCGTCCACCCTCAAAGTACTGGCTCCGGTACATCTCTTGCCAAAGTCCGCCGCGGGCCATTGGGTCTTTTCCAATGAGGAATTCACGGTAGTGTTCCATGATTCCTTTTACACCGAGTTCACGACCTGAAAATCCGGATTCACCCCAGCCGTATATGCCTGCGTCGGTTTCGATTTTAACGAGCATCTGGTTTCGTCTACCGACCCAGACTGCGAATGGTTTTACATCTGTAATTTTCATGTGTTGAGTAAGCTCCGTGCGTTTTGCGTTAGTCGCGTTCGTGACTTTGTCACTCGGCTCTGTATTGAAATCCGCCCTCTTCATGGTATCTTCCCTAAAGAAGAGGGGTTGTTGTTTCCTACCAGTTGGTGTGTGATCCGTCGTTTCGTTTTAGGTGTGGCATTTCTGAATAGTGAAACGGCTCGGTCAAAGCTTCTTCATCGACTTCGACACCCAGTCCGGGTTTATCTAGAACGGTTACTTTGCCAGGTACTACTTCGGGCTGAACCGGGAAGACTTCCTTCGAGTAGAAGCCGTTGTCTTCGCCTGCTGATTCACGGATTTCAAGCCACGAGAAGTTGGCTGCTGCCATACTCATATGAGCAGTTGCAGCTACACAGATAGGGCCGAGTGGATTGTGTGGCATGAGATCGATGTAGTGAGCTTCCGACCAGCCGACCACTTTCATTGCTTCGGTAATTCCGCCTACATTGCAGATATCGACTCGAATGTAGTTGGCGAGTCCTTTTTCGATATAAGGAAGGAACTGCCACTTAGAAGCGAACTCTTCACCGAGAGCGAACGGCATGTTCGTCATTGTGCGAAGTGTTTCGTATGCCTCGGGCGTTTCGTCACGAATAGGCTCTTCGAGGAAGTCGAGCGTGTGTTCGGGCATCATCTGGCAGAAAGAAGCCGTTTCGGCTACTGAGAGCCGGTGGTGGAAGTCGTATCCGATTACAGGGCGTAGACCTAGAACTTCTCTTGACTTGATCAGGCCCTCGGCAGCGTTTGCAATTGCTTCTCGTGGTTCAAAGATTCCTTCAGACTCGTTTTCGTTTTCGCGGTGAAGACGGAAGCAGTCGAAGCCTTCGGCGATCATCTTCTGAGCGATCTCTACCATTTCTTCTGGAGAGTTACCACCGCCGGTTGCGAATGTAGGAACATAGTCACGGTTTTTACCACCGAGCAGTTCGTATACTGGTACGCTGAGTTTTTTACCGACGATATCGTAAAGGGCGATATCAATTGCTGAAATTGCGGCTGTGAGCGTTCGTCCGCCCTCGAAGTACTGGCTACGATACATTTCTTGCCAGAGTGCTCCGCGCTGCATAGGGTCGCGCCCAATCAGGAATTCACGGTAGTGTTCGATAATTCCTTTTACACCGATCTCTCTGCTTGAAAGCCCGGATTCTCCCCAACCGTATATGCCTTCATCTGTTTCTACTTTGACCAACATTTGGTTTCGTGTGCCAACCCATACTGGGAATGGCTTGATGTCGGTAATTCGCATTTATGAAGGACTTTCGTTTCGAGTGATTGAATCAACTAGTAAAAATGATTGCCGGAAAAGATTCTTCCTGTTGAGTATCGGTGTCAAGGGCGACGAACGTGTCGTGTGTCACAGCGTGGGCGATCTAGTGTCATTTTCCGAGCCTGAAATTGGACGTACTAAGACACCTGCTGAAGTTAGCGAAACTTCTGCCGGGAGACCGGATCGCTGGGCGGTTGTGGTGTTCGACGATACCTACCATTCGATGGATTATGTGATCTGGGCGTTGATTAAGACGTTTCCTGATATGTCGACTACCGATGCTACGTTGATCATGCTGGAGGCTCACAACACGGGTAAAGGCGTCGTTACGTTATGTGGTCGAGAGCAAGCCGTTCAGTACCGAGACGCACTTCGAATTCTCCAACTCCGCTGTGATGTGAACCCCGGCTGGTAACGATTCCCGTATATGTCGTTGTCGTTCGGCAATGACACGCGCTGGTACGCACAGCGTCTCAAATAAATGAACATCGATTCCAGCGAGTTGGTATCGGAACGGTGTAGTCGAATCTCAGTAGCATACCGAGTAGCGGGCGGCCCCCCAGTACCGTCCGCGTGGCCATATATTGGTGGTGAACCCATCGGAGTGGTTGGGCGATTCCATGAGGTCAGAAGGAAGGGGGCAGGTTATAAATATATGTGCCCTGAACCGGACTGTTAGCAAATGGAATGACGGGTAACTGGCTACTTCATTTATAGACCAATCGGTATTTATAGAGATGAATAATCTTGAAGTGCTTGAGGAGCCATCTCATATGTTTAGGACAGGCACGAAGATTCGTCACAGCGCGGTATTGCCGGGCTTGATACGGCGATCATCTTGATCGCATTCGTTGTTGTAGTTTCTATGAAATTTATCGATTGGTGATTCGAGGCAAAATTATTAGCCCCGAATTATCAGTATGGAATTTTCCTGTGGACTTGCGGTGAGACCAAACGATGTTTAGTGTTCACTCGTTGCATTTCCTACTTTGATCAAAGTGGTGAAGTTATTCCGTCACCACTAACGTCATTCTGATCGATTAGATATAAATGTGAAGTGCCGACAAACATGGAAATTGCTTGGTGAGATACCAAGAACAAGGAACTATTGAACTCGATGCAAGACCCTAAAGATATTCAAGACATTAAGCGTCCGTCAAAAGAGCTGATCGCTAAGCTCTACAAGCACGTCAGTTCAGCTACGGCTGCTGGTGACCTCAATAAGCTGGGCGTTTCGAATTGCTTCATCCCCGGACCGACTCCTTACACTCCAGGTAAGAAGATTGTTGGACCTGCCGCAACTCTCCAGTTCATGCCAAAACGTGACGACGTATACGTCGACGGCGAGTACACCGATCCTGAGCTTCAGCTTCACCGTCACGTTTTGTACGGCACGCAAGAAGGCGACGTTGTCGTCGTCGATGCACGAGGCAGCATGACCAGTGGCGTGTTCGGTAACATGATGCTTACCTACTTCAAGGGTGCCGGCGGTATCGGCGTAGTGGTAGACGGTTGCATACGTGACTACCCCGAAGCTCCAGAAGGACTGGGATTGTGGTTGAAGGGTGTAACGCCAAACTTCCATACGCAGACCGAAATCTTCCCCTACGCAGTAAACGTTCCAATCGCTGTTGGCGGTACATACGTTGCGCCTGGCGACATCATCATTGCTGATGACGACGGCGTGGTTGTTGTTCCGGTTCATCTCGCTGAACAGCTTGCTGAGGCCGGTGAAGTGCACGCTGAGTGGGAAGAGTTCAGCCGACAGAAGCTGGAACAGGGCGGAGATCTTCGCCTCTACTACCCATTGACTGATGAAGCTCGGCCTGAGTACGAAGAGTGGAAGAAAGCAAACGACAAGTAAAACACCGACCGCTTGATCTACAACAAAACGCCCGCAGGATAATTCCTGCGGGCGTTTTGTTGTAGATCAAAATGGTACCCCTGGCGTGAATCGAACACGCGGCACATGGTTTAGGAAACCATTGCTCTATCCACTGAGCTACAGGGGCATGTTGGATTATTTAGTTCAGGTTAGCTGTTTCAAGCTACCTTCCCCCCGTCAATTGCGACTTTTGTGAACAGTCAGAAAGGCTAAGTGTTCACAAAATGCTCCAACAAATCGACTCTCGAAGGATATCGCTCGGTCTGTCAGTGCGCCAGCTAGCAATACAGCTGTCCGTACCGCCGTCACTCCTATCTATGGTGCTAAATGGTCACCGCAACCCGAGTAAGCAATTCACTAGAATATTGAAGAAGTGGCTTCAGGCACCCGCTAGAGGTTTGTCAAAGCATCACCCAGCGCAGCTGTTGCAGCAGTTCATCGCAGATCGGGGCAGTCACTTGGCACCAAGCACTGTTCAGTTCTACAGAGGCAAACTTGTGCCATTCGTGATGTGGTGCGAGAAGCGACAGGTAAGTGATGTACGAATGGTGGAACGTGCCGATGTATCTGCCTTCCTTGCGCACGTTCGCAAAGGGCGTTCACAACCGGCGAGGCCATTGAATGCTGGCGGCATCAAGCTCTATCACCAGACACTGAAGACATACTTCAGCTATGTAGGCGAAACCTGCGATGTCTCTGACACGTGGAAGAACCCGGTCAATGGAATAAAAGTAAAGGGAAGTCAGGCACAGACACTTGAGTACTCCGATTCAGAGATAGAGCAGATGTTCCAAACCATCGACAGTGGCACGGATGGTCTGCTCAGGCTTCGCAACAGAGCTATGTTGACGGTATTGCTCAACTCTGCCGTGAGAGCCTCAGAACTGCTGTCTATGAACGTGAATGATATTGGAGACAACGGGCGAATCATGGTCACTGGTAAAGGCCGTAAACAGAGAGTTGTAACTATTGGAGAGTCGGGATTGTCAGCTGTGAACTCTTACCTCGATAGGCGAGGAAATACGAACGGAGCACTTTGGCAGACATTCGAGGGTGATCGGCTCGCCAGAGATGGAATGAGAAGTTTGTTCGTTCGTATGGAGCGTAAGCACCCTGAAGTGTTCACAGACGGTCTATACGCACACAGATTCCGTCATACAGCGATCACTCGACTACTGAGAGCTAGAGTGCCACTCAGATCGGTTCAGCGATACGCCGGTCACACTGATCCACAAACTACTTTGAGATATGCACAAGCGATTGACGCCGATGAGGCAATTGCAGCAGTGGAGACACTGAATTACTAGGCAATCTATGCTCGTTCCCACACAGCGACATCAGAGTTATTGCCGAGGTTCCGGGTCTGATTCCAAAGTCCCGACGACGGCTCTACCCCATCCTGATCGCCATTGGGATTCACGTTGAGGTGGACCTTCTTCCATTCCGAAGCTCAGTGCTGTTCTCGCTGATCCTTCGTTAGTAGCAAGGCAGTTCCATAACGGCGTGAGATTCTCATTGAAACCGTCCGCGTTTTGTGGTAATTTTTCGCTATGCACAATATTAAATTCTTATTACTTCTCGTCGTTCTAGCTGCGATATCAATA
>JAPKCH010000048.1 GCA_026421185.1 Dehalococcoidia bacterium | reverse complement strand
GATCACGAAATTAGGTCACACCGTTATTTCACTTCACTAAGAAAGAAATATCGGTATGAGAATTAGGCCCTCTACGTAATACAACCCACTATGACTATCGACCAAATCTGACGGTAGTCACTAAATCCGTTTGGTACACAGCACCCGTATACACATCTGAAGGTTCGCCATTTCCAGTCCGTATAGGCTGAACTACTATAATTTTTCGCCAAAGCGCATTACCTAATCTATTACGTATGAATTCTCCAAAATATTCATTCATTATTTTCGGACTAATTACAATTACTGCCATAGCTGCAATCACATGTGGCGGTGATCTAGACCCAGCCAACGCACCTACTCAGGTCGTGGTCAGCCGAACTTCAGAAGTTCCAGCTCAAGCTCCAAAAGCAGCAAGCACACCAATAGTCACTCCAACGCGCCCGCTTCCTTTGCCTACATATTCAGAAGGCGTATTAGAAATACACGGTGACAATCACTGGCTGAATTCTGAAGGATTCAAAATCGCCGAAAAAACTGCTGAAAATAAAGTCGTACTGGTCGATTTTTGGACTTACACCTGCGTCAACTGCCTGCGAACACTTCCGTTTTTAAGGGAGTGGCATGCAAAGTACGCCGACCACGGACTCGTCATTCTCGGAGTCCACGCACCTGAATTCGAGTTCGAAAAGGACTTCGACAACGTCCAAGAAGCTGTAATTAGAGAAGACATCGATTGGCCAATTGTCCTCGATAACGACATGAAAACCTGGCAATCCTTCGGCAATCGATACTGGCCTGCGAAGTACCTCATAGATATCGATGGGCAACTGACGTATCGACATTTCGGTGAAGGATCTTATGTAGAAACCGAACGAGAAATCCAAGAAGCTCTCAACGCAGCAGGCTGGGACGTATCAGATATTCCACTAGGAAGCATCAACAATGCCGATCGCGATCCTGCCGCAGATCGCATTACTCGAGAACTCTACGGCGGATACGAGCGAAACTACGTTCAATCTGGTCTCTACGCTGGTCAAGAGGGCTACTACATCGAGCCCGATTCAACTCGTGAGTACTTCGACGACGGTAACTACACGCCTCAGCAGTGGTATCTACAAGGAATCTGGACCAACGGCCCTGAGTCGATCATGCACGCACGATCCACCGAGAATCTCGAAGACCACATAGCGATGCAGTTCGTTGGGCGCAGTGCGAACGTTGTGGTCAACCCTGAAGGAACCGAACCGTTCAACGTATTTGTTGAGATCGATGACCGTCCGTTGAATCAGGATGAGGCGGGGCTGGACATAATGTTCGACGACGATGGGCGGTCGTATTTCACTGTGGATGGTCCACGTCTTTACGCATTCTTGGAAACACCAGAATTTGGTCAACACATCATTAAGTTGGCTTCCAACTCCGACGATTTCGCAATCTTTGCCTTCACGTTCGGCGTAAATGAAAGCGGTATTTAGTGCTGTCGGTATTCGTGAATATAGAGAGAACCAAGTTCGTAATAATAATACTATCTCTGACTAGCATTACGTTAGTAGCGTGCGCAACATCCGATGATCAGCAGGAAGTATCACCTCCTGCTGAGACACAAAATTCCGTTCAGGTTACTGATAAACCAGCAGGTCTTTCGCAGTTCGTAGAGCTGGAACGTAGCTGGACGGTCATTTCCGACGAGATCGATCTCGAACTAGCGACTCCTGATCTTGGAGTTGGAGTTCAACGTTTCGGAGTTGTTCTCAGTGATAAAATCGGCCTAATCAAATTCCCAATCGTTAAATTGACAGCGAATCACTTCCCTAACGGATACGACTTTGAACCCGACGTTGGAACATCGACTTCTGTACTCGGTCGTTATTACGAATTCCCGTTCGGAACTCGTGGAATCCACTCAACTGATATCGAATTCAACCGATCAGGGTTGTGGTCGGTCTTCGCCTACATCCCTCGCCCCAACGGAACTAAAGCGCATGTAGAAGTTCGTTTTACTGTCGCAGAGAAAGCTCATTCGGTAACGGTCGGACAAAAAGCACCTTCCAGCGAAAGTCGCACATTGGCAAGCGTTGAAAACATCGCTCAGCTAACCACCGGAAACCTCCGAGTCCCCGCCTTATATGAATACTCCGTAGCCGAAGCACTTGAACGCGAACGGCCGTTGGTAATCGTGTTCGCAAGCCCCGCATTCTGCACGAACGCTGTATGTGGTCCCCAAGTAGAAGTCGCTAGTGAACTACAAGAGGTCTACGGCGAGCAAGTTGATTTCGTGCATATTGATCTCTACACGAATCCGCACGAAATCCAGGGCGATCTGAACAAAGCACAGCTCACTCCGATACTCGACGAATGGGGATTGTCTTCTCAGGAATGGACTTTCATTGTCGATTCAAAGGGTATCGTCACACACCGATTCGAAAACTTCGCACCGAAGCCAGAACTTATCATTGCGCTCGATCAAGCGATATCAAACGGCTAATCAGCTGAAGTAATCGACCCAATGCTAGCCATCTCGACCTACAATCCGTGCAACTAAACGAACATCGTTGTATAGGAACGTAACTTGACCGACTGGCTATTTCTCGCTAAATCTAAAGAATCAGATCTTTTCGAACTAATAGAAAAGCTCGTTCTCATCGAAACACCAACCAGTGACAAGCCGGCTAACGACCACATCTCGTCGATTGCCGCCGATCTACTTCGATCGCTCGGTGGCGACGTAAAAGTTCACCCACAAGAAGATTTTGGTGATCACATAACCGCCGACTGGCCAGCGAGTGCCGGTGGTAGTGACCAGCATGCACTCATCGTTGGGCACCTCGACACCGTGTGGCCTTTAGGGACGCTGGAACGCATGGGCTACTACGAAGAATATGGCCGAATGTACGGACCCGGCGTACTCGATATGAAAGCTGGAATCGCAACGACGATCATCGGACTTCAAACCCTCAAAGAACAAGGGTTATGGCCTGATCGTCCAATAAAAATTCTTTTCAACACCGATGAAGAGGTAGGCAGCCCTTCTTCTCGACCTCTCGTGGAAGAATCGGCCAAAGGTGCAGAGTATGCACTCATCATGGAACCCGGACAGGCGGGCGCGGGTGCGCTAAAGACTCAACGAAAAGGTTTGGGTGAATTCAAGATTTACATTGCAGGCAAAGCAAGTCATGCTGGCGCATTCCCAGAACGTGGAGCATCCGCTATTCATCAGCTCGCACTCACCGTTATCGAGCTTCAGGGATTGAATGATTGGCCAAACGGCATCACCATCAACTCCGGAATCGTGTCTGGGGGATCAGCCCGCAACACGATTCCGGCCTACGCGGAGATCACTGTCGACGTCAGAGTCCAAACTCTCGATCAATCTGAACTATTAGAAGCAAAGCTTAGAGCGCTGAAACCATCTATCGAGGGAACGACTCTCAAGATCGAAGGAAATTTCCACCGACCACCGATGGTACGAACACCTGAATTAGCAGAACTTGCTGGAAAACTTATCAGATGGTCAAACGAATTCGGATTCGAACTTACCGAAGAATCGACAGGTGGTGGCAGCGATGCAAACCTAACAGCTGCAATGGGCGTCCCTTCAGCCGACGGACTTGGCTCTAAGGGTCTAAACCCGCACGCTGAAGGCGAAAACATCCAAATCAGCGAACAAGTCAATCGTCTTGCATTGTTTATGAAAGCGATAAACTCGCTCTGATAGAGGAACGATGACTCAACAGATCGATTTGAATTCACGGACTCAGGGTGAAATCCGACGCTTGGCCGTCGGTCGTGGAAACTCGTTAAATCTCGATCGGGTTCTGGTGCCCCTGAACGGATACCGACGATCCGAACAGGTACTTCCATTCGTTTCGATGCTGGCCGATTGGTTTGCCGGCGAAATAACCTTATTTCACAGCCTTCCACCAACGCACCCAGCACGCGGAGCTCGACCGGGGCAGGTTCAGTACCCTGATGCTCCGCACGACCGCGGTACAACGCTCGCAGCAGCTTATCTCGAAGAAGTTGTTAGCCGACTCGGTCCTCATGGAGTGAAGTCTCGCTGGGGCATCGCTACCGGCAATGCGCCAGAAATGATTACCTCACGCTCAGCCACCAGTTCGTTCGGAATGGTGGCAATCGCAACAACAGCTCGATCACGCGCACACCGATTTTTTGCCCATGGCCTACTCGATAATCTGTGGCGTACTACATCGGTACCGCTGCTGATCGTCAATCCCCACCACGCCACGCTTAACGGTGCGCCACCTTTGGCACCCAAGACAATCATTGTTCCTTGCACTCGTGGGTCTTCCGACTACGCACTGCCAATCGCTAGTGCCCTCGCAGGAGCAAGTCGGTCAAAAGTAAAAATCGTTCTTGAACGATCTGCTTCATCCGGTACCGTCGAAGATGAATTAATCAACATGTTTACTTCAGACGACATTGATGTCCAAATCCAGCAGGGTTCTAACAATTTCGTGAAGCAAGTTATAGAACTGCAGTCGGAACATCCAGGTTCATGGATCGTTTCAGGATCAATGATGCGCTCAGGTTTGCGCCGGACTCTCTTCGGAAGTGTCAGTGATAGCATCGCTCGTCAGGCGATCGGACCAATCGTTGTATCCCCGGATCCTAAACTAACTCGCCAACGAAAACGCGCTGCGCATCAAGCCACTCGCGAAATGGCAACTTCACTCTAGTCTGGACTACACCAAAATCTAACGAACTAACCGTTACTTCGAAGCCGAATCTTCTTCTGATTTTTGGTTCTTGCGAATGTAGTAGCCGCCCATTGCGCCAACCGTAGTGCCAAACCATGTGTACGGCACAAGTGCTGCCGTTACCCATACGCCGAGCATCGTCGGTATGCCGATCACTTCGTCGACGCCAAATACAAATTTTACGATCATCATGACGAACGTTGGAACAAGCATTAGGCCGGCCATAAGGGCGCCAAACTTTATGATGCCGTCCTGATCAATCTTGGCGATACCGCCACCGATGAATCCCGCAATGAACGGACTAAGCGGCACTGCTACGTAGTGAACAATCGGAATCACCATTGAAGCGATCATTATTCCGAATCCGGCTAGCACTCCGTTGAGCATCGAAGTTCCCTTTATCATTCAAATTGTTGCGACGAGATAACTAATGACTCTTCAGGGTACGGCGAGGAACCGTTCTCGCAAATAGCCACCAACGATCATTCGCTATCCGGCGAGTCTGGAAGTCTCATGAAACACGTGAGTTCAAGCAAGGTTTTTTCGCACGGGGCATCTGGTTGAAATATATTAGAGCAGTTCGAACTGAGCATCGTCAAGATCCCCATGTAGAACTAAATCTATCCACAAACGGCCTCTCGAATTAATTGCAATCTGCCATCATCGCTTGCAGTAGTATCTTCCAAAATCGGTCAACACCTCGTACGGTATCCAGCACCACTAATCTCAACTATTAGTAGGTTTACCTTCTTAGCCTATATTTCGAACTTATAATAAGCATGCCAAATCAAGACGGATCGTTATCAGAGTCCGACAAAGTCACACTAATCCAAGTCCTCAATCGAATTATTCCGAGCGAAAGTACTGAGCTTGGCGCCGGAACGATTGGAATTCTGGACGATGTAGAAGAACTATCTTCAAGTACGCCAGCTTTGCGATCTGCCTTTCTACGAATCGTTGAGGCACTATCGCTCGATTTGATGTCGCACGCTGTCGGTGGTTTCGCCGCTCTTACGGCTGAAGAGCAAACCGTGTGTATTCAGGGTGTAGAAGCCATTCTTCCTGAAGAATTCTCTGTCGTACTCGGTCTTGCTCGTGACGTTTATTACGAACGCGAGCAAACACCGGCACGACCTAAGTCATTCGATAACGAAAGTGAAATCTTCGGCAAAGTTAAGATAGAAGTCGAACCTGTGAAAAAGCGACCTATACACCGACGTACTCGTAAGTAGCCAGTACGTTTCAGAGGATTTGCCATCGAGGGTGATTTGAATCAATCAAGTAACGACAAGATCAAAGTTATCTTCGACACCGACATCGGATCCGATATCGACGATGCGGTTGCTCTTGCATATCTACTCGCACAGCCACTATGCGACCTGCTGGGAATAACGACTGTCTCCGGGCAGCCAGTCGAACGTGCACAGCTCGCAAGTGCCATCTGCAAAACTGCAGGAAGAGATGTGCCGATCATTCCCGGCTACGAAGACCGGCTCAACGGTCCAACTCGGCAACCACTTGTGCCTCAGACGTCGGTGCTACCGAATTGGCCGCATGACACAGAATTCGGCGATCAAGATGCAGTCGAATTCATGGCTGAAACGATTCACAATAATCCCAACGAGGTAGCACTGCTAGCTGTAGGCCCCATGACTAATGTCGCTCGACTGTTTAGTCAGCATCCAGAAACAGCCGCTTTGCTGAAATCACTCCATATGATGATCGGGCGATTCTCCGATGATTCAGATTTACCGACTTCAGAGTGGAACGCACATTGTGACCCAACGGCGGCGCATGTGATCTACTCGACCGCTGTGCATCGCCACACCTCACTCGGACTCGATGTGACGAACCAAGTAGTTATGGACTCTACGCAGGTGAAAGAGCATTTCCAGCACCCATTGCTGAAGCCGGTTTATGAGATGTCGGAAGTTTGGTTTTCAGCTCGTGAAGAGTTGAAGTTCCACGATCCTCTCGCAGCCGTCACACTTTTCGATGATTCAATATGCGAATACGAAAGCGGTACATCGATCATAAAACGAACCTCTGATCGTGATGATGGCGAGACCGTATGGTCACCGCACTCGAAAGGGCCGCATCATGTCGGTAAGACAGTCAATACGGCCCGGTTCTTCGATTCATACTTCAGCGTATTTAGCTAAACACCAACACACCTACGCCAGATTGAAATCAATCTCGAACTCTGCGCAAATATCTCGGAACCAATCGACTACCTCAGGGTGCAAAGGCACACCGTTAGCTCGTCGTTCGATCCTAGTCTCGTGCTCAGGCAAACCAGCGTAAAAAACACGTTCTTCGCCCGGCATTGGTTTGGTAGCAGCTAAGCCCTTCAACATACCGTCCATGTTCTCTTTGAACTCGTCCACATCACCAAACGCATCAACGGAATACGCCGCAACGAAGTGGGCACGTCGTTGTTGGGCAAGAGTTCCGAATCCAGGTGCGAACGAAAGCTGCCCGCAAAGAATGTCGACCATCACGCCCAGGCCGTAGCCCTTGTGCGATCCGAGTTCTCGAGTTGAGCCCATCGGAAGTTGCATTCGCGTAGTACCCAGAGTGAGTTCCGTGAACTGACCACCATCCATATCGGGGGTTCCATCGTCATTGGCGACCCAGCCCGGTGACATCTCCTTCCCCATTCGAGCTGCAAGACCGATCTTGTTCCCAGCAATAGAAGTCATCGCTGCATCGAACATGAACGTTGGTTCATTCTGGCCGGGAGCAGCAAAAGCGATCGGGTTCGTTCCAAGCTGAGGTTCTGCGCCAAACGTCGGAACCATCGCCTTACCACCAGCAGTCATGCACCATCCGATCATGTCCTGATCAGCCGCCATCATGGCGTGGTATCCGGCAGCGCCGAGGTGACCTGAGTTACGAATGGCAACCACACCGGTTCCTACAGCCTTCGCCTTGGCAATTGCAATTTCCATCGCTTTAGGAGCGATCATGCAACCAAGTCCACCGTCACCGTCGATAGTCGCAGTAGATGGTGTTTCCTTCACAATTGTCATACTAGGAGTTGGGTTCGACGCATTCGAGTTGTATCCGGCGACGTAGGCCCGCAGCATGTTCGACACTCCGTGAGTATCGATTCCACTTTCATCGGCGAACAGAAGTACATCCGCACCGAGTTTGGCCTCCGTTTCTGGAACGCCACATTTCATTAATACCTGTTCGGTGGCAGAGCGCAGCTTATCTACATCTACTCGAACAGCGATGTCATCCGGGACCTGAAAGTGCTTGAGCAATTCGAACCTCGTAATATGATCAATAGAGCGTCTTGGGTAGCTTCCAACTCTGGAGCCTGTATGGACACTTGATTCCTGTATAACCGGCGAAATACTAGCACTATATTCACTATAGATTCATAGGAGTTTGAGATTTCCGACTATCTATTTGCTAGCCTGACAGGGTTCCGAGTTCAAATTGCCGTACCAATTACTACGGATATGGGGCTGTAGCTCAGTTGGTAGAGCGCGTCGTTCGCAATGACGAGGTCCGGGGTTCGATTCCCCGCAGCTCCACCATTTAAATAAAAAGCACCGAGCACACTATCGATAGCGTCACCAGATGGCGGTCGCACCAACACCGTCGCCGGTAGAGTTCCTACAAGTACTGATTATCGAGAGCATTTCGATTATTCCTTAGATTCGATCTGTAGGTGCGGCGCTTCAAACTTCTACAAACAAAACTTTGAATCCGAATTAGTACCTAGTCATCCCCTACTAGGGGGTAAATGTCGCCCACGTATTGGTTATTTACGAGGTACTCATAAAGGGTACATTCGAATTGATTTCATCACATATTCGCCTCCCATTTAGATGTCAGGCAGCGCAAAATATGTGGGCGTTGAATCTTGAATCTAAGCGGTGCCTTTTTCGCTTCGCATCAACAAAACTAAGTTCAAAGGAGCCCCTAATTTGACCAAGCGTATATTGATTGCAGGTGCGGCACAGGAGGTTTCGACCTTTAATCCGGTATTCAGCACTTACGAAGATTTCAACATTGCGGTTGGCGAAGAAGTCATCGAAACCAAAATCGGTAAGAACACGGAAATCGCTGGGATGGTCGAAGTTCTTAAGAGCGACAGCGATATCGAAATCATCTCCTCGTATTCCGCCGGCGCAACCAGCGCAGGCCCGCTCGATCAAGCTTCATGGGAACGAATCTCAAGCGAATTTCTTGAAGCGCTGAAGCCGTTCGCAGGCAACATTGCGGGTGCCCTGTTCGCCATGCACGGATCGATGAGCGCCGAGAACGAACTCGACCCCGAAGGCTACCTGCTCGAAGAATCACGCAAAATTCTTGGCGAAGAAATACCTATCGTCTACACGCAAGACATTCACGGCGTAACCACGGCCAAAATGCTGAAACACGCCGATGGCGTGGCGGTTTATCACACATACCCGCACGTCGATTTCGCCGACACCGGAACACGTGCAGCTAAGCAACTTCTACGACAACTCAATGATGGTGCTAAGCCAGTAGTAGTTCGCGTACCAATCCCAGCCCTTGTAAGAGGCAATCAGCTAATTACAGAGTCTGGCCTCTTCGGAAATCAAGTTAACTACTTAAAGGGACTTCACAATGATCCTAGAATTCTCAACGCTGGATTCCAAATCGGAAATCCCTTCACCGATGTTCCCGAACTATGTAGCCAGGTGCTTGTCGTAACCGACAACGACGAAGAGTTCGGCAAAGAAGTTGCATTAAAAGCAGCCAAGGAATTCTGGGATAACCGACTTGAAATGCACGCCGATCTCGACCGGCTGGAAGAATCAGTCGCCAAGGCCGCCAAGCTCAAAGGCCCCGTTGTGTTCACCGACGCCGCCGACGCTCCAAGCTCAGGCGCTTCCGGCGACAGCAACGCAATTGTCGCCGAAATGATTCGACAGGATTACCCACATACCGTACTCGTGCCAATTGTCGACGCATCGGCAGTAGTACGTGCGGTTGAAAAGGGTCTCGGCGGCAGAATTACTGCGAAGCTCGGCGGAAATCTTGACCGACGATTCACTCCAATTGAAGTGAAAGCCACGGTTGTTTCCGCTTCCGACGGCACCTTCCCGCTTGAGAAGTGGCCGTCCATCGAGCAAGCAGGCCCCACGGTTGTTTTGGAAGCTGGCAAGATAACTTTTGTTGTGTTCTCACGGCCCATCAACCTAGTCGACCGTGCTCCGTTCTACGCCAATGGACTCGATCCCAAAAAGTTCCACTCGATCATCGTGAAGTCTCCGTTATGCGAACCTGAATTCTTCGACGACTGGTGCCAAATCAACCTAAACGTCGACGCCCCCGGCTCCACCAGCGCAGACCTTCCCTCACTAGGTCACACAATCTGCGCCCGCCCAATGTTCCCCCTAGACGAAAACGTCGAATTCTCCCCCGAACCACAGGTCTACAATCGAAGCTAGGCCGTGATCTAATCCCTATCGAGAGGGATCTGGTGGGGGGCTGCCGCGCATTGCAGCTAGCGACCAAGTCATCCAATGACGCCCGAAGCTAATTAGAGGGCTACAGTGAAATCTTGCGTGAAATCTTGTCCTCTATTTGGTCAATCTACCCAACGCCCCCGTGTATGCCTTATCTGTAATCATCAGTTCAGAAATAATGGATGGGATGGCATCGACGTTCATTTCCGTCAGAAGAAAAAACCGCATGAATCAATTACGGGTTTGCAGTATCGAGAAATGCTGGGCAAGTATCTGAGACAAGCATAAGAACTATCTAATTAAAGTCAGACCTTAAACAAAAAAACGGGCGACGGAACTGCTTCCATCGCCCGTTTTCGTTTGTTTCTATTTGAACGTTAGTTCAGATCCGAACTATTTGCCGTTGAAGGCTGCTGCCTGCTTGGACAATCGAGTGTCGTGATCGTCAGCGAATCGCTTCACTGCGTTGAAGATCGAATCCTTGTCGAGGTGAGCTTCCTTGATGACGTCGTCTTCTGTGCCACCGCTCAACCACTGGTTGTCCCAGTCAGAAGTCAATGAGTACTCGTCTGTCATCGGCCCAACGCCCGTTACAGGCCATACTCGGCGAGTTCCTGTGGTTACGACCATCATGTTGAACTTCTCGGCATCAGAGATAACACTCTGCTTGTATTCCTCAGATTGCCGATCGAACAGCTCTTCACTGATCGCGGAGACAACCTTCACGTTTACGCCAGCTTCTTCAAGCTTCGGCAACATGTCGACGAGGTTCACTGTCGAGCTCGAACCTTGCGAAACAACAACACCGTGTTTCGGCTTGCCTGGTTCGTAGTCACGAATCAGGTAGAAGCCCTTGGCTGCTGCGTTGATGTCGGTGTCGGCAAACTTCGATCGGTCTGCGACTGGGAAGTCCGGCCGTGCGACTTCCATGACGATCACGCCAACCTTCTGATCTCGAGCTGCAATGTTTGCAGCAGCGAAGTAACCAGCGGCAACGTCGTTGTAGTCCCAGAAGCTCAGAACGATTACCTGCCCCTTCGGGAATAGCTTCCAAACCTGAGGAGCAAAAATTCCAAAGTGAGTTCGTGCATCAGCAGCAGTCTCAGGGCCCGAGTGTCCGGCGAGGATGTGTGCGACACCCAATCGGAACGGAGAATCTTGGTTTTGCTGGCTCCAAACACGAAGCGGCAGATACATAAGCGGTGTGAAAGCACCGTATGAACCTGAAATCGACCACACGCCGTTGAATCGCTTGGGGTCGGTAGAAAGTGACTGACTTGTGAAACCAACCGCAGTTAGGGCGTTTCCAGCCTCTTGGATCGGAGCTTTTAGTCGAGTGCCCACTATGTTGTCGATAGGGTCGTAGTGCCCCCAAAGCGAACCGTTGTTGACGTTGATCGAATCTGCAAGGTCGGCAGCTACGATTACGAAACGATTATCCGTCACGTAGTTCGTGTACTTGATGATCTCAGAGATAGCTCGGCGGGTTCCCTTTACGGCTCCAGGCTGTTCGTAGAGCGTGATGCCTACGTCCTTTTTTTCGCCAGTAACCGGGTTCTCGACGTTTACTGTGGTTGCTTCAAGCGGAAGATTCTTAACGAGGAGTCGTTCGTCCATGAACGGATCTGTTGTGTGATCGACACGAAGCGGCAAATTGTCGTTGACCTTGTCGCCAAGTTCAACGAGCTTGTCGGCGAGCCAATCGCCTAGACCATTCTTTTCAAGTACCGACATTGCAATATCGATGTTGGTCTTCATCTGAAGAAGGTTGTCGCGACCGGAAACCGCTCCATCCTGAACACCTTCGAATTTGACTCCGAATTTCTCTTCGAATGTTGCTGCCAGCCCCTGGAAGTATTCGCCGTTCATAGGCATTCCGTAAGCGTGGCTTGCGTGATCTTTGATCTGCTTCACACCACCTGGAAGGTCTTCACCATCCGGAGCACCAGGCCAGAATCCCTTGACCGTGTTGCCGATAACAATCATCGGTCGGCGGTCGGATTCGTCCCAGTCTTCCATCGTTTTCAGGGCTGCGACAACTTGATCGTAATCAGTTCCGTTGTCGACCCGAAAAACGTTCCAGCCGTACGATGACCACTGATTCGGAATGTCGTAGGTATCTTCCTTGATAACGCTACCGATGAGTTCGTCATCGATACCAGCGTTGTTGTAAGACATGAGCACACGAAGGCGTTTACCAACTCGGTTTGCAACTGCCTGAGTTTTGAACTCCTGAGAGTGACCTGAAGTAAGAGCGAACTCTCCTTCAAGACCGATAATTTTCAGAGATGAGTCGGCGCCCATCATGTCCCAGAATGCGGCCTTACCAGCTGCGGTAGCAATACCAACACCGGAAGGTCCACCGTTCACGTCGTTCGTGAGGTCGGTAGATTCGGAGTGCCCCGATAGAGCTCGAATTCCGCGAATCTTTGCCTGAGCAAATGCAGGATGGTCAGCAAGATCGTTGTCTTCGAGGATCGTTGCGAGTGCACCGGCTCCACGACGAAATCCAAGGGCGTCCACAGCAAGCATCGAAGCTTTAGGATCGGCCTTGTATTTGTCGTCGCCAGTCTCTTTGTGTTTGCGGTCAAGGGCTTCACCCATGAGCATCCACATTGCGTAGGTAACAGGAGCGTTGTGACCACCAGCAAGCATGAACTTATCTGCGAAAGGGTGTTTCGGTCGACGGTAGTCGAACGTCATTCCACCGTTTTCAGGTCCAGCGAGGTGAGAAGAAATTACGTAAGGCGTATAAGCCGTGCCGCCGCCGAAGTGACCTGTTTGGTGATAGTTGCACATCAAGACAAAGGTCATATTGGTCAGGAAGCCAATGTCTTCCAAACGCTGCTTGTCGTAGTCAGAAACCTGAACCTGTTTATCGGTTGAGACCTGATCTGTGGACGAAGTGTGGATCGTGACGGTTGAACTACCGGCGGGTGACATACGTTTATTTACTCCAGTTAAAACGCTAGTTTTTTCAAAAAGGGTGCGCGTTACCCTTTAGAAGCGTGCGCGTGATATTCGCGGCGTCAGAATATCTGTGAATCGCCTTTCACGCCAGTCCGAAAGGCTCCTATACGGGTACTATCCCAGCGAGATATTTGTAAATATCCGGCGTGGCTGGAACCAGCACCGATACATATGACTTACCTGAGACCATCAAAATGACCGATAACTCATCAGCGAAAACCCATCAGAATTTTATCGGAGGTAAGTGGCAGGACTCGATCTCTGGGCAGGTATACCCGGTTGTGAATCCAGCTCACACATCGCAAGTTATTGCGAGATTTCAGTCCAGCCTTCCACAAGACGCCGAAAACGCCATCGCTGCAGCAGACGCAGCTTCGAAAGGATGGGCAGGAACGCCAGCGCCGCAACGTGGAGCAATTCTTTATAAAGCCCTCGACATCATGGGTCGACGCGCCCAAGAGATGGCTAAAGCGATAACGATCGAAGAAGGTAAGCCGATCGCCGATTCCACCGGTGAAGTGAAGCGGGCGATGAACATCATCGAATACGCCGCCGGTGAAGGACGTCGATTGTTCGGGTACACGACTCCGTCTGAACTTCCCGACACTGTTGCCTACACA
>JAPKCH010000102.1 GCA_026421185.1 Dehalococcoidia bacterium | reverse complement strand
CACGGTCACTGTATCTCTAAGGGTCTCGAAACCGACAAGATGATGGCTGAAGTTTTCGGGAAGGCGACAGGCCAGTGTGGTGGTAAGGGAGGCTCGATGCACATCGCTGACTTCTCTAAGGGAATGCTCGGAGCCAACGCCATCGTAGGGGCCTCGATTCCACTCGCAGTTGGTGCGGCTTTGACCGCAAAGCTCAAGGGTATTGAGAATGAGTCAGTCGGAGTTTCATTCTTCGGCGACGGAGCTTCATCACAGGGTGTGCTCCACGAATCAATGAATCTCGCATCCGTCTGGAAGCTTCCAGTGATTTTTGCTTGCGAGAACAACGGCTATGCTGAAGCCACACCCTCTTGGTACGCAGTTTCAGCTGAAGATATCGCATCACGAGCCGAGGGCTACGGAATGCCCGGTGTCGTGGTTGATGGCATGGACGTATTTGCTGTTTATGACGCAGCTGGAGAAGCCATCGCACGAGCACGTAGAGGTGAAGGCCCGACCTTCATCGAAATGAAGACTTACCGGTACCACGGTCACTTCCACGCCGACGATACGAGCAAGTACCGAAAGCCAGAAGAAGAAGCGTATTACAAGAATCTGGACGCCATTAAGCACTTCGAGCGAACGGTTCTCAAGCAGAAGTTGATGACCGAGAAGAAGCTCAAGAGCATCCGTGACGAAATTGAGAAGGAAATGCTCCACGCAGTTGAGTTCGCTTTAAGCAGCCCAATGCCTGAACTATCAACTCTGTATGACGATGTTTACGTCAACTACTCGAACCCAATTCCGGGTCTGCGATAACCACGTAATCACCCTACCTAATTAGTTAGTGCCAAGAAATACAAACGTAGAAACAGATATGACGATCTCAAAAGCAAATAACCCGCTAGGCCCTGGATACGAGGGTGTTGCCGGTTCGGAAAAAAGATTCCGAGATATTTTCCGTGACACGCTTCGGGCTGAAATGAACCGAGACGATGATGTCTTCCTTATGGGCGAAGACATCTCCGGTGGATTCGACAAGGACACCAAAGAGCCACTCGATGCGTGGGGCGGACCGTTCGCTGCCACTAAGGGGTTGGTTCAAGAATTTGGCGTGGAACGCGTTCGCGATGCACCAATTTCCGAAGCAGGATTCGTAGGCGCAGCCGTCGGTTCCGCACTTACTGGCATGCGTCCAGTTGTCGACCTCATGTACTTCGACTTCGTAACTGTGGCGTTCGACCAGCTGCTTTCAAATGCAGCCAAGAGTCGCTACATGTTCGGTGGTCAGACCAAGGTTCCATTGACCCTGTTTGCCCGTTCAGGTGCAGGTACAGGTCACGCCGCTCAGCACTCGGAGAGTTTTTACTCGATGCTGGCGCACATACCTGGACTCAAGGTAGTAGTTCCTTCCGATCCTTATTCGGTGAAGGGCTTGCTCGCCGCCGCAATTCGTGACGACGATCCTGTGTTTCTCGTGAACGACAAGAAGCTAATCAACCTCACAGGATTTGTTCCTGATGAGGAGTACGTTATTGAACTCGGTAAGGGCCGCTACATGCGACGTGGAACCGACGTGACGTTGGTTGGAATGTCGTACACATCGGTTGTATGCCAGAAGGCAGCAGAACAGCTTGCTGAAATCGGAATAGATGCTGAAGTTATCGACATGATGTCGCTTTCACCGCTTGATGAAGACATTCTCATCGAGTCAGTTACGAAGACAAATAATGTAGTGATCGTCGACGAGGACACTCCTCGAGCTTCGATGGCATCAGAGTTTGCAGCTATTATCGCTGATAAGGCGTTCGATCACCTCGATGCTCCAGTAAAGCGTGTAACTGCACCTCACTCTCCGGTTCCGTACAACAGTGCTCTTGAGCAGGCGTTCATGCCTCAGCCAGCAGACGTTGTTGGAACGGTAAAGAACCTACTCGGACGAGAGTAAACGTTCGTAGTCAAATAAAGCTTAAATAAAAACCGGGTAGCTCGTAAGGGCTACCCGGTTTTTATTTAAGCTTTGAAAGTGTTCGCTACGCTCAGCCTACGGGCATTTGGCGTTTGGTCATCTTGCGACCAACGGTTGCCTTTTCCTCGCCGCCACCGGAGAAGATGTTTGCACCCATATCGATTAGAACCTGAATGTTCTCGCCATCGGTCTTGCTTGGGTCGCTCCAAGAAGATAGGAACTTGAGACCGTTGCGATCGGCAGAAGCCTTGATCTGTTCACGAGCCCGGTTCATCTCTTCTGGGTACGGTGGATCGTGAGCATCCGGCATACCGAACGACATTCCCATGTCACCAGGTCCCCATTCAACGAACGCCAATCCAGGCACTCGGCAAATAGCATCAGAGTTTGCTGCAGATTCCTGATTCTCAAGCTTGAGCCCGATGAACAATTCACCTTCAGGGTTTAGTGGCCAGGGGTCGGCAATCTCGGTGTATCGCTGAGGTGTTACGCCCCAGATTTCAGCTGGCTGTTTTTGTCCACCAGCTCCACGTTGACCTTCGCCAAGACCTTCTCTTCCCTCTTTGTGGAATGGGTATCGACATTCTTCAATGAACGCTCGAACGGCGTCGGCCTGTCGGGCGTGTGTGTGGAGAATTCCGTGCACACCTGCTGAAAGAACCTGTCGTACTTGCCAAGCGTTTGCTCGGACTTCTTCGATAGTTCGGCAGTTCGAAGGAAGTGTTGAAATTACTGCAGGTGTGCGGTGACCGGCTTTCGTAGGCCCGCCATCGACGAGACCCTTCATGAATGCGGTAAGGCCAGCTACATCAAATGCATGGTGCTCGAAGTCGGTAATAAGGAAGTCGGCCCATGTGCTTGCCTGCTTCAGACCGTTCTCGTATGTGAGTTCTTCGATACCGGTGTAGTAGACCGGTTCGCCCGCTTCGATGAGTTCAATAACTCGATTAATTCGTTT
>JAPKCH010000047.1 GCA_026421185.1 Dehalococcoidia bacterium | reverse complement strand
ATGAGAGCAGATGGAACCCTTTACGGAGAATGTCCTAACCAGGGAGTAGTTATGGCTGCAGATGGGGTAGCAACTTTCACAGCGACCGGTATCGGGACTTTCACAGAAGATGGTGGAACCAGTTTTAAAGGGATGGCGTACTTTCAAACTTCCGCTCCATCACTCTCAAGCCTGAACGGAACCGCAGTAGTTTATGACTGGGTAGTCGACCCTGAAGGCAACGCTTCATGGGACCTGTGGGAATGGAAATAAATTCATCCCTGTTAGTGTGATCAGTCCGATACCGTCTGATCACACTCGAACTTTGAGAAAATAACGTAAGTGGGATAGATCAATTCATCCAACTGACCCACTGTTTTCACAAACTTAAATCACGAGTAATACAGCTAGAGAAGCCCTCGTAAAAATACGGGGGCTTTTTCTGTTAGTTGACCCTAAGTTGACCCAATAGCACAAATTAAGTCGGCTTCTGGAAGTACTGATACACCTACCGCTTGTCCAACAGCTTCAGCTGCTCCCTGATCGAACGTGCGTGTTCCTTCAGAATGTTTGCGTACTGCATTGGGTTTTCCATGTGTTGCTCCCAAGACTCCAAAGAGAAGCGAGGGACGGAGACTTTCTTACCGGGACGTTTTGACCAAGGATTCATCAAGTAAATCTAACTT
This sequence comes from Dehalococcoidia bacterium, assembly GCA_026421185.1. Lineage (GTDB taxonomy): Bacteria > Chloroflexota > Dehalococcoidia > Lucifugimonadales > Lucifugimonadaceae > Lucifugimonas. The sequence goes on along the minus strand of JAPKCH010000047.1, from coordinate 13,815 downwards.
GTTTCTACGTGGAAGCTCAGGCGGGTGTCACAGTCGAGTGCATGATTTAATTCACCAACTGTGCAATAACGTTCTAAATCTTTACTGGGGTTCCGCCGTCGATATGGACGATTTGGCCGGTTATGAACCGAGATTCGTCTGATACTAGGAACAGTACGAGATTGGCGACATCTATCGGATAGCCAGGGCCTTCGAGCATCTGCATTAGCTCGAACATGCCTTCGAATGCGTGATGGCCACCATCAGGATCATTGATCGTGCCTCGGCTCGCCTGAGGAGTCATGATCTGTCCCGGTCGCACACCGTTCACCCTGATCTTGTCTGACCCGCCGATTCCTGCCATATAGCGAGTCATGGCATCTACTCCAGCTTTAGCAGCCCAGTATGAAGAAGATGTTGATCCGAACTTCTCATGCATCTTGGGGCTCGTTCCTCGAACCGCAGCGACTGAGGACATATTGACCACAGCACCACTACCTGCTTTTACCAAGTGTGGCCAAACTGCTTGGCTAACGTATAACGTGCCGTTGAGATTCGTGTTTATCACCCGAGTGAAAACGTCACTTGTTTCGTTTGGGAATTCTCCAGGGCCGCCACCGCCTGCGTTGTTGAACAGAATGTCGATTCCGCCATACGTTTCGGCGGCCTGTGCGACAGCATCATTCACCATGTCTTCGTTACCGACGTCGCAAGCAATGAACGTAGCATCGCCGCCTTCGGATCGTATGGCTTCTTCGACTGCTTTGCCCTCATCTTTGCGGCGAGCCATGATGACGACTTTCGCACCTTCTTGAGTGAACAAATGTGCGGTACCTTCACCAATGCCGCTGTTTCCTCCGGTAATTACGGCTACTTTGCCGTCGAGTCGATTGCCCATATATCACTTCCTCTGAATATTCGTAAATGTGCACTTACTATGGTCGTCATTCTAGGCTGAATCGAAATTTTGGGTACATAAAATGTAGTGAATAAGCTATTGATCCACCGATCAATACGAAATCATCCCCTGGGCTCGATCCCACCTTCCCGTGTCGGACCATTCGAACTACCGCCCCAACACAAAATTAGGTATGATCACGCTCCGTAGTGCATTCATTCTTCTTCTACGGTTTTTATTTATTGGGAGCCACTGATGAGCGACAACCTGATCCAAGCTGGAGACCTGACCCTCCGAGTTGACCCAAACTGGCCTGATCTATCCAGTGGCCTGGACTTGGTTGAAGTTGCAGGCGTTGCTGTTGACTCTAAAAACCGCGTTTACGTCTTCAACCGTGGCGACCAGCCGATGGCGATTTTTGAACCGGACGGCACATTCATTGATAGCTGGGGCGGCGACATTTTCACCCGGCCGCACAATGTATTTATTGGACCGGATGATTCTGTTTACGCGGTCGATGCTGGCGATCACACAACCCGCAAGCTGACCCCGGACGGCGAGTTGCTAATGACACTGGGCACGCCGGGAGTCCCGAGCGATACCGGGGCAACAACTGACTATCGAACAATTAAACAGAGCGCAGGCCCATTTCATACCCCCACCAAGGCCGTGCTGAACAACGATGGCGATCTATTTGTTTCTGACGGCTACATGAATTCCAGAGTTCATCGATTCAAGGCTGACGGGGAACTGGTCAACTCATGGGGCGAGCCGGGTGAGGCACAGGGCCACTTCGATCTCTGCCACTCTCTGGCCATTCACCCAGACGGGACAGTGATCGTCTGTGATCGCGAAAACTCACGGCTGCAGTTCTTTGACCAGGATGGGACATTCCTTGAGGAGTGGGACGGCATATCGCGACCGTGCGACGTCTACATTGGGCCAAAAGATGGCCTGATCTACGTTGCTGAACTTGGCCACAAAGGTGGCCTTTCAGTTGCCAAATCAACCGACAATCCCGGAATCCCGTCAGTGTCGATCTGGAGCCGTGACCACTCACTGGTCGGTAAGTGGGGCGACGATGACTTCACGCTTCCGGGAGCATTCTTCGCACCGCATGGCATCGCTATCGATGCGGACGGATCGATCTACCTTGGCGAGGTCACCGTGTCTGCTGACGCGGGGCGGGGGCTAATCCCCGATGACCTTGCCTGCATCCAGAAGTTTGAAGTGGTTGGCTAGACTGAGCATGAGGCGGATCAGTCAGAACTCAGCGCTTGCTGTGTAATCAGGTCGAACTCAATACTGGTTGGATCACCACAAATTGGGTAACCCGATCAACCCTAAGTCGCTGCCTCCTGGATCCAGGTTAGCTATGTGACCGGATCGTGTTGTGCGCCCACCTCCACTATTCTGTCAGTGACTTGACGCGTGTCGAAGATAATAATAAAGTCTCAGAAATTTTAAATAGACAGCAATATGTTTAACGAAATGACGGTCATCTATGGTTAACACTCGCAGACTTATATTTTCTTTCCTGCTACTTGCCTTGGGTGCTGTTTCGTGCGGAGGTGATGACTCAGTCGTAACTGATGCTCAGGCTGGAAACTCTGATTTCCCGAAGGTCATCAGAATGGTTGAGTCGACAACGATCTTCACGGCAGACGATCTCAAATCAATCGGGTGGAAATCGCAGAAAGACTTCTTACTTGATTATCCGGGATCTATAACCGCCAAATGGGGGTTTCTCAACCAAGCCGAAGTCGGAGTACTAATCTACTCGAACGCCGAAGATGCCAAAACCATTGGCGTCGCAGCAGCCGAGGCGCAAACGTTTCACAACGAGGACGGAGAAGCTCCTGGGGACGGAACGATGGATCGAACATCCTGCCAGAGCGCAGGTTGGCAATCTGCGGTCAAAGAGATTGGCGTAGGCTCCACCAAGGTGTCAGCCTCATATTTAGACCCTCACGAGGAAAGCCTTGCACCTCCATTCCAAAAAATGCCGTGTCCCGTTCGAGTGCCGACCTACAACGACTATACGGTAATAGGGAACGTAGTCATGATGTGTGAGGGCGATGGTGGGAAACCTTTAGAAACTTCCACTAACTGTAAAGAGATTGAGAAGTGGCTGACGAAATAGAGCGTCAAAAGCAGTTTCTATCTCGAAATGCTTCCGTATTTCGAACACTGAAGAATCCATCGAGGGCGCTGGCTGACACAATCTGCCCCCCGATACAAACTGATCCCAGTGACTGGCAATTCATTAATATCGCTGTGCCGAAAAAGATGAATTACTGACCAAAATGCCTAAGTTGAACTAAGTATTTGTGGTGCCAAAGGTTGGAGTCGAACCCACACGGGTATTACCCTCGTGTATTTTGAGTTTCTTATTACTAAAGCGTAGTAATTAGCTACTTCCTTTGTTCACTAAATCCGGGTTTATAAAAGCAATAGATTGCTCTGATTTCGGAGAGGGTTCCGCAATAAAACCCAAAGAAACTTATTTAATACATAGGTAGTCCAATAGCTACATATATACATAGTTTTAACTAGTGAACTACTTACAAATAAACAACTTATTAATACCTAGTATTAGTAAGTTTGTTAAAAATTCGAGCAATGATTATTAGTCATTGCTCATATTTGTTTTTCCTATCGTCTACTCACTATGATCGCATCCCAATTTTGACCGTGCGGGCGTTATGGTAGTGTTTGCTCTTCGACGGCTAGTCTGGATACCGAATATGATCGACGAAAATATTAAATTAATGGCTCATCTAATGCGACGGGCCGGGTTCGGCGCATCACGAGACGAACTCGAACGGCGAGTTGCAGTCGGCTACGAAGCGACGGTCGAAGAGCTCCTCAACCCCGATGCTCAAGAACCTGTCGACTACTACGAATTTCTCCGCTATTACCCCAACTGGTGGAAGCCCGGCACCCAGGGCGGCCGTGGGCACGCGGGGTGGGTCTGGCGCATGATCAAAACGCAGGCACCGCTTCAAGAAAAGCTCTGCCTCTTCTATCACCAACTATTTGCCACCGGTGTCTCGAAAGTCGATCACTACGACGAAATCGAAGACATGCTCGACATGTTCCGTGAAAAAGGAATGTGCAGTTACAAGACCATCCTAATGGAAGTGGCGCGCAACCCCGCCATGCTCTTCTGGCTCGACAACCACGAGAATCACGCCACCTCGGTAAACGAAAACTGGGGACGTGAACTTCTTGAACTCTTTTCGATGGGTATAGGCAACTACACCGAAACCGACGTTCGAGAGTGCTCAAGGGCGTTCACCGGTTGGACTATGACCCACAAATTGCCCCGGTTCCACATGGGGAGATTCGACTGGGAGTTCGAATTCCGACCCGAAGACCACGATGCCGGCGAAAAGGAATTTCTCGGTCACACAGGAAACTTCGATGGCGAGGAAATCATCGACATTATCCTGTCGAAGCCGGCAACTGCAGCATTCATAGCGCGCCACCTTTACACCTTCTTTGTTGCCGACGAACACCAGGTTCCAGCATGGTCAGTAACACCACCAAAAGACCCTGATGCAGTCCAGGCAATAGCCAAACGCCTGATCGACACTGACTACAACATGGGCGAGGCGATGCGGTTCATCCTGTTATCTGACTTTTTCAAGGAAGCCCAGTTCGCAAAAGTAAAAAACCCGACTGAAGTCGTGATCGGCACGCTTCGTCTCGTCGGAGACACCGATCGTGTATCTCCCAAGACTATGGATTGGTGTATCGATATCACCAACATGGGACAGGATCTGATGAATCCACCAAGCGTGGAGGGCTGGCACTCGGGAATCGAATGGATCAACTCGGGCACGCTGATGAAGCGAACTAACTTCACCGCCGAATTGATCAGCGAATACTCCCGACCTGGCGTCGTAAACATCATGAACCGCGTGAAATCTGCCGGTACTGCACCAGAAGCCGTAGTGGACGCCTGCCTCGAGGTGATGGGTCCGCTCGAAATCCCAGCAGGAGCGCGCCAAGAGTTGATCGACCACGCAACGTCGCTCGGCCCTATCGACTGGGCAAACGAATCTGCATCAGATGGCGGTGCCGCGCGGGTGTCTGAACTCATCCAACTCATCGTTTCGCTCAGGGAATACCAGTTCGCCTAGAAATCCACCAAGAGAATCTTTTCGAGAACCACAGGAGCCCGGACATCACGACCAAGAAAAAAGACCCCGTAATAGTTGTTCTTCAACTCAGCGGTGGAAATGATTATCTCAATACCGTAGTTCCGCACGCCGACCCTTTCTACCGGGACTATCGTCCGGTTGTTAACGTCTCCGAAGAAGCGGTGTTGCGACTAGACGACAAGGTCGGTTTCCACCCCTCTATGAAACCGATCCAGAAGATGTATCAGGATGGCAACGTAGCCATTCTCCACGGTGTCGGATATGAAAACTCACCACGATCGCACTTCCGATCGATGGACATCTGGCACACCTGCGAACCCGATACACTCGGCACCGAGGGTTGGCTCGCTCGAATAGTCCGCGACCTCGATCCCGACAAAGACAACGTCGTTACAGCAGTAAGCATGGGGCCATCACTGTTCCGTGCACTCGTTGGTCCCGGAGTACCGGTCGCAACAGTCGAAAACATAGATAGCTACGGGATGCTTACCGGCCTCACCCCTGAAGAAAAACTCTCACGAGTCCTCAGTCGATACCGACGCGTGTACTCGCCAGCGATCGGAACCGGGCCAGTCATGGACTACCTCGGACAGACAGGCCGCGATGCACTAGAAGGCGCCGACATTCTCGCGGCTGCACCCGCCAACTACTCATCGAACATAGAATATGCCGATTCACCAGTCGGGAAAAAACTGAAGGGTATCGCCCAAATTCACCTCGCTGGACTCGGCTCGAGAATCTTCTACCTTGATCATGGCGGGTTCGATACTCATGCCGACCAGATCAGTACTCACTCCCGACTCTGGGAAGAGGTTTCGCGGGGGATTCAAGATTTCTTTGACGATCTCAAGACCCACGGCGAAGCCGATAATGTTGTCATGTTCCTGTTCTCAGAATTTGGTCGTCGTGTCCAAGACAACGGCGGTGGTACTGATCACGGTGCTGGTGGCGTATGTCTCGTAATTGGAGACAACGTCAAGGGCGGACAATACGGCGAATATCCATCGACTAGGGAAGCTGATCTCGAACAGGGTGATTTGGTTCCCTCCACCGACTTCAGGAGTGTCTACACCACCCTAGTTGAAGACTGGATGGGTCTGGATCCCACAGAGGTCGTGGGCGGCACTTTCGAAAAACCTGAATTCATCTTGAAATAACCCGGAAAATAACGTAATAACTACCGGAATCAACTTAGTAACCGCAGAAACAAAGTAAATGTCCCCCTCACTCACCACCTCAGCGGCAGGCCGTGCATATGACTACAACCGCGTCGTCGGTGGCCGTGCGCAAATGAACGGCGCAGTCGGCATGGCACTCGGCAAGAACGACGACGTCTATATAACGCAAAAAGCCCTGTTTTTCTTCGATGTGTCTAAGCTGACAATTGGATCGGAAGTTGACGACGAAGTGCTTGTCACGTCGTTCAGGGAAATCGAGCAGAGCCATTTCGATGACGCCTGGCCTTCATGTCTTGCAGTCAACTCTGAGCAAGAGGTCTACGTAACCGACGAACTGCGCAACGCTATCAAAGTGTTCGACAGCGACGGGAATTTCATCCGAAGTTTCGGTAAATTCGGAACGGAACCGGGCCAGTTCGACCGACCTTCCGGAATTATCTTTGGTAACGATGGCTCGATCTACGTCTCCGACACGATGAATCACCGGATTCAACAGCTGAGCACGACCGGCGAAGTGATCAACGTATTTGGAAGCCAAGGCGGAGACGAAGGCCAGTTCCAGTCTCCATGGGGCGTGAACGTCGACCCATCGGGTAACCTGTGGGTTGCCGATCACAAGAACCACCGGGTTCAGCAATTCGATGGGGTAGGTAACTTCATTCGCTCGATTGGCAGCTACGGCTCCGATCCCGGTCAACTCGACCACCCGACCGATGTTGCAGTTGACCCCGACGGTGATATCTACATCTGCGACTGGGCGAACGACCGCGTTCAGGTTTTCAACGAAGCTGGCGAGTACGTTCTTCACCTTGGCGGCTCCGCAATCGAGTTATCAATGTGGCAAAAAAGATACGTCGAGGCCAGCCCCGACATCGTAAAAGCTCGACGACGCGTGCAAACACTTGATCCCGAAACAAAGTTCTCACTTCCCACCAGCGTTAGGTTTGACGTAGCAAGAAACCGCCTCTACGTTGTCGACTCCCAGCGCTGGCGCATTCAGATCTTCGACAAGATAGACAACTACACCGAGCCCCAGTTCAACATCTGATCACTAAGGAAGCATAAATTGAGAACGACTGCAGGCGCCGTCATCCTTGTTCGAACCTGTATTTAGGTCGATCTAGTTTCGACTGGATCACTGAGTTCTGACAGAACCGTACGGAGAAACTCCATTAATGCTTCTACCTCATAACTGAATGCGGACGGTTCAAATAAAACTGAAATAGCATGAATAAAAGGTAGTTATTCACGCTGATAAAACATTCAGCACCGACTCATTTATCTCAGCTGGTTCGTAAAAATCTAAAGAGTACGATACTTCAACTGTTCCAGAATTAATTGGAATTTGGTGTAGATTTTTTTAGCCAGAAATATATCTAGATAAGATTTTACGAATCTGTTCTGGAACATAGAGTGCCCTTGTCCTTGTGAGTGAAAGGGTGTGAGTTGAAGCCGTTGAATCTTCTTTTTTCGAATGTGGTATGGTCGGGGCGATGGTCGTAATGTCAACGAATACATAGCGTGTGTGAATCATATTCATCCATGCTTTAACGATCATCTAAAATAAGGAGATAAGTATGTCTTTTATTACAGGTGCAGGTCGTTCTGGGCTGGATCCGATCGCTAAGTGGTCGCTAATCATAGCTCCCATTCTGTTTGTCGTCGGTGGCTTCATGACTGCCGACTTTGGTTCATATAAAGACAGCCTTGTGGGTGATATAGCAGCGAATGGTGATACTGCTAAGCTCGGGTTAACTATAGGCATCATTGGGGTTGTTTTATATGCTCGATCTATTCTGGGTTTGACTCGAATTACTCCTGAAGCTGGTAATGCTCAGGCGCACATGAGGGTTGCAAGTGCAGGTGTGATCGCATTATTGGCTATTCAGACTATTCAAACTGGAATGGCGATGGGAATCGCAGGCGGGGACACCACCGGTGCTGCGTCGTTCCTTGGAGTTCAGGCAGCAGGGACTATAGTAGCGATGCTAACGATAATACCTCTTGCTGGCGGCCTTGCTGCTGGTGGCTTGGTAAGCAAGTATTTCGGTTGGGTATTGTTTGCGATAGCGATTGTTGGGCTGATAGTTACTATTGTGATTGGGCTTGACACAGAGACCGGAAGTCTTGTTGGTGGCATCCTTCAGTCGATTTGGGCGATTGTGATACTGGTTATCGGAATCATCATGATCAATGGAGATGGCGACTAAATCTCTTCTGTTATAGCTTTTCGTAGGGTGCGCAAACTGCGCACCCTACGTTTTAGCCAATCTGAAAGCGCGTTCCATATATGGAATCTAAACCGGCAACGGGGCGCATTCACGAAATAGATCGAAACGTGTTATAAATCAGGAACATTTGATTTCCTGTGTGTTATCCACCCAAGTATGACGTGACAGATAACGGTTCAGGAATAGAACAGATAACAGCTGCCGGCAACCGGATAAATTCACTAATTCTTGAGACCACTCACAGGTATATCAATTACGCTGTCAGCTTTTGCCTAGGGCAAATCAGAAAGCCCGTCGGCTACAGTCCAGAACTGTGGGCAGTCGAAAGAGGCTGATGGCGCCGTATAACTAAACGAGCAAACGTCATATCCGTTGCCGATAACGTCTCCTGCTATGTCAAACGTATGTTTCCCTGATGCCCCATCAAACCCATTACCTGTTTTTGCAACTGCTCTAGCGGCATCAGGTTCGGATGACAATAACGCCATACCAATTAACAAGACCGAATCGTAAGTCTCATGCGTATACAGTGCCCCTGCAGGCCCTCCTGCCTTGCTCCATGCTGATTCAAAGAGGCTTTTCTGCTCAGAGTCCTCGGCCTGTCTCGGTCTCGTCGCAATAATTCCGTCCAGTGTGCTCTGATCAGTAGATGCATCAATAAAACCTGCATCAGCAACGGTATCTGCCCCAAACCTATCGCCCTTAAAACCCTGTCGGTGGAGCTCTTCAGCAATCCAGGCTCCATCGGTAGCATAAGACATCATAATTACAGAGTCACATCCCTCATCTATAACCAATGCAGCAAGTGCTGAGGCATCATAGGCACCTTGTGACGGATCGTAACTGGCCGATGTACATAAAGCCCCTGGTTTCCATGCGGACTCAAAAAAATCGGCGAGTCCAACACCATAGTCATTACTCATGTACAAGACGGCAGGGTTACTCAAACCATTGGCATTGACGATATCTACCAGAGCACGAGCCTGAAGGTCATCCGCAGGGACAACTCTGAAAAGATGATCGCCGTCATCGGCAGTTGTTAATGCAGGGGATGTACTTGCATAAGAAACCATCGGCACCCCTGCATCCGATGCAACAGATATAGCGCCAAGGGTCGCACCCGAGCATGCAGCACCTGATATTCCTTTTGCGCCCGAGTCAATAAGAATCTGAGCGGCCAAGGCTGCGAGCCTTCCATCGCAGCCGGAATCAGCAGTGATCAATTGGAATCGGTGATTTTCAGGATCGATAGCATTGAGTGCATCAATTGCGATACCCGCAGCGATCTCGAAACCAGACGAGTAAACAGCTATCGGGCCGGTTCGCGGACTAAGTAGTCCGATTTTTACGACCTCACCGTTAAAATCAGAACCAGTAATACCGGTCTCCTCAGTCCATATCTGAGGACATGAAAAGTTTATCTTTCCTCCCGATACCATGAATTTACAAATCGAGTAGCCTGCACCAGACACATCCCCGTTCGCGTCAAACGTCTGTAGCCCACTGGCACCGGAATAGTTATTGCCAATACCTGCAATAGTCCACTTGATATCACCCACAGGGTTGGCGATCACAGCGGTCGCTATCATGTTGACCGCGTCGTAGACCTCGCGAACGTAAATATCTTCTGGATCTCCGCCTGACGCGCTGTAAGCGGTTTCGAATTTAGCCTCGACATTAGATGTTGAACCAGATAGCGGCTTGGTCGCAGACAAACGATCAAGGGCAGAGATGTTCGTAAAAGACTCCTGAAATGTTGCATCGGTAAGACCATCTCCACCAAAAACGCTGCCTTTAAAGCCTTCCGAGTACAACGCCTCCATGATCAGAGCTCCATCAGTTGCATACGACATAAGAACAACGGAATCACACTCTCCACCAATGACTGACTGCGCAATAGTCGCCGGGTCATATGACCCATCCGCAGGGTCATAACCCACTCTCGTGCACAACTGGGTACCCCAGTTTAATTCAAAGTCGTCTGCCAAGCCACGGCCATAATCATTGTTCATATACAAGAGTGCAGGCATGATTGCTCCACTATCCTCGATCACAGCTGCCAGAGCATGTGCCTGCTGTGCGTCACTAGGGACAATGCGGAACAGATATCCATTGTCCTCAGCGTAGGTAATCGTCGATGATGTACTTGCATACGACACCATAGGAATTCCGGCAGGAGCAGCCACCTTTATTGCACCCATAGTCGCACCAGAGCATGCAGCCCCAACGATACCGACAACACCTTCGTCAATGAGCTCGGTAGCAGATATAGCTGCTTTCGCTCCGTCACACCCTGAATCGCCTACAACCAACTCGAAGTTGTAGGCGCTCTGTGAGCGATTCAACATGTCGACGGCAAGATTAGCAGCAGACTCATATTGATTAGAAAAAACAGATATTGGTCCCGTTCGCGGGCTCAGCATCCCGATCTTCTTAGTGACGGGAGAATCAATATTCGCCGGGGCTTCAGTGGGGTTCACTGTTTCGCCTGAAACCTGCTCAGAAGATTCCATCGTTAGCGTTTCGACTTCATCAATTCCATCAGCACATCCGACAATGAAAAAAATAATGACAGCACTCAGGAAAGGAAGAAAAAATATTTTAGAAACTTTCATCGAATAATTTATTCTGTTTACCATCTGCATTTTGTCGAATAGCGAAAACTCAAAAGCATAATGTTACGATTAATTTCCTTAGGCTAGGTAGACATAAAAAAAGATGCCACAAGTATGATTATCACTCGATGAACCACGTGAAAATGCGCAAATTGATAACACCCGCTCGGCGCCTAACGTGCGTTAGCCAGAAGCACTTTATCAGCGTGCTGATCTCAATATTGATGGTCGTTATCCTTTCGGACTCTCTGGCAGACGCATGGTCAACATCCGACGGGGCTGTGCTGATCAACTCAACCAGTTCATCCACAGGTTCGGTTTTTGACGTTCATGTAGACGGTTCCGGTAACATCTACTCGTGTGGTCATTTTCGGGGAACCGGTGACGTCGATCCCGACCCTGGAACAACCGAAAACGAGACAGCGACCGGGCTAAACTCGTCGCTAGTCACCAAGTACAACTCGGCAGGAAACCGCTTGTGGCATGTGCTGCTGGATGCTGACGACAACGACCAGATCTTGGACTGTGCCATCTCCTCTGACGGTCGCGTGGCTGTCGCTGGTCGTTTCAAGGGGACCATGGACTTCGACAGCGATAAGGGGTCATTGGCAACGGTTGAAACGTCCGGCGATTGGGACGCATACGTCGCATTGATCGAGGCAAATGGAACGGTAGCGTGGGGCAAGTCGCTGGGTGGTAGCGGGGACGACCAGGCCACCGGCGTGGACTTCGGCCCGTCGAATAAGGTCTACGTGACCGGTTATTTCAGTGGCACCGCAGACGTCGACTTCGACCCATCAACCACCACCAACGTAACTTCAGCGGGCTGGCAGGACGTGTTCCTTAGCAAGATCACCCCGGGCGGCAACGTGAACTGGGTCAAGACCTGGGGTGGTGTCTATACGGACATACCAAACGACCTCGCGATTGACCAATCTGCGAACCGTATCTATATCGGCGGCTATCTTGGCAACATCGCCAGTGATTACGACCCAAGTTCGGGCACGGTGTTGATTGGCGGTACATCCGGCGGCCAGGGCGGTCAGGATTCATGGATCTCGAAATTAACCCCCATGGGGGAACTGGAGTGGGCCAAAAACTTCGGTTCCAATGGGCACGACAAGATCGAGGGTCTCGCAGCGGATTCATCAGGTAATGTTTACGCCACTGGATACCAGAAAGGAACAGGCGGTGATTGGGACACCGGATCGGGTACCATCCAACTTGGTAGTAGTAACAATGACCCGTACACCATCAAGCTCGACTCGAACGGAGCGACCCAGTGGGTGTTCGCTGTCGGGGGATCGGACAACGATAAGGGCTTCGGCGTCGCTGTGGACGGATCCGGCAACGTGTACACCACTGGCCACTACCGGGGCACAGTCGACCTCGACTCCGGGTCGGGTACGAGCAACTTCACTTCTAACGTATCGAACAAGAACGAGACGTTCCTACTCAAACACAACTCTGCAGGTGTGCACCAGTGGGCAAAGGTGTTTCCATCGGGTTCACACGCCCAGGGCAATGGAGTTACGACCGACGGGTCAGGAAACGTATATCTCTCAGGGGGCTTCCAATCCTGGATGGATTTCGACCCTTCGGCGGGTGACGCTACCGTGAACTCATCTGGCAGTTCCGATGGTTATGTCGCGAAGTACTCATCGGACGGTGTTTTGGCGTCGGGCAACGCCCCGCTAACTACGAACCCGCCATCTGGATACCAAGTCGTCAACGGACCGGTTAACGACGCTGAAATGCAGGGTTTCGAAGCCGAAGTGGTTAATACCACGCCACTTTGCTCCAGTGGTCGATGGCAGTTTAATCGACCTGGTGACGGAGTAGCTGTCCGCCACTACGTGGTCGAAACCTCAGCACTGAATGCATCAGGTGGAGATATTGGTGCATACATTAAGAATAATTTCACGTCTGCCGGCTCAACAAAACCGCATCATAACCTGTTGTGGGTAGGTAGCCAGATCGACCATGACGGCAACACATCATCAAGGATGTCAGCATTCAAAAACCTGGGATGGAAAACTGGCGCATTCAATTTCGACGTTGCATCAGGGGCACAACCAGTCACATTCCAGGTCAACACTGATCGGAGTTTCAAGTGGATCAAAAACGGGGTGTCCAGCTGGTCGGACAGCACAATCGACTACGATGAATCCGGCAGCACAGCTACTGGCGTAGTGCCAACGGGTTGGTGTGTCTATATGGCGTTCGCTGCAAAGAACGCTCAGACCAAGACGATCCCGGATTCACCGTTGAACGCCACTCTTAAAGGCTTCACCCTGTCAGAATCTTCATTGACAGTGTCTGAATCAGGGACGACCCAAACATTCACCGTAGTGTTGACCGGCCCACCGTCATCAGACGTAGTTATCGACGGCTCTAGTTCCAACACCAACGAGGCTACGGTGTCGGGTTCGCTAACCTTCACTTCAGGTAACTGGGACGCTCAACAGATCATGACCGTGACCGGAGTCGACGACAACTCGATAGATGGCAACCAGACCTCTACCATCACTGTATCGGTCAACGATGACTCGTCGGATGATGCTTTTGATGACCTACCTGATCAAACCCTTGCCGTGACAACTACAGATGACGACGTCGCCACACCAACTCCAACTCTCACACCGACTCCAACTCCCACACCAACTCCAACTCCCACACCAACTCCAACTCTCACACCAACTCCAACTCTCACACCGACTCCAACTCTCACACCAACTCCAACTC
>JAPKCH010000046.1 GCA_026421185.1 Dehalococcoidia bacterium | reverse complement strand
GCCACATTGAAGTTGCAACCGCGGCGGGCGAAGATCGATTGTTCCCGGCAGTTCGAGAAACGGGGCCGAACGTGGATATCGCCACTTCGGGCGTTTCGTGTCGAGAACAGATAGGGTTCAACACCGAGCGCGAATCACGCCACGTGGTAGAAATTCTCGCCGACGCCCTGTTCGACTAATCCATACAAGTAATCGATACCAAACCGTTTAGTGATTCGAAAAACGGAACAATGTAACCAGCCGATCGCATGAGATAGACCGTCGGTTAGATCAGGGTAGTTCTGAACGAATCGGTCATGACGATGTCTGCAGTTTCGCCAGGATTGACGATTTCTAAAATGTTCTTATCGAGACCGATTGGGTTCTCAATCGCCTCACGAATGGCTTTATCTTTATTCTCAAGTCCTGCAGTATCGGTAACGTTCAAAGTGACAAACAATTTACCGGCCTTAATAACTGAATGAATCATCTCACCACCGTACGGAATATCGATTTATGTCTTGCTAATCTGAGGGCATTGTCATTACGTCATTCCGAATAGCCGATCTCCTAATCAAAGCTGCGCGGATAGTGCGAACTCTACTCTGCCATTCGACACGTAGAGATTCACAAGTGATTTGTGATACTTCCGTAGCATCCCAATTTTATCTTCGCCTCCAATCGTTTAGATCAAAGACTTTGCAGCCCGAAAGCGTTACACTTTCGCGATCAAATTAGTCAGTATGATTTTTAGATCGTTGACGACGTTGTCCGACGTCATTTACGTTCAAAACAAGTAGGGAGCATCGTTGTGGCAACCAAGAACGGAATGTCTGCAAAGTTAAGGGAACCGCTATTCGGATCGGCCGAAAACGCACGAATGACTGGTACAGGCCCATCGATTTGGCTTGCTGGTGACCCTGAAGATCTTCCTGAATGGCTCGATGCTGGAGCAGCTGGAATCGTTACGAACACAGTCGTGCTTAACGACATGGTTAAGAAGTACGGACAAATCACCGAGGTGACCAAAAGATACCTCGACATTACCGATAAGCCAGTTGTGATCGAAATCGATGGGCATTCGACTCAAGAGCTACTCGACGTTGGTGAAGTGTTCACCAAAATGTCCGATCAGATCATTCTAAAAATCCCAGCTACAACCTACGCTCTTGGTGCGTTCTCAGAATTGAAAAAGGCCGGTGTTCCGACTTTCTGCACAACAGTATTTACGTTGAATCAGGCTGCTGCAGTTGCTCAAGCTGGTGTCACCCATGTGCTGCCGTTTTGTGAGCCATTCAACGATGTTGGTGGCGACCCAACGAAGCTGATTCGTGACTGCCGTGAAATGTTCGATGGCTGGGCGGATAGGCCGTTCATCACAGCTGCGCTTGTGCGTTCAATCGAGACCGCAGATGCAGCTCTTCGTGATGGTGTCGATGGAATCATCGTATTCTGGCCTGTGTTCCGAGACATGATGAAGAATCACCTGACCGACGAATGGAACAACACCTTTTTAGGCGAGTGGAATTCGATGAACGAAGCGGGTCTACTGAAAGACCTTCCTGTTCAATCACACTAGAAACAAGTTCTGGATAAGACGAAATACGCAGTAGACACCTGTGTCCATATCCAGTTCAAGGCAGGCATTTCAAGTGGGTACGTAATACCCAAACCGTCTCATCTTTACTTTAAACATGAGCAACATCGGGGAATAACTTATTGAGCAAAGCTACGATACGTTTACTTATGTACCCACACTACAAAAGCTCGAGTGAGAGTGAGTTCAAATGACCAGTGAAGGTTCGAGGTTTGTCTAGCTGCGGAGGATCTCGTTCAAACGATCGGCAATAATCTTCTCTTCGCCATCTTGAACATTGACCATGACAATGTTGATCTCTTGTCTGCTACCACCACCTTCACCTACGAATATGCCCGGGTCACCAGCCTCAAGCTGCGCTTTAATCTCATCAACAGACGGTCCAGAGAATTCGTCATCGAAGTAGAGCACTGGTTGCGGTCCTTGGCGTTCCGCTGGATCATCTTCGATCTCAACTCGTAATCCGGTAATACCAGTGAGACGCTCAGAAACGAATTCGGCTTTCGATTGCCAGCCGTCCCATTCCGCGCCTTCGTCTGAATCGGTGAACAGCTGCAAGGCTGTGACTAGCCCAATGATGTTCTCTTTAGAAACCTTCATAGGTCGGCCAATACCAGCGACAGATGAATCGAGATTCAGCGAATTCATCACGACAGCTTCCATGAGATCTGACTTACCGGCGAGCACGCCGGAAGACTGAGGTCCGCCAATTCCCTTACCGCCGCTAAACGCGACCATATCGGCGCCCATCTTGTGGAATTTCGAGAGATTTGAACGAGGCGGCACTTCAGCAGCAGCATCGATGATCACCGGTACGCCATGTTCATGAGCCACTCGAATCGTCTCTTCAAGCCCAATTCCTTGCGGCACCCATGGCGCGACAACATAGGCAATGCAGGCGGTGTTCTCGTTGATAGCTTTTTCAAGATCGTCGGTTGTTGCATAGTCCGCAGAGCCATATTCAACCAATGTCGCTCCGGCGGTTACAAACGCCTTGTCATAGCGATTTCGCTGGCCCTTGAACAATATGACTTCGTTCTTCATACCCGTCGTATCGGGCAGTTGCTCAACGTTCTGCTCGCTCTGGCCAGTCATACACGCAGCAACCATCAAAACCTGTGCAGCCGAGCAACCTGCAGTAACCAATCCCCGTTCGGCTCCGCACGATCGAGCAACGATTTCACCGGCGGCGAGGTTTAACTTCTTGACGTCTACAAACGAGCTAGCTGCATCGTCCATAGCCTGCAACACCTCTGGACGCATGATCGAACCACCAAGAGCGGTCACCCAGCTCTGAGCGTTTATGATTGGAGCAATGCCGAGTTTCTTGTACACCTCGGGCCAAACACGACCGGTCATGCGGATACTCCAACTCATAATCTAAGAACGTGAAATTCAATGCGGGCAAGTTCATACTTGCCGACCGCGGCGGAATTCTACAGATTTTTTTTAGAGTTCGCGACAGGAGTCGAGCTTAGGCTCCGAGAATATCAATCGCACGTTCACGTAACTGGCCACAGCCCGCGTTGATATCGATTCCCTTTTCCATTCGAACAGTCGAAGGAATACCGTACTGCTTCAAGCCACCTTGGAAATCCTTGGCAGCGCCCATGTCGGTACGATCGAAAGGTCCCAGCTTGGTAGGATTCACTGGAATTAGGTTCACGTGACAGTGCAGTCCGTTTAGCAGTCGTCCGAGTTTCTGTGCCTGTTCCATTGAATCGTTCTGCTCTTTAAGGAGAACGTACTCGAAGAAAATTCGGCGTCCAGTCGCATCGGCATACTTGTGGCAAGCACGAATCAGATCTTCAACCGGGTATCGCTGGTTGATCGGCATCGTTTGCGAACGAGTGGCGTTATCGGGTGCGTGAAGAGAAATCGCTAGGTTGATCTGGAGTTCTTCTTCAGCGAGTTGCAATATCTGTGGAATCAATCCAACTGTCGAGAGTGTGATGTGCCTTGCACCGATGTTCAAACCTTGATTGTCGTTCAGCACACGAATGGCGGTGACTACGTTTCTGTAGTTGGCAAGAGGTTCGCCCATGCCCATGAATACAACGTTAGTCACGCCCTGAAGTTCACCCTTGGTGCGCTTGCCCTGTTCCATTTGGACTTCGTCTTCAGCGTAAGCGATTCGTTGCATTTCGATCACTTGAGCAACAATTTCGCCTACGGTGAGGTTACGTCGGAAGCCCTGTTGACCTGTTGCACAGAACGTGCAGCCAAGCGCACACCCTGCCTGAGTTGAGATACATGCAGTCTTACGGTTTCGACGGTGACCGTCGCTTTCGTATCGCATCAGCACAGTTTCGATCAATTCACCGTCGCGTAGCTTGTATAAAGCTTTGCTCGTAGATTTATCGGCAGACGTAACGAACATTACCTGCTCGAGCGATGAAATTGAATACTGTTCGCTAAGCGACTTTCGGAACGGCTTGCTGAGAGTCGACATATCGTCGAAGCTCGCAACCGCTTCATAATAAATAGAGCGCCATACCTGATCGGCGCGGAATTTCTTCTCGCCCAATTCGATCAGGGTCGCAGTAAGTCGATCGCGTGAAAGTTCGAGTATGGATGGGAGTGCTGTACTGGCGTTAAGTGCTTCTGAAGCATCGACGGCGGTCGGCTCGGAAGAGGTTGAAGAAGGAGTGGTCATCGGAGGGTGTGGGGACTATCTAGAGTACGTAAAATTTAATTCTAGCAACGGAAGTAGACATTGGGCGACTAACGAAGCGGTGATGGTTTTCTATTATCTGCTAAACGTTCAAGCCGAATGAGGCAGACGAACGAGCGCATATGCCTCCATCCACTGGAATTAGTATCACCCACTATTCTTAACTCGCTCTGAAATTGTGCGAAAATTATTTCACTCCGTTAACGTTGCGCCACTAATATTTGAACTTCAAGATGAACGCATATCGATCATGTTCCCTTGCGGAGTGTCCAATGGCCATCAACGACACCGACCTCCTTTCACAGGCTGGATCGGTCGAAAATATTCTCAAATTCGATGACCTCGAGCCCCTGCTCGAATCTCGAGATTTATCTGTTTCCTATAGCGGGCAAACCGCTGTCAGCGGCGTATCGCTTCAAGTTCCAAAGAACAGCGTCGTATCGCTAATCGGCCCTTCCGGCTGCGGAAAAAGCACGTTATTACGCTGCTTCAACCGTATGAATGACTTGATTCCTAGTGCTTCGGTTGAAGGCACGGTCAACTTCGCCGGCCAAAATATCTATGCTCCAGACATCGACCCCACCGAAATTAGATTCCGCATTGGAATGGTTTTTCAACGACCTAATCCGTTCCCAAAGAGCATCTACGAGAACGTAGCGTTTGGACCTCGTATCAACGGTATGACTGATAATCTAGACGAAGTTGTTGAAACGTCACTACGACGTGCTGCCGTTTGGGATGAAGTAAAAGACCGATTAAACGACAGTGGCCTTAGCGTTTCCGGTGGACAGCAGCAGCGTATTTGTATTGCACGGGCTCTCGCCGTAAACCCAGAAATCGTACTCATGGACGAACCGGCGTCAGCGCTCGACCCAATTTCTACACAAGCTATTGAACAACTGATTAAAGAGCTTTCGAGTGAAGTCACGATCGTCATCGTTACTCACAACATGCAGCAAGCAACTCGAATTTCGGATTACGCCGCCGTAATGATGGCCGGAGAAGAACGAGTTGGGCGAATGATCGAATACGGAACAAACGATCAAGTGTTCGGAAACCCCAAAGATGAGCGAACAGAAGCGTACGTAACTGGTCGTATCGGCTAACGTGCGACCGAGGTAGACTGCACCGATCATGAGCGAACAGAGCAGCATTATTCCAATAGCTAGGCAAGAATTCGACCGAGAACTGGGTCGTCTAGAGGCGGAACTCATCCTAATGAGTGGCCTTGTAGAGAAAGCCATATTTGACGCGCTTCAGGCGCTGAAGAACCGTGATATCGATAGGTCGCAGAGAGTCATCGATCAAGATGACCACATCGATGAAACCGAATTAGAAATCGAACGTTACTGTGTCGAGCTAATTCGACGTCAATCTCCGATGGCTGGAGATCTTCGTCGCATCGTTGCGTCTCTGCAAATCGCTGGTGAACTTGAGCGAATCGGTGACTACGCCGAAGGTATCGCGAAAATTAGTATCAACATGGGCAGCCAGCCACCTCTTAAGGAACTGATCGACATTCCTCGAATGGGGGACATGGCAGTCACCATGCTGAAACGAGCGCTTGAAGCGTTCATCAGTCGTGATGCCGACTTCGTCCGACAACTCAGCATTGATCTCGAAAACGAAGATGACGAAGTAGACGATCTGTACGCCAAGGTTCAAGCCGACCTCATGGAACTCGTGAAAAGCGACCCCGACAACGCAGAACGCGCAACTTACCTAATGTGGGTAGCTCACAACGTTGAGCGAGTCGCCGACCGTGCGATGAACATCGTTGAACGTGCTCTGTATCAGGCCACGGGCCAGCTAGTCAGCGGCACAACTCAAATCGAAACATCCAACGAATAATTTCTGACGGGTCGGGTTGGTTTTACTTCGATTGATCTGAATGATCAAGCTATCCGAATAACGCCACGCCCGCTATGGACACGAACGACGTGTCGTCTTCATCAGCCTGGCACTGCTGGTATCCGTTCCATACTCCGTTAGTGGCTTCCGACGCCCACAACGTCATGTATATCGGCGCAAGTCCACAAATTCGGTTTCTGTCTTCATCGTTTTTGATCGACTCAAAGAAACTGCTCTTGCGACCTTTGGCTATAGCATTCAATAAAACTTCGTCGTCTGCTTGAACGCGTCGCCTATCTTCGGAATTCTTTGGCATTAGTTCCGTATCGCCAAACGCAGGACCAACGTGAGAAAGATCAGCAGCAGCGATAAACATCGTCTTACGCTCAGATGCCACTGTTTGAAGTAACCGGACCACACGACTGATCTCTGAATGGTCCATAACTTCAGATTCCGTACCGAGCGATCCACTTAGCGAACCACAGAGTATCGGCAGCATCTTGGCGTTCGAGTTACCGATCGCTCGATGGAGCCATACAGTTGCAAGTTCAATCGAGTGTTCGCTTGCGTGATTGAACTCATCTGCAAACGCGTGGTCTTCGACTGAACTATCGTTAGAAAGAATTCGTGAGATCTCGGAGACTAACTCAGTGTCAGTCTCCAGTACTCCCAACGGAGTTTGATAGTTCTGATTCGTAAGCGTTAAGCGGGGACCATCACCGTTATGATCGGTCCCAAATACAACAAACAATTCAACATCTTGGAGTTGATCTCTTACCAACTCCCAGATCATCCCGTATGAATCTCCACCGCGCTCAAAATCAATATGAGGTGATACGACCGCTTTGAGTTCGACGTCGAGATCAGCAGGCAGATCGTCATCAACCATCACATCGTCGTTCATATAAGGAAAGGCGAACCCGTCGAGATATCCGCGAAGATCGCTAGTGCCTGACGGATACGCCTTATCGGCGAGCGCAGGTTTCCGATCGGGTAAACTTCGGTAATCGGTAAGTCGCTGCCCGATTTCGGCTTCGTACTTCCCATTCGACAGCAACAACATGTCATCCAGCCGAGTTATTAAATCGTTAAGGGTTTCTTGCGTAACCTCTGGTGCACCATTTCTCACGGCTTCTTTAACGATCTCGTTCAACGTGTTCGTGCCATCGAAACCTTGAAGGTATAGACCGAGAGGAGTCGGAACCATTAATGACTGTTCGCTCAGTTGGCGAAAGTCCTTTAATAAGAAGTAGTCGCTCCCCTCGTGGGTGATACGACTTACTTCAACAGGACGTAATTCTGGGCGATCTGGAAATTCTGAGTCATTAGTCATTGGAGTAGTGTAGCTGCCGAACTTGACTCATATATCCAGTCTCGTTCAGTAAAACTAGTTCACTCCGAACTTACCGTAATCAGCAACCGCCACCTTTGGAAACGGTGTGCGCGCTCGGAATAATGAACGTTCTGCCAGCTCGCTAAGCGAAATGATCGGTCCGTCATCTTCTTCCGACACTGTTATCGGTACTGCTCCACCACGCTGTACGATTCGGTGAACCGTTCGAGTGCTAATGCCAAAGCGCTTTGAAATTTCGGCAACCGGAACTCGCTCTTCTCGTAATCGAAAAATTTCATCGTCACGAGTCCTACGACTCTCACGCTGTAACCAACCTGGATCATCGTACTTACAAAGCGCCAATGGGCAATGGAGGCAACTAGTAGAAGCATCGCAGCCATCGTCTTTGTAGTGCGTGTTTTCCGGCAAAGTGTCGGATCTAACCGGAGCCAAAACTTCTGAAGCGCCAAAGTTAAAAGGGTTTACAGGACCGAGCGTCATCACCATGAGGAAGCCTCCGAATAGAGCTGAAAGACCGATAAGGCCTATTAATGAAAGAAATGAACTCAGACAGCCGTCGTAGCGGACCAGTTCAATTGACGTGAAAAATGAATCCCGACGGGTCGACCCAAAAGATTCTTAGTACGTTCTCGTTTGAAGATAGAATTTGCGTATTCAGAACCCGGGCTATTTGGGACACCAAACATCACGGTGGTCATCCCTATAGACGAAACTCTCGGACTCACGCGCTGGTCATACCAACCAGAGTTGACCCTGTGCGCTGCGACGATTTCAATAAGCGTGTCGGGTAATGGGCTGTGGTCAGCAACTGGCATATCGACGCTCACGAACAAGTGCTTAGCGTTACCCATACGAATAGATCGTGGACCATCTGGTCGCCAATATTCAGTTGCACCAGAACTATGAAAACCCTTCACAAGAGCAAGCATCGCCGGGTACGTGTCGCTCCTAAAGGAAGGAGATACCGTGACCGACACCGAACCAGAATCACGATTCATGAACAGCAACAGCATTCGAAGTCGGGTCGAGAAATCCTGTACACTCTCGCCTTCCGAAAGATCAACCGTAATAACCTGCGACTCGCCGTTGCGACCACGATTAGTCACACTCTCAACGATCTGCGCCCAAGCAGTGTTGAGGTCGGTATCTACTGTCGATCCAGCACCATTCGGTTCACTCATCATGTTCGTATGTGACGGAGTCAAACTCGAAACCACAGAAGATCCAAAACGATTTTCTGGTGTCATAATTACGGTGGCTGCAGGACTCATATTGACCTCTTCAAACTAACAGTCGTTCGACTTTAATAGAACTACTGTTCTACTATCGAACATTTGTTCTACTAAAGTCAAGCGATATGGCAGTAGTTAATTGCGGGTATCGGCGTAATCTCGTGATTAACTAGGGGCCTCGCCGCATGACTTAGCAGAGTGTCGCAATCTGCCCAGACCCTAACCTCTTCGCTAAGGAAGAGGGACCAGATAGCTTCGGGCGTTATCGGATGAGACCAATACTTTCCTAACCCCCAACGTATTCCGCACTACGTTGGATCTAGAATTGAACACTGGGCACGGCGAACCGCACGTTCACGCCTACCAAGACAGGATCACAACCTTCATATGAACGCAGAAATCATCTCTATCGGCTCGGAGCTGCTACTCGGCCAAATCGTCGATACAAACGCATCATGGATAGCCCAGCGTTTGGCAGCAAGCGGAGTGAACCTGTTCTACAAAACCACCGTCGGGGACAACCTTGATCGTATAGTCAACATCCTCGATCGAGCACTCGACCGCTCCGACGTTGTGATTACCGGTGGCGGAATCGGTCCTACCCAAGACGATCTAACTCGTGAAGCAATCGCCAAAGTAACCGGGCGCCAAGTAGTAACCGATCCTGAATCACTCGAAGAACTACGAGAACGATTCCAAAAACGTGGATTCATACTTACTAAGAACAACGAACGCCAGGCTCAAATTCCAAGCGGCGCAATCGTTGTGAAAAACCCGAACGGCACTGCACCCGCATTCATCGTTGAAACCGATAGAGGCGTAACTATCAGCCTCCCGGGTGTACCGTTCGAAATGAAGTGGCTCGTAGACAACGAAGTTATTCCTTACTTACGCGAAAAGTACGGCCTCACTCAAATGATTCACTACCGCGTGTTGAAGGTTGCCGACATTGGTGAAAGCGCAGTCGATGATCGTATTGGGCACTTGATCGCCGATTCCAAGAATCCAACCGTAGGAGTGCTCGCACATCCAGGTCAGGTCGATGTCCGAATAGCTGCACTAGCCGAAAGTCTCGATGACGCAAACGCTCTAATTGATGATGTTGACGTTGAAGTACGAAAGCTTCTAGGCGACAATATATTTGCGGTCGATGATGAAACGATCGAATCGGTAGTTGGCGATCTCGTCAAGAAGAACAGGGCAACGATCGCTACATGCGAAGACCTAAGCGGTGGATCAGTAGCTTCCGCTATTCAAAAATCAGCTGATTCAGCGTTCTTGCAGAGTTTTATCGTTAATTCGAACGAGGCACTCGAAAAGATCGCTCGAGCCGGTGGAGAATCCCCCCCGTTTGCCGATAGAGGTGAACGGGCAGCAGCTCTCGCTCGTGCAGTGAAAGAGACGACTGGCGCAACTTACGGAATCGCCGTACACGGTACCGAAGAGGGCGATAAGCGAACTGAAAACCTCGGACGAGGCGAAACCTACATCGTCGTATCAGGCCCCAACGGCGAGCGAACCAAACACGTTCGTTCGGCAGGCAGAGGCGGCCCAGATCGTCAGCGTGCGGCGATGGGGGCACTAAGTTTATTCAGGCGAGAGTTGCTAGGACTTCCAGAGTAGACACATCGGATTGCCGCCAAGCTCACAGGGAGGGTAACTGTAAGTAAGGATAGGTAGAAATAACCTTGTCCGATGAATACAGCGGTAACGATTCGGATTTAAAATAATTTACCTATGGTGGCACGGCAACGCCTACTTATACGCCTGTTTCAAATCTTATTTAGTGTAAAGAAGTCTGAGATGTTTCGGCAAAAGTCAGTTACTTTTCTAGCACTCGCAGCCATAATTGCTGTGGGCATTGCATGTGGTGGTACCGCAGCAGATCCGGCAGAAACACCAGTTCCGTTGACATCAACGTCAGTACCTGCCGCTACTCCGGTGTCTGTAGCACCAATCGAAATCGATCCTATTGTTAATCCTGTTGGATTCTTCGATGCACTTCCATCGGATGAAGCATCTTGTGCAGTCGATGCACTCGGAGGACGCGAACGCGTTCTAGCCATGCTTGAATCGAAGCTTGGAATCGAACGACTTACCGTTACCGAAGCTGGAGATTTCGACAACTGCCTAAGCGACGAAACTGTTCAAGCAGTGTTCGTCGGTCAATTGATGAGAGAAGCCGGAACGCTCAGCGACAAGACTATAGTCTGTATCGGTGAACAAATCGGCGGCATGTCGGCAACAGGACTCTTCTTGGAAGAGCCAGCAACCGACGTTGTAATCAGCTCGCTAAAGGGTATTTTCTGCCTCACCCACGATGAACGAGAGACTGTTTCGGCGAGCGATCACACTTACGGATTCGGCGAACTCGGTGGCATCGATGCAATCGAATGTGTCGTAAACGGAGTTGGCCCTACAGGCCTCGAAGATCTCATGGGCATCGTAAGCGTCGATGATCTTGATTTCACAACACTTAACGATCTATTCCCACTGATGATCAAATGTGGCGCTATTGAAGATTCGCAATTCGAAGAACTCGGCGTATCTGCCGATGAGATCGGTTGTGTTCTAAGCGAACTTGGCGAGGATGGCATGGCGCTGTTCGACCCAACCGGACCTGAACCCGACATCGCAGAAATCGGTGCCATTTTCGGTGTACTCGCAGATTGCGGAGTCGAGCTCGAAGATCTATTCGATGGCGAACTGCCTATCGACCCGAGTGCTTTGATCGACCCAATAGTGCTACCTACAGTAGAAATCGAACTGCCGGATTCCATCGAATATGTAGAACTTCCGTTCACGGAAAAGCAGATCATCTGTCTGACATCTGAGATGGGCTTAGATCAAATCGCCAACCTACTCGCAGGTGGAGCACCAGATCTAAGCCTGTTCGCAGCCCTGACTACGTGTGAAGTAGACCTTTCCTCATTACTGGGCGGCTAGTTCTTCGATTCAATCGAAACTACTAGAAGATGCGTTCATCGCAGGCTTAGCAGTCAGCACAGCAGAGCCCCAGATAAAAGTTGGCTCAACCACTCGATCGGAACGAACCGCCAAGTGGAATCAACTACTTCGCATCGAAGAAGAGCTCAACCCTCCTTCCGACTACGTCGGTCGAGACGCGTTCAAACATATATAAGAAGCGCTGACCGCATAGCTTAATCAGTGTTCCGATTTCGACCTCCCTGATAAACTGGCGGCCTACGAGGATCCTTATGGTCTCAATGATCGAAGAACTCTCCGTATACGGTCGAGCAAAAACACTTCGGCAGAGGAACATACAACGATGAAAAGCAGAGCCGCTATTCATGTCGGGCACGGCAAAGAACTTGTAGTCGATGAGATCAATATTCCAGATCCTCAGCCCGACCAGGTTATCGTAAAGCTCTATTCAAGCGGAGTCTGCGCCTCACAGCTGCACCAGATGCACAATCCCGACACCCCAACTCCGGGACTACTCGGGCACGAAGGCTTCGGCATCGTGACGCAGATTGGTTCAGACATCACCCATCTAAAAGTGGGCGATGCTGCGATTGTGACCTGGGTTCCACGTGAACCAGTTCCGGGTCGATGGCTAGCACCTTCAGCCGGTGTCACATGGAATGAAACGCCACTAGAGGGCTCGACCTTCACATGGTGCGAAGACGCCATCGTGTGGGGTGGATACGCAGTTAAAGTCGACAACGATGCGCCCAAGGATCTTTCTTCGATCGTAGGTTGTGCGATTCTCACCGGCGCTGGAGCCGTAACCCACACAGCCAAAGTACGCCCTGGAGAATCGGTGGCAGTGTTTGGTGTCGGCGGAGTTGGACTCTCAGCGATTCAGATGGCTGCAGTGGTCAATGCATACCCGATCATCGCTGTAGATATCGATGATGAGAAGCTCAAGTTCGCAAAGAAGTTCGGCGCAACTCACACCGTGAACTCGGCGAAAGTCGATCCAATAGCGACAGTCATCGAAATGACGAACGGCGGAGTCGATTACGCTTTCGACGCCGTAGGCCTTCGCATCACCAACGAGCAGATTCTCCCAGTTACCAGAAGTGGTGGTTCAGGTGCCGACAACATTGGCGGCATGGCGGTAATGATCGGCATGCCAGGTCCTGAGATGACTCTCTGGCCGGGGCACTTTATGTTCCACCAACGTCAGTACCGCGGATCGCTCGGTGCGACCTACCCTGACAAAGATTTCAACATGTACCTGCGCCTCTACAAAGAAGGCAAGTTCCCGCTCGATAAGTTGGTAACCAAGCGATACAAGCTGGACGACATAAACGAAGCGTGCGACGACCTGCAAAGCGGAAAAATTCTTGGTCGCGCAATCCTCGAGTTCTAAGAGAATCCAACAATAATTGCAGTATCGAAAATTAGGTAACACCGGCGTAGACGTTTCACTCCTGAGCTACGGAACTGGTGGACCATCCCAATTCGGCCAAAAAACAGGCGTTGATGACGCGGGCCGAGCGGCTCTAGTGAGTCGAGCACTCGAACTCGGCGTAAACCTGTTCGACACAGCCGAGGCGTATGACGGCGCTGAAGTGCTGCTCGAAAAGGCTCTACGTGGGCACAGGCGTGATTCGTACCTAATCGCTACCAAGTGGTCGTATCGCGTCGATGACGGCTTGGTGACTGATCCATCCGAAATCGTTCGATCTCTCGAACAAAGTCTCGAACGCCTTCAAACCGACTACGTCGACATCTTTCAAATCCACGGTGTGAGTCCTGAGAACTACCACCTAGCCGAACATATCTACATACCTGCCATGCAGCGACTTCAAGAACAGGGCAAAACTCGGTTTTTGGGTATTACCGAAATGCTGACGAGCGACCCTAAGCACGAAGGTATGTCGCTCGCTATGGAACGACACCCCGACGTTTGGGATTCGGTGATGCTGAAGTACGGCATCATGAATCAGTGGGCAGCAAAGCGAGCACTACCGCTGGCAGGATCGTCTACGACAGGCGTGCTAAACATGGCTCCGGTTCGACTCACATTGACTCAACCCAAGAAGCTTCAGGAACGCATGATCGAATGGGGCGTCGACGAAGGCGGAAACGCCCTCGATTGGCTTTCAAACGGCGATACTGTAGAACTAATACGCAAGGGTTATGTGTTTGCAGCTGAGCCGCCAGAAGTCACGACGGTTATCTCTGGCACATCGAGCATTGCTCACCTTGAAGTCAACGTGGCAGCACTCGATGGAACACTCACTGAAGACGAGTTCGCAAAGCTGAAATCGACTTACGGCGATTCTGCTTCGCCTGACTAAACAGCCACAAAAGCCCATTCCGAAAACTAGTACAAATGCACCCATTCTGCATTTATTCACGTACTTCTCATATCCGCTAACACATTCCGCGCTTGAACCTCACAGCTTATCCAGCTAATGGAAACATCAAAAGGGCTGACGGGTGTCTCCACTCGCAAACAAGGAGGTACTTATTGAGGTTCTTTTTGTTTTGGCGATTTAGCGAGCTAATCGTCGTAATCATGCTTATCCTGCCTCGGCAGTATCTTATCGCTGTAGTTGAATCGGGAAATACGACCACCGTTAAGATTTTCACACTCGCCCTCAGTTAGATTTCTTTAACCGGGAACCAGCGAGTAGTAGTTCGGAGGCATCTCGCCGTCCATAGCTGATTCAACGTGATTTTGTGCCCACCACGAAACAGGCGCTACTCTCGAATACCAGGGATAGTGAGTTTCGTTCGAATGGCAATCAAAGCAAGCTCGCACGGCGAGATCTCGCGTACCATTGATGTCTCATTCAGGCTCGCTAATAAATGGTGAATTGCTGGCCGTTAGACCATACGTCACGATCTGAATCGCGAGAAAAACT
>JAPKCH010000101.1 GCA_026421185.1 Dehalococcoidia bacterium | reverse complement strand
CACAGTGAGTGTGACGGCAGTCACGTAGCGTAATACGAGGCTGGGTCGGCATGCCGATCCGCTGTTTTTCAGCGCAAAACCTACCGTTGTACTCCAAGGTGAAAATTTAGTGAAAGTTCTATTTCTGCAGGACGTGCGTCCTACTGCTCGAGCGGGCGACGTAAAAGACGTCAAGACCGGATTCGCACGAAACTATCTGCTCCCACAGGGACTCGCAGTTCATGCCTCCGAGCACGAACTACGTCGAGCATCATCGCTAAGACAGCAGGCCGAAGATCGACGTCTAGTCGAGGTCAAGGACTGGCAAGACATTGCCGATGCACTCAAAGAACAAAAGGTTCGAATCGAAGTGCGTACTGGTCCTACAGGTAGACTTTACGGTTCAGTAACGAACACCATGATCGCCGCACAGCTTTCCGAAATGACAAGCCGTGAAATCGATCGAAAAGGAATTCAGATTCCTGCTCCAATTCGAACCACCGGCGAATACAAAATTCCCGCCCGATTCGTTGAAGGTGTTATAGCAACCGTGTTTGTTGAGGTTGTAGCAGACTCTGCTTCTATCGCGATGAACAAGCAGATGGCAGAAGAAGCAGCAAAGATGACTGAAGAGGACACTAATGTTCTCGACCCATCGTTCGAAGATGTTTTGGCAGCAGCCGAAGCCAAGATCGATGAAACTGGTTCTGAGACGTCTCAAGAATCAGAAGACTCAACCGATGAATCCGAAGAGAAATCTGAAGAATAAATCCACCGGCTTATAAAGATTGCTAAACCGCCCGGCACACACTGTCCCGGGCGGTTGTCTTTAAGTCGTATCGTGCCACCCAAGTTTCGATGTTGAACGGGGTTGTGGAAAACTTGTGGAGGGATGTGGATATCTTTTGATCAATTACATGTACGTTGACGTCTGATACCCCAGTACCAAACATGTATATTCTTGTCTTCTACTCACCCGTTTCCCTGTATTAAAACACACTCGTAAATGCAAGCTAACCAGCTCCCGCCACATGATTTAAGCGCCGAAGAATCCGTTCTGGGATCGATCCTGATTGACGGCATGTCGATCACTCAGATCGCAGGCTTTCTTTCCGCTGAAGATTTCTACCGAGAGATCAATCGTCAAACGTTCGAAGTTTGCCACGACTTGTTCCAGCGTGACGAAGCGA
The DNA here is from genome assembly GCA_026421185.1 of Dehalococcoidia bacterium. GTDB lineage: Bacteria > Chloroflexota > Dehalococcoidia > Lucifugimonadales > Lucifugimonadaceae > Lucifugimonas. The sequence goes on along the minus strand of JAPKCH010000101.1, from coordinate 1,956 downwards.
TTAACCAGGTCACCGTAACCCACGAGTTAGACCACAAAGATTTACTTGAATCAGTCGGTGGTGCTGCATATCTTTCACATCTTGTAGAAGTTACTCCGACCTCGGTCCACATCAAGCACTATGCAAACCTAGTGCATCGCACCGCTACAATGCGCCGGCTCATATCAGCAGCTGGTGATATCGCCGATATTGGGTACAAAGACGATCCAGACGTCGACGTTGCCCTCTCCGCCGCTGAGGACGCTCTATTCGGTATCAGGCAGGGAACACAGAACCGTGATTTCGTACCGCTTGCCGACTCGCTCACACCGTACTTGGAAGAATCATCACCGCTTGATCAAGTCGATGGTGAACAGAACACCTCCCCTATCGTTACCGGCTACAAACGCCTCGACGAACTGCTTGTAGGTGGACTGCAACGATCTGACATGGTCGTACTGGCTGCTCGACCATCTGTCGGTAAATCCATGATGGGTCTGAACTTCACTCTGAGCGCAGCGAAAGCCGGTTATAAAGTCGGAATTTTCTCGCTTGAAATGGGACGTGACCAGATAGCAATGCGACTTCTCGCTGCTCAGTCGCGGGTCAACATGCAGCAGATCCGAAGTCGAATTCAGTCACCGAGTGAAGAAGACCAAGTGATCAACTCGATCGGTCTACTTTCCGACCTTACGATCTACGTGGATGACACGCCGTTCCAAACGGTTGCTGAGATGCGCGGTAAAGCACGCCGACTTCAGATGACTCACGGACTCGACTTCCTTATCGTTGACTATATGCAGTTGATCAATGGTGGGTCGACTGGCGGTCGTGAAGGAAACCGGGCACAAGAGGTTTCAGAAATTTCAAGACAGATGAAAGGGATGGCCAGAGACCTTCACATTCCTGTTCTGGCAATCTCTCAGTTGAGTCGTGCAGTTGAGCACAGAACGTCACACCGTCCGATGCTTTCCGACCTGCGTGAATCAGGTTCAATTGAGCAGGATGCCGACGTCGTAATGTTTATCCACAGGGAAGATAAGTTCACTACCGAGGAAGAGTGGAACAAGGCAAATCCTAGCCAGCCATTTCCTCGTGACAGAGCATTACTTATCATCGCCAAACATCGAAATGGCCCAACCGACGAAGTCGAAATGCGAGTGCGTGATTCAGTTGGTATTTTTGAAGAACTCTCGTTCCAGGCTCAGCCTTCTAAGTCGTTCGCACCTAGATCTGGAGCAGTTCGGTGAAGGACGGATTCCCACGCGGGGTTCAGTTCACTCCAGTTCCAAATCCACTCCTAGCCTCGCTACTGGAAACAATCGATTCTCTCGATGAACTCAAAGTAGTGCTTAGAACGATTCATGGTTTGCACAAACAAAGAAAAGTTCCCGCATCTATTGGATTCGACGATTTATTCTCAGATCGAACCGTGGCATCTATGCTTGGTGCATCAGGACGTCAATTAGAAAAGGTTGTAGAGACAACGATTAAATCTGCAGCCAACCGTGGAATCTTACTGGTTGTCAACGATGAAACAGGTCAGCGCCAGATATGTCTAAACACTGAGCCTGTACGCCGAGCGCTCGTTCGTCAAGGCATCGATCCAGCAGTCACTGCCTCAAAACCCGCAGAAACATGGTCTGACACTGAATCAGCACTAACGAAACTAGATGCGGTAACGTTGTACGAGCAAAATGTTGGATATGTGACGCCAGTAGTAGCAGAGAACATTCATACTGCGCTCGAACAACATCCAGAAGACGAAGTGATGCTTGCAATTCGGAAGGCTGTTGAAGCAAACGCTCGTAGCTGGAACTATATAGCCGCAATTCTTCGCCGTTGGGCGACAGAAGGAAGACCCGAGGAGCTTGACGATGGACGGGATGGAACCGCTGAACGAGATCTTCAAGAGGATCGGTCAGACCAGTTCTACGAGGAATACCTCAAACGACAGCGAGCTCGAGGAGCAAACTA
>JAPKCH010000011.1 GCA_026421185.1 Dehalococcoidia bacterium | reverse complement strand
CCAATGGCGTTTGCAGCTCCGGCTGGCGAAGAGCCTCCTTTCGTTATCGATATGGCATCGTCGATGACCTCGTACGGCAAGGTTTCGATCGCTCAGGCGTTTGGGGTCGATATTCCTGAAGGATGGGCGCAGGACGCCGATGGCAAGCCTGTAACCGATATTTCAAAGCGAAGCGAATCGATTGGTCAGCCACCGCTCGGTGGCAAGTACGACACCGGCGCTCACAAGGGCACAGGAATCGGCGTGATGGCCGATGTGCTTGGTGGTGTTCTACCGGGCGAGCGGCTTTCGGGTCTGATGATGGACAACCCGAAGGGCGGACGCTTCGGTCACTACTTCCAGGCGACTCGAATCGATGGGTTCCGGCCTGCAGAAGAATTCAAGACCGACATGGACGAGATGCTCCGAGCCTTCCGTGCTCAAGAGCCGTCTCCAGAAGCCTCAGGCGATGTTATGTACCCCGGCTACCCTGACTCCAAGTACGTAGCCAAGCGCAAAGAACAGGGCATCCCGCTCCCACGCCACACCGTCAACTACTTCAAGAAAATGGCCGACACATTGGACGTAGAGTTCACAATTCCTGAATAGGCCAAATCGGTCTTCGTTCCTTCGGGAAGGGGCTAGGGAATGGATCGATTACAGCGACGACCAAGTCGTTCTACGACGCACGGTGGATAACCCTCAAAAAAACAATAGCCCCCGGTTTTACCGGGGGCTATTCACGTAAGTGGTGTCTCGCCGCGAGGCGGACTGTAAGCCGAGTCCTGTACTCGCTCCGCAATAAAGCGAAACCAGTGACGGTCATCCATCTAGGCCTGCAATTGCTCACAGGCTCAAGCAACCAACCCGGAAGCTACCCGAATCCGGTCATCACTTCCCTATTTGGTCTTGCACCGAGTGAGGTTTACCTTGCCCCGAATGTCTCCATCCGAGCGGTGCGCTCTTACCGCACCGTTTCATCCTTACCAAACGCTTGCGCTCTGGCGGTTTTTTTTCTGTTGCACTTTCTGTCGGGTCGCCCCGCCCTGCCGTTAGCAGGCACTCTGATTCTTGAGGTGCTCGGACTTTCCTCCCCTGTATCGAAACACAGCGGCGACCGTCCGTCCTCCTCGCGACACATTCAAGGGTACTAGGTTTCGTTCGTCGAGCGGGCGTTAAGTGTCATGCTGTACTTGATTCAGTATCACGTTCGACACACAGGAATCCGTTGAACATGGCAAGAAAGGTCAACGCTGAGTCAAACGACATATCCGCTGTGTCTACTGATTCTGAGTTAAGTTCAGAATGACAGTGTGGCGTTTGGATTGGTGCCAAGGTCAATCCACGAGCTGACATACAGCCAGACTTACGCGTGCTTCTCCAACCACGGCAGTACTACTGGCAGAATCTCCTCAGGGTGCTCACGATTGATATTGTGACCAGTACCAACGATCTTCTGCGACGTGAACGAGTCGTTGTCTGGAAGAATTCCTGTTAGATAGTCATCAGGCAGAATTCCGCCAGTATCTGGATCAGCTTGAAGTAGGATCACCGGCACTTGAATATTCGCCAGCATCTCAGCCGGATCATCAAAGCCTCGATACGTTCCAGCGACCACTCCGCGAAGAATGTCGACATCCATCTGAAGCAGGCACTCAGCCTTCCACGCCGCGAAATACTCTGGCTGGTTCGGAGTCGCTTCCTGCAACTTAGGGGTCATCTGATCGACCGACATTCCAGCCTCAATGAAACTCAGGTGCAGTTGGAACCCGTTCATGGTTGGACTGTTATTCGCGCCCTCTGGACGAACTCGACCAAATACTGCGGGGTCTTCGAGCACGACAGCCTTCAGATTTGATGGCGGATTGTTGGCCATTGCAACTGTATTTCCACCACCCATCGAGTGACCCCAAACGATGGTCGGTTCCTTGCAAACGTTTTCCATAACGTAGCGAATATCTCGTGCGTGATCTTCACGTTCGTACGCCCCAGATGCGTGACCGGAAAAGCCGTGTCCGCGCTGATCCATCGTGATCACACGGTAGTCGTTGACCAGTCCGTCGATCACTCTCAAGAAACCATCACGCCGACTCGTAACGCCATGCAAAAGAAGCAGAGTCGGCCCGTTGTCAGGACCAGCCGAATAACCGATTTCGATTTCGCCAGTGTTGATCGTGTGATCAGTAAATCCGTTCAGCAGAAGTGGCATGTGTCTGTGTTCTCCAGTGGGTATAGATTACGTCAAATCTCGTTGGACGCCACTCTACCCGAGCGAGCTGGAAACCGGGAATAACACAAAACGCCCTGAGAATTATTGCTGATGGCGTTTTCATCGGTTTCTAACATCACTCAGTGAAAGCTAGACGCCCGGCGCTTCATAATCAGGCGATGTATGCGGCATAACGTCAGGCGGAATCACACCAAGCTTGCCAGTGTGGTGGTCGGAAAATGCTTCCTGAAGTTCTTCTTGAGTGTTCATCACAAACGTGACCGTACCAACTTAGCAACTGGCGTTTGTCTATTCCGAATTGGCAACGATACTAGAAGCGTGGAATTACTTCGACTTGCTCTTCGCCAGTGATCACACGTTCGAGAAGCGCTGACGCTGCAGCCTTTGCCAATGAAATATCTGAACTTTGCAGTTCTTCCAGCAGTTTTTTTACGTCAATCTGAACGACATCATCCGACGCTGTACCAGTCCGCGCGTCTTCGAGTCTCTTAAGAGGTCCGGCGAGATCATTCAATGTTCCGTAAGCCGATGCCACGGCTCGCACCGATCGATTGAATTCACGCTCTGCATCAGCGATTTCTTCTTCAGCAGTGTCGCCAACAACCGGTCGTAGTTTCTTCTTTATCCGAACACCCCAACCTTGAACTTCCGTCAGAACGGTTTTTTCCAGTTGATCGGCATGCCAAGACGAGTGACGAGAAACTCCTACAGTCCGTTCAGCACGAGCGTCACGAGAGGGACATTCGTAGTAACGGTAGGACTTGGAAGTTGAGGTTCCATCGACTCGCGTCCACGTACGACGGCGTGTGAGTCCCGATAGACCTCGACCACAAAGATCGCAGCGAGCAATCCCGCCGAGTAGGTAAGGCGGTTCTGTGGGACGCCGGCGGATAGGCTTTCGGCTTTTCGTTACACCTTCTGCCCTGTTATATATTTCTCGCTCGACTAATGGCTCATGGCTACCGGCGATTCGTACTCCGTATCGCGTATACGTACCCAGATAAGTTCGATTTTTGAGAATCCCTGAAACAGCAAGAGCCGACCACGGACGACCTGTACGAGTCCGCAGCCCACGATCGTTTAGTAAACGCGCTATTGAACGTAACCCAGGTCCACCAAAAGGTTTTGAATCCTCGGCGTGCCATGGGCCAGCATAAGTCTTGAAAATCTCGCGTACGACTTCGGCTTCGACGGGCACTGGCTTCAGCAGGCCATCGAGACCCGCTTCATACCCGAACGGTGTGCGCCCAAGAACTTCTCCACGTGAAGCTTTGGCGACAATAGCATCACGTATTCTCGCCTGACGCTGAGGCGATCTACCACCCAATCCAAGCAGCTCTTCGCCGCTTTGCAATGCATCAGGACGATTTGGATCAGTACATCGAATCTCGGTACCGAGGCGATCTAGTTCAAGTAGGCGCACGACCAAGGTTTCGATATCTTCAGCAATGTGCGAAGCATCTGGAACGACTACCAAAGCCAAACGTGCGTTTGCACCTGTAAACGAAGCTATCATTTGGCGATAACGATCATGACGAGCGTCGAAATCGTTAGCAGATTCATCTAACTCAGGCTCAAACCAATTATCTAAGGTATGAGAATTACGCTGACAGTAAAGTTCGATTTCTGCCCGTGGATGAATCCGATCACCGGAATCAAAAACATCCCCATCACTCCGACTTACGTTTTCGTAATTCAGGGACGCGTTCGTAATTTGGGCCGGTTCGCTATGGAATCCGACTGCTCGCAATTATTGCTCTGTCAGGAGTGCCCTGCCACAGCTGCAGGGGATAGGTCCGTCAGCCGCACGTAGTCGGGTTAGTTCACCGACTGGAAGTCGAACGGCACAACCGCCGCATACGCCTCGATCGACTTTTACAACTGCGATGCCACGGTTTGATCGAAATAATCGTGTGTAACGGGCAAGGTCTTCATCTGGAATTTGAGAAGCTTCAACGTTCCGAATTTCAAGCAATTCGTTGAACGCAGTGCCGCGTTTAGCTTTTTCGTGTCGAAGTTCGAGTTGCCGAGTATCCCAAGACTTCTCTCGGTCGGACAATTCTTGAGTTAGATCTTCGAGTTGCTGTCGAGCATGCTCTGCTGCAACTTCAGCTGGAGCAATCGACTCTTCAATCTGAGCAAGATTTCGTCGCACTAACGAATGCTCGGTTTCAATCGCGGTCAACTCTCGAACGTTAGTTATGGAACCACTGTAGAGCCTCGTTTCAAGCTCTCCGACTTCATTTTTCAACATCGCTAGGTCGGATTCAAGTCGTGCACTCTCAACCTTGGATTCAAGCTTACGAATTTTTGTTTTTTCGAAAGATTCTCGGAGTTCAGGTAGCCCACCCTCAGAGCTAAGCTCTGTGTCAATCTCCCTGTATTCGCGACGTCGTAGTGCTAGTACCTGATCCGTGTCTTGTAGAGAAAGAAGAGATTGTGCGATTGTCACGTAGTGATCCTGAAGTCAGAATATTGTCGGAAAAAATGCCGCCGTATTTACTGAATGTTAGTCCTGTCAGTTTCCGTGTCAAATACGCATAGGCAATCCTGAGACCAAAAATGAACCAACCTGCCATAGTAAATGTGTATGCTCGTAATAGAGTTTTTTGTCGAACTACATCTGACAACGCACATATTTGGAGATTCGATTGGCCGATACTGATAGTTCTTATTTGCTCCCACCGTTCCTAAAAAGTCGCGCCCGCACTCGTATCGTTTGCACAATCGGACCTGCGACAGGCACGCTTCCTCGGATAAAACGATTGATACGTGCAGGGATGTCTGTCGGCAGGCTAAATCTCAGTCACGGTAGTCCAACCGACCATCACGCCTACGTCGCCGTGCTACGCAAAGCGGCTGAAGAAATGGGCGTCGCAGTAGGAATCCTAGCCGACCTCCCCGGGCCAAAGTACCGTGTCGGAAAAATGACTCAGTCGGAAATATCACTTTTAACTGGCCAGCACTTCGTTCTTCAACGCGAACCAATCGAAGGCACTGTAGAACGAGCTAATGTTTGGCCTCTCGGGCTTCACAGCGACATAAAAATTGGTTCGTTAATATTAATCGATGAAGGCTCAGTTGAGCTTCGTGTCAAGGAAATCAACGAAGAAGAGATTCACTGCCGAGTCACAATGGGCGGTGTAATAAAGCCGAACAAAGCTGTCACAGCTCCCGGAAACACGACCACCGTCGACTATTTCACTCCAGAAACAGAAGATGCTCTTGATTTCGTGGCATCTTCAGACATCGATTTTGTTGGCCTCTCGTACGTTAGGGACGCTGGTGATGTTGCGCGGGTTCGTGAAAATCTCGTCAATGCGGGCAAAACACCACAGCTCGTAGCAAAAATAGAAATCCAGCAAGCTGTCGACAATCTCGCCGAAATATTGGTTGAATCCGACGCCGTAATGGTTGCCCGAGGCGATCTAGGTGTCGAGCTTCCATTTGAACGGGTTCCGTCTGTCCAGAAACAAATCATTCGCATGGCAAATGAAATCGGCAAACCGGTTATCACTGCTACCCAAATGATGGAATCGATGATCGAATCACCATCTCCAACACGTGCTGAAGTAACAGACGTTTATAACGCGGTTCGAGATGGAACCGACGCTATCATGCTTTCGGCAGAAACCTCGGTAGGTAAGTTCCCGGTCAAGGCAGTTCAGGCGATGACTAAAATTGCCAAACGCGCCGAACGCTATCTCGAATATCCTAAACTGGCCGATCGAAGGCGTGATGCTGCGTCCAAAGGCGGTTTAGCCGCCGACGACGCAATAGCCGATAGTGCAGCAGTGGTCGCAGCAGGATTGAACGCGAAAGCTATAGTTGCTTTCACGACTTCAGGTAGCACCGCCGCTCACGTTGCGGCGTATCGACCTTCAACACCATTACTGGCTCTAACTCCCGATATAGGTGCCGGGGCAAAACTCGCTCTCCGCTGGGGAGTAATCCCTGTCGTTGTCGCGAACTACAAGAACATTCAAGACATGTTCACGGCAGCGTCAGACCTAGCGCTGGATACGAAAATAGCCAAAGACGGTGATGTAATCGTCGCAGTAGTCGGCTTGCCAATTGGAGTTCCCGGAACAACAAACCTGCTCCGAGTCATCACCCTTCCTGAGCCAGTCAGCCACAGCTAATCTGCTTCATCAATGCCCTGAACTAACCCTCGTCGCTCGGCTTGGGTTTCTTCGCAACTGCTTCGATCGCAATTCTTAATCGCTCGATCTCAGCTAAATCCGTAGGTTCCATCCCGTAGCAGGCGGCATTAAATCGTGTCGTGACGATATCGACTGGCGCACCGGGTAAGAACAAGGTCAACGCTATTACTCGCTCGTTCGGGGTCAAGTTCGGATCAAAGATCATCCCACGCTTTATCGCGTGAGTCAGCGTGTCGAAATACAGTAAGAATGTCTCGGCGACGCCATGTTCGCCCTCAGGCCATTTCCATATCGAACGTTTTCCGCCCCGCATCCATTGAGGAATCAAGCTCGTCAGAAGCTTCATCATGTCGGCCTTAGCATCCGCGTCACCACGAATCGATTCGCGATCACTGTCATCTTTTTCACCAAGGCGATTTGAAAACCTACGGAACGCAAATGTCATAACAACGAACAACACGATTATTAGCAGTATTGAAAGCGGCCATCGAAGTGCCTCAATAGCGAAATCTGAAGCAGTTTCTGCTCGTTGTAACGCCGGATTAGCCATCTCTGCGGAAAGCTGACCAGGTGCCTCTTGGTCTATCTGTTGTTGTTCAGGCGCGAATCTTTCCTTCAACCATAGGATAACGTTCCACAGCGCAGTCATAACCCACTCGATCGGATATCGAAGTACCCACAACAAGGTATCGATAAATCCTGCCCAAACGTTAACCAAACCGCGAACGCCAGCATCTCCGTAACGGCCGGTAAGCATTCCGCCGACAACACCAATTCCTAGAAGCCCTGCAACAGATATTCCGATCACTAACGGCCAAGAAGCCTGACTAGAATCGCCGGACTGAGGTAGTCGTGAAGCTGCCATGCCTATCAGCGCAGCCCCGAAGAACGGGAAAAGCAATGGCTCAATTCCAATATCAGAACGGATCACCGACATTTCAATTAGCAGACCAAAGGCGATGAACGCCGTTCCTATCTTGAATGCCCGACTCAATCTCCGAGATATACCGCCTTCAGCGATAATTCCCTGAGTTCTGAACCAGATCCAAGCTACGGCTATCACGCCAATTAGAACGTCGGCGACACCTTGCGCGCCATACGTGCCGCCGAACGTATCGATTGGCCAGCCGATTTTGAATGACCAAGAATCGGTCAGAGTAGCTGTCGCAAGAGTTAGGTAGATAGCAACTACCGCCAACGCCGCCTGATAAATAGCAAGCTTAGATGCACTGCCTTTCATCCCACCAAACAACCAAGATGAAATGACTCCGACACCAAATAAAACCACGATCGAAGGCCATGGTATTGGAGCTCCCCCGAGTCCCATAATTCCGCCAAAAACTGCCAATAATGAGAACCACCAAATGCTCTCAACTACAACCAAAGCGGCGTGGGAGATTACTGTGTAATTCTTCATCGTCTGACACTTCGTTCTGAGGTTGCCTCATCCACCGGAAGATCTTCCCAATTGCCGCCCGTTGAAGGCGGTCGTCTAAAACCTGCCGGATCGCTCGAAGGACGTTCTTCGAGGAACATTCCACGTCCGTCGCGAACTTCAAAATGAGGATAATCAGGCGGCTCTTCTCGCCCTGTGTGAACGATGATTACTGGATACCCTGTGCGCTTCAAACCGAGTAAATACGCCATCGTTTGTGGATTGTAAATCCCACCGATCTGAATGATCGTGGCTCCGGGAGGAATTACGCCTCGACGGCTGCGAGCCAACTCATCAAGGCTGCGAACACCAATAGGGTGAACCATCGCCAAAGACTCAAGCAACGCGGTTAGATGGGATGCACCGGTACCCGGCGGCACAACTGCATGGGATGCGCTCATGGAACTGACGCCGTTGACAACAAGTCCAACGTTGTAACCAAGATCCAACGCATGATTCGCAATGGAAGCAGCTGCTGTCATCGTTGCTTCGAGAACGTCCGATCGGTAACCCTCCCATGGCACGTCGGTAGTCACTGATTCAGCGAAAATAACTGTGTGCTCCGACACACTAGTATCGAATTGCCGAACGAACATATCGCCACGCCGAGCAGTTGTTTTCCAATCGATGCTCTTAATCGGATCCCCGGGACGATATTCCCGTACGCCGGCTGGTCGAGAAGGATCGTCCCACAGACGATCACGTGATATCGAGTCACCTATCGGTCGACGTGCCGGCAATGAGAAGCCAGGAATCGCTTTAATCGTTGGGTACACATATAGCGACCACGGCGTGTGACTTAACGTTGCTTCAGATGGATAAAGACCGAACAAATCACCGCTTCTGAGTCGAGTTTTACCTAACCGATACGAACCACGAGACAACGCTGTCAACTTCTTCTTTATCTTCACTCGCTCATATCCGCCGAGAGACGTTGATACTTTAATTTCAGCCCCACCAAGGTAGGCCTGCTCAACCGCCTTCTGACCATCGATCAAAAGTCCTCGCGGAACGTATTCGTTGATTTCTAACCAAGCAACGGGCAGAGGCTTACGATTTTCGATGGTGAACGTAACTTCTATCTCATCATCTTGAAATGCATGATCAATCGATATTGATCTGTCGATGGTTATTTCTTCAAGTGAAAGCGCCGCCCAAACGCGGGATACGATAGCCACAACAAACGCCAACGCTCCAACTGCACTGATGAGTGGTTCGTGTGAAACGGCGCCAACTATCACCACCACAATAAGCAGTAGAACGAATAATTCACCCACCGGATTGAGCGAAGTTGATCGTGATGCTTTTAGCGCTGGAATACGAGAGCGGGCTTCAAGCCCCCTCTCCATCCAGTTCCCGTACATGTTCATTTATTCCCGTTCTATTGGGACAGGAGTCGTATTGACGATTTCGGTAATAATTTGAACGGTCGCCTGCCCACGAAGCTGGGTTGTTGTTTCAGCTAGCAATCGGTGAGCCAATACTGGTACGGCAAGGTATTTCACATCGTCTGGCAGAACGTAAGATCGGCCATTCATTGCCGCCCAACCCTGCGCAGCATGCTGCAGAGCGAGCGAAGCACGTGGACTGGCTCCAAGTCTCAAACTTGAACTTACCCTCGTCGCTGCGACGATATCCAGCAAATAGTCACGAACGGTATCGTTCACAGTCACTTTGTCGACGATGGCACGAGCATTAATTAAATCAGCAGCTGTAGACGTCGGTTTAATAGCATCGGGGTTTTCGCCTGCACGAAACCGATCCAACATCGCTGACTCTTCATCACGATCTGGGTATCCAATCGAAGCACGGACCATAAATCGGTCAAGCTGCGCTTCAGGCAGTGGGAACGTGCCTTCCATCTCAACAGGGTTAAGCGTTGCCATAACCATGAACGGCTCAGGCAGAGCAATTGTGACTCCGTCGATAGAAGCCTGACGCTCTTGCATCGCTTCGAGCAATGCCGACTGCGTGCGTGGCGTTGCTCGGTTTATTTCGTCAGCAAGTAGGATCTGTGAAAACACAGGACCTGGTCTAAACTCAAATTCGCCCTTAGATGCATTGTAAAAGTTCACTCCAAGAACATCGCCAGGAACCAGATCAGGTGTGAACTGTATACGACCGAAATCGCAATCAAGAGAAGCCGCCAATGCCTTCGCCAACGTCGTTTTACCCGTACCTGGCACGTCTTCTAGAAGTACGTGTCCCCGGCACAAAAGAGCCAGAACTGCAATATCGATTGTTTCTGATTTGCCAACGATTACTCGCTGGATCGACTCACGAATCTTGATCGAAAGTTTTTGTACGGACGCGACGTCCACTGATAATGTTTCTGGCACTCTGGTCTGACTATCTATCGCCAATTGGTTCTCCGTGTACACACATCGGAACATAAGTTGCAGTAGTTTACGCTGAACTGAGTCACTAATCAGGTTCTATTTTGCAACTACATGCGTTAGGTGCAATGTCGGTATTACTCAAGTAGCCTCAAGCTTCGTAACAACGTATTCCTAAACGACAACCACAGTGTTAGTCAGCGTGCCTATCTTGTCGATCGTGACGTGAACCACGTCGCCTGCTGCTAACGTGAACTCTGGTGGTGGGATAGTTCCAGTACCAGTCATAACCGATGTGCCGTCTGGAACTGAGTTGTGACGAATTAGCCAATCAACGAGATATTCACAATCTCGTTTCATGTCTGCAGTGTTCGCCTCGCCCTTGAATGCTTCTTTGCCATCTCGTTCGATTACGAGCGTGACAGAAAGCTTCTGCGGGTCGCCAATCGACTCTTTCGAAACAAGAGCAGGTCCAAGCGCCGCCGACTTGTCGTAGACCTTCGCCTGTGGAAGATAAAGCGGATTTTCGCCTTCAATCGTTCGACTACTCATATCGTTTCCGCAGGTGAACCCAACGATCTTGCCGCCGTAAATAACGAACGCAAGCTCTGGTTCGGGAACATCCCAACCAGAATCCGCCCGGATTCCAACTTCATCAAATGGTGACTGAAGTCGATCAAGCGTTGCCTTGAAAAATGCCTCAGGACGTTCGGCGTTGTAAACCTTTGCATAAATGTCAGGCGATCCACTCTCGGCCTGTCGTTCTCGCATTGAGTCCATATATGTCACGCCAAATGCCCATATTTCAGGAGCATCGACCGGAGGCAGCATGGTCACACCATGTTTACCGGGTTCAGCACCATCTAAGAATTCCACTGCCGATACCGAAGATGCGCCTTTGTTCGCATCAAGAATTCCTCGGGCCACAGAATCGATGTCTGAATCGGTGATCGAAGCGACCTTGAACAGGTCGAGAGTCGATCCGATCTGTGAATTAAGAGCAGTGAGGTTGATAACCTGCCCTAAATCATCTTCGACGCCTACGTGCTTGGTGCCGTTTTGGAGGTACTGGTAGTAACGCATCTTTTGCTTTCACTGAACTAGCAAGCATCATTTCTGAGCTGTGCTCAGAGTGATGCTCATCTTCTCGAAATAGAAATGTTGCCGACTAGGTTAACTGAGCGAGAGCGGTTTGGGCATCTACAACGAAAATTGCCCATGAGGATCGAAATTGGGTGAACTCACTAGGACCGGATCAATACGATCCACGTATATCTTTAATCTAAGGAATTAACAGATACGTGACTCCAACCATTTCCAACTCAACTCGAACTCGTCCGATCGCCTTTTTGGCGGTCGCTATTTCACTCGCTATTTTAACGGCGCTATTCATATCAACTCACCCAGCCAATGCCAATGATTCACCAATGCTGACAATCATAAGTCAGACGGTTGATATCGACTACGGCGAGAAAATCTCGATCTCAGCCATGGTCGATGCGGGTCCTAATATTCTAGAAATCGAGAACGTAAAAACTCTTTTCCGAGCAAGAGGAGGATCGACTATTTGGTCGTATTCCTATCCGGAATACTCGATTAACGATAACCACAACAACGAATTATCCATAACGTTCGAAATTCTCACAGGTCCCGGTTCGTACTATCCGCCTGGCGCAGAGTTCGACTTCGAAATTGAAATCACCGATATTCATGGTGAGCGATCATCGGTTATCTCATCTGAGGCAATTGAGTACCTAGATCCAGCTAATGATTGGGAACGAGTTCAAGGCAACGGGTTCACTGTCGTCTACTACGGCGTAGATCGCTCCAAAGTCGAAGACCTGGTCGCAACTATCGACCACCTCATACCAACGCTTGAAGCAACCCTTGGAGTCACTGACACTCCCAATTTCAAAGCCATCGTGTTCCCGTCCATTCAATCGGCAACACCATCGTTCCCGCCGGTAAGCCAAACAGCCACCGATCAGTTCCTGTTTGCCGGATTCGCTCAGCCTGAGTATCGACTGTTCGTGCAAGGACAAATGAACACAACGACGTTCACTCACGAACTAGCCCATCTATACACCCATGAAGCGGTTTCTTCTTCGTTAATGGGCGGCATTCCATCATGGCTAGGCGAAGGGTTAGCAAGATTTCTTGAATCAGGATCGAGCGAGAGTTCGAATGAGAGACTTCGAGACAGTGTCCGACCCGACGAACTACTGTCGTTGAAGCACATGCAGACGATTCCCGGTCAGCGAAGTGATGTGTTCATTTTCTATCCACAAGCCGGAGCATTTGTTGGCTACCTAGTCGAAGAATATCACCACGAAGCGATGGCAGATTTTCTTACGTTATTGAACAAAGGTCGATCAGTTCAGGATGCTTTTGAAATCGTGTTCAACAAGCCGCTCTACGAAGTCGAAAACGAATGGCGGTCACTGTTCAATGCGGCCCCATTACCGATACCGACCGCAACGATTGAACCTTCGAAATATGATTCCGACCAATCCTATAGAACATCAGTTCCGCTGATCGATTACGCTAATACAACATCAGGAAATAAAACACCGACGCCAACGACCGCTCCTTCACTGCTCCCCACAGTCACACCAAAAAAAACTCCTGTATCCAATCCAACACTCTTCGAAGAAAAATCAGAACCCGACTATGTTGTCGCTTCGCTAGTAATCGGATTATCCATAATCGTGGGCGTTTGGTTGTTCACCTCACGTCGCAAACCGTCAAAACGTTAATACTGAAATCGCTATAAGCACCATTTTCAGCTGAGTCACAAAAACAACTCGCGTGATCAACCTCTGGAAGAAACCCAAAACAGCATTCGTCTACGTCGACGAAATGTCGCAATATCAACTTTCTACCGAACATCCATTACGACCTATCCGGTTGCATCACATGCACGAGCTAATGAAAGT
Source organism: Dehalococcoidia bacterium (assembly GCA_026421185.1). GTDB lineage: Bacteria > Chloroflexota > Dehalococcoidia > Lucifugimonadales > Lucifugimonadaceae > Lucifugimonas. The sequence continues at coordinate 35,612 of JAPKCH010000011.1, read as the reverse complement.
CAGTGGAGTGCTCGATCTGGCGAACGTCGAATCAGCAGTACCTCGAATCGCCAGCAAGTCAGAAATCGAAACCAGTCATGATCCTGATTACGTTTCGATAGTTGAGGCGATTTCAAATGGAGCCATAGTTCCTGGTATGGCCGAATTCGGACTCGGCACATCGGACAATCCTGTTCATTCCGGTATGTATGAAACAACGGCACTCACCGTTGGATCAACACTCACCGCCAGCGAACTCGTCACATCAGGCAAAGCTGACATTGCGTTCGCTCCCGCAGGCGGGGTCCACCATCACGCAATGCCCCGGAGCGCTGCAGGATTCGGGGTGTTCAATGACGCAGTAATTGCAATGACAGCGATGGTTGAAGCTGGCTTGCGAGTCGCATATATCGATATCGACTGCCACCACGGAGATGGTGTACAGATGGGGCACTACGATTCTAGCCAAGTTCTGACAATTTCGATTCATGAATCGGGAAAATGGCTGTTCCCTGGAACCGGTTATACTCATGAAATCGGTGTCGGTGATGGCACGGGTTACTCAGTCAACGTGCCGTTAGCGCCATACACGCAGGACGATGAGTGGCACGAAGCTTTCGATGCTGTCATTCCACCGCTGGTCCGTGCATTCAAACCGGACGTTCTATTTACTCAGTTGGGAATCGACACTCACTATCAAGATCCACTCACGCACCTGTCACTAACCACACAAGGTTTCAACCTCGTTGTGCAAAAGTTAGGCGTTCTCGCATCTGAGATCGGCAAGTGGATTGCCGTAGGTGGTGGTGGTTACGATCTATCCGCGGTCGCTAGATCATGGACGATGGCACTGGCGACTATGGCAAATCACGATTTACCATCCGAAATCCCGGCGTCGTTCTACTCCCTACAACACCTCACGAAGTTCGCTGACGCTCCACCCGAACGAAATGAAGAACGATTCCTCAAGGAAATACGGAGCTACAACTCCAAAACGTTGGATGAAGTTAGATCACTGGTATTCCCTAAATTCAGGATTTAGGCTCAGCGAAAGTGAATTACTGAACGTCTGTATATTCAGGCTCAAATAAATTCAGTGTCTCGTTTTAACGTCTTAATCACTACCATGAGCCCGCTACTCTCCGCCGGAAGCAAACATTTCTCTCAGCGCCGGATACAACGCTCGATACCGCCCGTACGCGTCATCGTAAGCGCCACGCGTCAAAGCATCAGGAGCTACTGCATCCAGATCAGTCAACCACAAATTACCAACAGCAACAACGTCCGAGAACTCCCCGGCAGCAACAGCAGCGAGCATTGCAGCTCCCAGTGGTGCACCTTCGGAAGGTGCCACTGTCCGCAGCGGCATATCAACGACATCGCTCAGCATTTGCAACCACACAGCGCTCGAAGCACCGCCACCAACTGCCACAGCCTCAACAGGATTCACACCAAGTGCGGTCATCAATTCCATTGAGTCTCGCAGTGCGAACGAAACACCCTCCATCACCGCTCTAGTCATGTGTGCCCGTTCGGTCCCGGCATGCATTCCAAAAAACACGCCACGAGCGTTGGCATCGGCATGAGGCGTTCTCTCACCGCTCAAATAAGGCAAGAAAGTTACACCACCCGACCCGGCTTCAATGGACCAAGCCTCGGCAACCAATTCGTTAAATCCTGAACTACCGGACGAACGTCGCCACCAATCGAGTGCAGCACCCGCCGACAAAACAACTCCCATGAGATACCAAGTGTCAGGAATAGCATGGCGCATCGAATGAATCCGCATTCCGTAATCAGTAACTGGCGACTCAGTCGGTGCGACAACAGTTCCAGATGTACCTACGGAAAATAGAGCATCCCCAGCAGCAACAACGCCCACACCAACCGCCGCACAAGCGTTATCGGCCCCGCCACCAACAACAGGAACACCTTCAGCAAGTCCTGTTTGCGCAGCAGCCGATTTCGTAACCCTGCCAGCTATTTGCGCTGATTCTATAATCGGCGGAAGTACGTTCGAATCAATATCGAGTAGTTCACACATTTCACCCGACCATTTGCTCCTGACGATGTCGAACAACAAAGTGGCTGAAGCGTCAGAAGGTTCGCTACCCAATTCACCGGTCATTCGGAACCTAATGTAATCTTTTGCAAGAAGCAGGTGCGACACACGACCGTAAAGATCCGGTTCGTGATTCCTCATCCAAAGTAGTTTGGTAACAGTAAATCCCTCTAACGATGGGTTTCCAGTTAGCCGCCTAAGAGACTCGTTGCCCACTGTTTCACGGACATATGCAGCTTCAGCGCTAGATCTAACGTCGTTCCACAATATCGCTGGACGAACAACCTGATGCGTGCTATCGAGTGCGATCAATGAGTGCATCTGGCCCGACAGTCCGACTCCGAGAACCTCTGGCCCATCGATTTCGCTAAGTGCCTGTTTAATCGCTGAGCAAGTCTCTGCCCACCAATCCTCAGGATTCTGTTCGCTCCAACCGGATCGCTTTACGTCGACCGACATAGGGCTTCTTGCGACAGCCAACAATTTTCCTGCCGGATCAACCACGACAACTTTGATCGACGAAGTCCCGATATCAATTCCAATAAATGCTGCTTGAGTCATATTCGCTGGACTCTATCAAGCAACACATCTAGTGACCATCAAGAACTTCGCTGAGAACAATCGATTACGTAACAATTAAGGAAGCCCCGTCTATACAACAGGGCTTCCAAAATTAATTCGTAGTACGAACCGGTTAGAGACTAAACTTCTCGGAATTCGCCCTCTACCGTGTCGTCGTCATCAGCGTCGCTGTCGCTGTCACCAGCATCTTCGTCGCCATCGTCTTCAGACTGATCGCCACCCTCAACGGTCGCTTCTTCGCCACCAGCAGCCTGATTAGCTTCGTAAACGGCCTGACCAACAGCCTGCAATGCAGTCTGAAGTTCTTCAGTAGCGGCAGCAATTGCCGAAGTTTCACCAGCTTCTTCAGCAAGCGTTTCCTTGACAGCTACAACCTTTGCTTCAACATCTGTCTTGATCTCGTCAGGAATCTTGTCGCCGTCGTCCTTCAGGATCTTCTCAGCCTGAAACACTGCACTTTCAGCAGCGTTTCGGGTCTCGATACCCTCTCGTTTAGCCTTGTCAGCTTCAGCGTTATCTTCAGCTTCCTTGATCAGACGTTCGACTTCAGCATCGTCCATTCCAGAACGTCCTGTAATCGTAATATGCTGTTCCTTCCCAGTTCCATTGTCTTTGGCAGAAACCTTGAGAATTCCGTCAGCATCAATATCGAAAGTAACAGCAACCTGCGGAACACCACGCGGTGACGGGAGAATGCCATCGAGGTTGAAGCGACCAATGGACGTGTTATCGCCCGCCATTTCGCGTTCACCTTGAACAATGTGAATCTCCACGCTCGACTGATTATCAGCAGCAGTCGTGAAGGTTTCAGTCTTCGACGTTGGAATCGTCGTGTTTCGTTCGATCAATGCCGTACGAACGCCACCAAGCGTTTCGATACCCACTGAAAGTGGAGTTACGTCTAGAAGCAGAACATCTTTCACATCACCCTGAAGCACACCGGCCTGAATCGCTGCACCAACTGCAACCACTTCATCAGGGTTAATAGTTCGGTTAGGCTCTTTGCCGAATAGTTTCGTGACCATCTCGATTACAGCTGGCATTCGAGTCATACCACCAACGAGCACAACCTCATCGATTTCGCCAGGTGCAACGCCAGCATCCTTCAAAGCAGCCTTAGTAGGGCCTGAAGTTCGGCTAATTAGTGCAGATGTAAGCTCTTCAAGCTTTGCTCGTGTGAGCGTCGACTGAAGATGCTTAGGCCCAGATGCGTCAGCCGAAATGAACGGCAAGTTAATCTCGGTCGAAGCAACGGAAGAAAGTTCGATCTTCGCTCGTTCAGATTCAACACGTAGGCGTTGGTGAGCTGAAACATCATGACGAAGGTCGATCAAGTTTTCTTTCTTGAACTCGTCGGCGAGATAGTCGACCAAGTTAAGGTCGAAATCGTCACCACCAAGGTGAGTGTCACCATTGGTGCTCTTTACCTCGAATACGCCCTCACCAAGTGCGAGAATCGTAACGTCAAACGTTCCCCCACCGAGGTCATATACAGCAATCGTGCGTTCGCCTTCTTTATCGAGACCGTACGCCAGCGATGCTGCAGTTGGTTCGTTGATGATTCGCAGAACTTCGAGACCAGCGATCTGACCAGCGATTTTCGTCGCCTCACGCTGACCATCATTGAAATAAGCCGGAACAGTAATCACTGCCTGAGTTACAGGTTCACCAAGCTTTGCTTCAGCGTCTTCCTTCAGCTTACGAAGAACCATCGCCGAAACTTCAGCAGGAGGGCTGACTTTGCCGTTGAGAATAATTCCAGCGTCGCCGCCGTCAAGTTTTCCTAGTTTGAACGAAACGTTCTTTACGTCTGCCTGTACCGAATCATCGTCGAACCGTCGACCGATGAATCGTTTTGCTGAGTAAACGGTGTTCTCGGGATTCGTAATCGCCTGACGTCGAGCAAGTTCACCAACAAACCGTTCATCCGTCTTTGAGTTGAATGCAACTACTGATGGAGTAGTGCGTCGACCTTCTGCGTTTTCGACGATAGTAGCCTCGCCACCATCCATAACCGCCATTGCGGAGTTCGTGGTCCCGAGATCGATTCCAATAACCTTTGACATTGCTTTTATTTTTTTCCTTCTAGGATTCCGGACTCACCATTTTTAGTGACCAGAGTTCTATGTAAGTACTAGTTAGTTAGATTCTTATTTGGTTTGCGACCCTTCATTCGAGAAGGGGATAAGGCTCATGTTTTAGACATTCATACCCAAGTGATTTGATTGCGTCCGGTCAATCGCCTAAATTGCCGTTAATGAACCAGTCGCTACATTGACGCACAGAGTGAAATCCTCAATTTCGTAACCGCCTACTCGTTATCGTCGCTTTTAGGCAGTTCGACCGCTATCTGTACTTGAGCGGGGCGAACAACTTCGTCGTTATGTAAATATCCTGGCCGAAGTTCAGTAAGAACCGTGCCTGCTTCGTGCTCGTCTGTCGGACTCGACAACAAAGCCTCGTGCTTACGAGGATCAAAGTCATCACCGACACACTCAAACCGTTCAAAACCTTCTGTTGTAAGCGCATTCAAGAAATTCTTTTGTATTACGCTTACGCCCTCTAGCCAACCTGAATCAGCTGTGTCGACTCCTTCAGAAGCCAACGCCACGTCCAACTGGTCGATGACATCAGCGAACTTCAAAACGATGCGCTGCTGATTTCGTAGCCGTGATGATTCCTGCTCGCCTTCTATACGACGGCGATAGTTGACCAAGTCTGCCTGAGCACGTTGTGCCAAACGCTTGAATTGGTCTTTCTCTCGCAGTGCTTCTGACAACTCGTCATTCGATTCCTCACTGAAATCTAATACAGAGTCGGCATCCGCAACATGACTTGATTCTTCGGAGTTCACAGGCTCTTCCTGTGGAATTTTGTCTTCTTTTTCTGACAACGTTTTCTAATGACCTATTAATGAAAAGAAATATATTTTTAGCGCGAGCACTTCGATTAGTCAGCACCAACATATGAGAGTATCTGTCTAAGCTCGTCTGCCGCTACCCTCGCAGCACGTGTATCTGATACTTCAGGACTACTCTCTAGAAGTGAAACAATATCCGTTAATGATCTCACTAAATCGAGAACAAGGCTCACGCCATTCAAGTTCAATCTCAACCCCTCAGCGAGGCGACGAATTACGCGTAAGCGTTCCACATCTGAATCGGAATAAAGTCTCCGGCTACCACCAGACCGTTCCGGGCTAACAAGACCTTCCTTGTCGTATTTACGCAACGTTTGCGGGTGCATGTCAGCTAATCGTGCAGCCACACTAATAACGTATACGCCAGCAATTCGATTAGATCGTCCAGCCTGTTGTTCGCGCTTATTTGAGCGCTGCTCACTAGCAGGCTTAGGCCTTGTGATTGGCACCCTCCGCTTTTCGTCGCCGGATGACGCGATTTCGAAGAGATCGGTTAACATTCGATTCAAATTATCGGAGCGCGACCAAGCAAGATCCTGTTTTACAGGCTCATTTGGATCACGTGCCGAGTTTCCGAATTTTTGAGTCAAGACGATTCCTATAACGGATAAGATATGGCATGGCATAAGCAAATCACGTGTGATTTACGAATGATTCGACGATTCGAGTCAATCTAAATAACACAATAAGCATTGTAATAGTTGATACGCATCGTGTAAACTTTTTGCAGCTAACTCACGAGGGTTTTTCATAAGTCACTCGTGGCATGATAACGAGATATGCCTTATATGATTTGGTAAATTGCCTTTTTTTGTGGTATAGTCTTCGCCGGTCCGTTTTGTGAAAGGGATTTTGTTACAGGATTCGTAACGCAATCGGAACCATTATTTATTGACCGCCCCGACCACACTTAAGGCGGGGACGAAACAAAAAGGAACGTAAAGTGCTTTACTTGAAGGCTTGCCCTAAGTGCCACGGCGACATTGAGTTAGTTGTCTTCCCAGATAGCAACACCCTGTCATGCTTACAGTGTTCATTCACTGTTGACTCGAAAGAGGCAGCACGTCGAGCCATGTCTGAGAAAAAGATTTCGGCTGCGACTGAAGCAGCTTAGGGTCGACCGTACTCTTAAGGCTCTGGTTATCACTACCAGAGCCTTTTTCTTTTAATAATTTAAACTACCCATCTAGAGTGATCACCCTAATAAGTCACTTGCCTAGTGGCAGAGTATAGAGCGAACTGTGGATGGTTCGTACGTTATTTGTTGCGCTCAAATAAAAAATCTCTACAGCAATAATCGGAAAGATACTCACCATCTTCTAGGGTGCGCCAAAACAATGCTTTATAAGATCTATTACCCCGATGCATAAACCGTTAGATGGAACTGCGATATCACGGTGGATCAGAGTGTCGTACGCAGGTCATCCCACGTCACGCCAATGAACCGTTTGCAGTTCAGGAATTGGTCACCACATAAGAGATCTCGAGAATCGTCAACAAAACACTCGATGATCCTTCCCGTAGGAGTCTACGTAAAAAACGTTTGATCATTCACAAGTACAAAAAAGCCTCGGCGAATTCGCCGAGGCTTTTTTGTAACTCACATGTGAGAATTAGCCTAAACCGCGCTCTCGACGTCCTCGACCGAGATTTACTCGTACTCGTGCACGTCTCAGCGAAGCAGTAGCTCGCTCTAAATCAATGTCAGCAGGACTCGAAACGATACGCTCCTGCGCCCGAGCCAAAGCAGCTTCCGCACGTTCAATATCTATAGCATCGTCCTGCTCAGCAGCATCTGCGAGAATCGTCACTCGGTTGTCAGAAACTTCCAAGAAACCGCCAGATAGTGCGAACGACACAGAATCAGCACCCTGATCTAAGCGAAGAACGCCCGGTGCCAAAGTCGAAATAATTCGAGCGTGAGAAGGCAGCACGGTGAACTCACCGAGCCCCCCCGGCGCTACAACTGTGTCGACTTCACCCGAAAAGCTTTCGCCCTCGGCGGTCACTACTGCTAACTGAAGTTTGGCCATAACTAATTGATGTCCTCAGGAACTTTGGTTACGAGCTGTTAGCTTGCAGCCGAAGCTTCCTCCTGCATCTTCTTACCCTTTTCAACGGCCTGGTCAATTGTTCCAACCATATAGAACGCCTGAACTGGCAGATCGTCGTGCTTACCTTCGAGAATTTCCTTGAATCCACGAACAGTCTCCGCGACCGGAACGTACTGTCCTGGAATACCAGTAAACACTTCACCAACGAAGAACGGTTGGGTCAGGTAACGCTGGATGCGCTGTGCACGCCCAACAGTAACCTGGTCTTCTTCAGAAAGTTCTTCGATACCAAGAATTGCGATAACGTCCTGCAAATCCTTGTAGCGTTGTAGAACACGCTGAACACCCTGAGCAACCTCGTAGTGTTCTTCACCAACAATTGCTGGCTCAAGAATTCTAGAATTCGAAGCAAGGGGGTCAACAGCAGGGAACAGGAACTGTGCAGCAAGCGCACGGTCAAGCGACACGTTAGCGTCCAAGTGACCAAACGTGGTGACAATACCAGGGTCGGTGTAGTCGTCTGCCGGTACGTATACAGCCTGGAAGGATGTAATAGAACCATCTTTAGTCGTAGTAATTCGTTCCTGAAGGTCACCAATTTCAGTCGACAAAGTCGGCTGGTAACCCACCGCTGAAGGCATTCGACCGAGAAGTGCTGAAACTTCCATACCGGCCAAAATATATCGGTAAATGTTGTCTACGAAGAGAAGCACGTCGCGCTTTTCTTCGTCACGGAAGTACTCAGCCATCGTCAAACCCGTAAGGGCGATTCGTGCTCGAGTTCCTGGCGGTTCGTTCATCTGACCGAACACAAGTGCTGTGGAATCCATAACACCGTAGTCGATCATTTCGCCCCAGAGGTCGTTACCTTCACGGGATCGCTCACCCACACCAGCGAACACGGACACACCAGAGTGCTCCTGTGCGATGTTTCGAATGAGCTCAGTGATAACAACCGTCTTGCCAACACCAGCACCACCGTAGAGACCGACTTTACCACCTTTAGCGAAAGGAGTGATCAGGTCGATAACTTTGATGCCAGATTCGAGAACGTCGGTGGTACCCGACTGTTCAGCGAATGAAGGCGCTTTGCGGTGAATAGGCCATCGCAAAGCGTCAGCAGGAAATTCTGCTCCACCATCGATAGGATCACCAAGAACGTTCATCAGTCTACCGAGTGAACTGGGTCCAACTGGAACCATCACTGGTAAACCGGTGTCAGTCACTTCTGTACCACGTGCAAGACCCTCGGTTGCACCGAGAGCCAGACATCGTGCCCAGCTGTTTCCAACGTGCTGCTCTACTTCGAGTACGAGGCGTTCGCCTTCGTTCTGAAGTTCTACAGCTGAATATATTACTGGCAGTTCACCGGCTAGGAATTCAACGTCAACGACGGTTCCAATTACCTGTACAACTTTGCCCTTACTACCCTTAGCCATTACTGAGGCTCTCCTGGTCTTGCGAATCCCGCCCAATGGACGGCCGTTATTTCTATTAGCCTTCCAAGGCGGCAACGCCACCCACGATGTCTAGAAGCTCGGCAGTAATAGATTCCTGCCGAGCTTTGTTCAAATCGAGAGTCAGACCCTCGACAATCTCGTTCGCATTGTCAGTGGCGTTCTGCATCGCAATCATGCGAGAAGAATGTTCACTAGCAAATGCTTCGAGAATCCCGTGATACACCTGTGTTTCGATGTATCGCGGTACGAGCGACTCAAGCACATCATTAATGCTCGGCTCGTAAATGTAATCAAGTTCTTCTAATTTCTCTACATCGTCGCCATCGCGTTGCGCGGGCTCCACAGGTAGAAGCTGACGTGCAGTTACTTGCTGCACAGCAGTGTTGATGAACTTTGCATATATCAGAACTACTCGATCAACACGCTCGGAGCTGTACTCGTCAACGAGCATCCGTCCAACAGCAATCGTGTCATCTAACGTAGGACGATCTGGTATTGAGAAACTAGCTACCAAATCCTGTCCGGTTCGAGCGACAAATTTCTCACCCTTACGACCAACAGCAACGATAGAAACATCGCCATCTGTTTCCTTTATAAACCTTCCAGCGGCACGTTGGAGGTTTCCAACGAGAGCACCGGCCAGTCCACGGTCAGGAGTAACAAGAAGAACTAGAGTCTTCTTCACCGGTCGAACCTTCAGAAGATCAACAGTCGGTGCGTCATCGTCTTTAGCAGCTAACGCGGCAAGATCACCAAGTACGTCACGGATACGATCAGCGTAGGGACGACCCGCCTTGACCATATTCTGGGCACGGTTCATCTTCGACGCTGCAATCATTTGCATTGCGCCTGTGACTTTTGCTGTGTTCGAAACCGATTTGATTCGGTCTCGAAAATCCTTGGTACTCGGCAATTCTTGACTCTGTTAGTTTCTGTTCGTCTTTAGAGGCTTACTGTCTGTTGGAAAGCAACTACTGCTTCGTCCAGTTTGGCTTTGGAATCATCGCTCAGTTCACCTGAAGCTGCGATCGACTTCAAAACATCTGGCAAGTTAGCTGCGGAATAATCGTGCCACTGTGCTTCCCATGATCGAACGTCCGGGACCGCTATCTTTTCAAGTGCGCCCTTGTCTGCGACGTACAATACTGAGACCTGCGCCTCAAGTGAAAGTGGGGAGTTTTCGTCCTGCTTCAATAGTTCAGTAAATCGTGCTCCACGTTCTAGCTGTCGTCGGGTGACGGCATCAAGGTCGTCGGTACCGAACTGAGCAAAGGTTACAAGTGCTGAGTACTGAGCCATCTCAGCCTTCAAAGATCCTGACACCCCCTTCATGGCCTTAGTCTGAGCTGAAGAACCCACACGTGTTACAGAAATACCCGAGTTCACAGCAGGTCGAACACCTGAGTTGAACAAGTCAGGCTCAAGAAAGAGCTGACCGTCGGTAATCGAAATAACGTTAGTAGGAACGTAAGCCGAAACGTCACCAGCCTGCGTCTCAATAATAGGCAGAGCAGTAATCGAACCACCGCCGGCTTCCTTGTTTAGGCGAGCAGCCCGTTCAAGCAAACGTGAGTGAAGGTAGAAAACGTCACCAGGGTATGCCTCACGACCAGGAGGTCGTCGAAGCAAAAGTGACATCTGTCGGTAAGCCCAAGCGTGCTTCGTAAGATCGTCATAAACGATCAATACGTCTTTACCTTGAGCCATGAAATATTCAGCAATGGAGCAACCGGCATAAGGAGCGAGGTACTGCATAGCTGCTGGATCGGAAGCATTAGAAGTAACGATAACCGTGTTATCTAGAGCTCCGTTTTCTTCTAATCTAGTTACAACCTGAGCAACCTTCGATGCACGTTGCCCAATGGCCACGTACACACCGATGATTCCACTGTCCTTCTGGTTGATCAATGCATCGATACAGACCGAAGTCTTCCCTGTAGCACGGTCACCAATGACAAGCTCTCGCTGCCCTCGGCCAACCGGAACCATTGCATCAACGATCTTAAGACCAAATTGCACTGGCTGATCAACAGACTGTCGAGCTCCAACACCCGGTGCTATCTTCTCGACCGGGTATGACTCTGTCGTTGCAATTGAGCCCTTGCCGTCGATAGGAACACCGAGTGAGTCAACGACTCGCCCAAGCATCGCATCACCAACAGGAACTTCAATAATTCGACCAGTGCTGCGAACTTCGTCGCCTTCTTTGATCTGAACGTAATCACCAAGAATTACTGCACCAACACTGTCCTCGTTGAGGTTCAGCGCAAGTCCAAAAATATCGCCAGGGAACTGCAACAGCTCAGAATACCGGACTCCTGAGAGACCATGTATCTGAGCCGTACCGTCTGCGGCTTCTATAACGGTACCGACATCAACTTGCGTGATATCTCCACCGAAATCTTCTATTTGCCTCTTGATAACAGAGGCTATGTCCTGACCTCGTACTGCCATCGGACTCTCTCTCCGGGTAAACCCGTCTTATTGCTTTACTGGCCTGATCGATCGGCCGTTTTATTGGCGCTAATCGACTGGCCGCTCGGCCAACGAATTTCGCATCGCTCGTATCTGTGTGCGTGTACTTCCATCAATCAGGCGGTCGCCGACTTTCGCCACCATTCCGCCAATTATTTCAGGATCCACGCTCTCAGAAATCTTTACTTCTTTTCGTCCAACCAACTTGGCCAAACCTTCAGCAATTTTGCTTCGGCGGGCATCGTCGAGTGGAACCGCTGTAACAACCTCAGATCTTGCGATACTGTGGTGTTCATCGGCCATCTCACTAAACAAACGGAACATGTCCGCAAATTTAGTAATGTCACGATTAACCGTCATTAGGTTAACCGTGTTTCGTACTAACACATCAACATCCGCAAGAAGCTTTACGATTCCGTCCAGCTTTACGCTGTCGGTCACCTGTGGTGCATCGAGAAAACTCAATACATCAGCATCGTTTAGAACTTCCGCCGCACGCGATAGGTCTTCAACCCAACGGTCGATGTTGTTCTTTTCGTTAGCCAGCTCGAAAGCTGCCTGTGCGTATCTTCGTCCGGTTGCTGCCATTGCTAGTTCAGAGTCCTCGTCAAATCGAAATTCGCCGAATTCTCTAGTTCTTCCTCTCGCTCAGTCCTTCTTCCAAAACCTTGTCAATAAGGCTGGAGTGAGACTTAGCATCAAGTGATCCTTCAACGATTCGTTCAGCTGCTGTGATAGCTAGGCCCGCAAATTCCTTGCGAACTTCTTCTACTGCGGCATCCTTCTCGCGACCAATTTCAGTTCTCGCACGATCGAGCATCACTTCGACCTCTTCTCGTGCACGTCCCTGCTCTTGCTCACGTAACTTCGAAGCTGCATCACGTGCTTCTGCCACAATCTTCTGACCATCTACACGTGCTGAAGCAATTTCTGCTTCTACACGCTCGGCTGAAGATGCCGCGTCAAGCCGCGCTGTCTCCGCTGCTTCCAAACTTTCCTTGATCTTCAGTGCACGGCTGTCGAGCATGCCCATAATTGGACCATACGCCAGCTTATACAACAGGAAGAACAGGATCAGGAAACTAACCAACTGAGTTAGCAACTGCTGAAGTGTTATTCCAAGCGCTTCCATATTCGTTCCTTTATCGGTTATGCCGACGAATCGAATCCGCCGTCACCGGCCCGCTAACGACACCTGAGTGAGAGAAAACTTTCACTCAGGCAAGTCACGCGGATTCCGATTGAATTAGACGAATAGGATGATGATCGCTACAACCAAAGCATAAATAGCAATGGCTTCTGCGAACGCAAGGGCAAGAATCATGTTCTGCTGAACAGGACCGGTAGCTTCAGGGTTTCGACCCAAAGCTTCCATCGCCTTACCTGCAAGCAAACCAATACCAAGGGCTGGGCCAAGAGCGCCGACACCGATTGCGATTGCTGCTGCCAGAGGCTTTACTGCATCTGCTTCCAATTTATTTCTCCTAGTAACTTCATTCTATGCGTCGGTGACCAATCATAATGATTCATGTCGCCCACCACGCTTTATTCAAGAGGATCCCTGTTCTCAGTGATCCTCCGCGTGGCTGTCGTGATCACCGTGACTCGCGACTGCCATGACGCCAAATACAAGAGTGAGCATTGCGAAGATATACGCCTGGATAACGCCCACAAACAATTCCAGACCCATGAACGGGATAATTCCGATTAGCGGCAGCAAGAATGCCATAGCTATAAGCAAAATCTCACCGGCAAACATATTCCCAAATAATCGGAAAGTGAAACTGATAGTTCGTGTCAGCTCACCGAATGCCTCAAGTATCCCCACAAACGTTGCGATCGGACCCTGTGTAATAGGGTTGACTAGGAACTTACCACCGTAACCACGAACACCTAGAGCCCGGAAGCCCCAGAACTGAACTGTGAACATCGCAACAAGAGCAATAGCCAATGTCGTGTTGATGTCGGTGGAAGCACCTCGAAGGTAAGGGACCAATAGTCCAACCTTCTTACCGAGGAGTTCGCTCGACGCTTCAATATCGCCGCCCTCTTTGTAAGCAAATTTACCCTTCACTACACCAGTTTCGATATCGTGATGAATGCTCTCAAGGATAGGCAGGAGAGAAAGATCGTCACCATCCTCGATAGCTTTTTCAATGTCTTCCAAGTCACCATGATCAAAGCTAATGATCTTGTTCAGCGGAACACGCTGCTGCTCGCCGCGTCCTAGAGGAACAATCGCACCGTCGAACGCTACAAACGTATCGTCGCCGTGCTCTTCAAGAAGGTGAACCATCGCAGCAGCTTCGACCTGCTCGTGGTTGTATGAAGGGTGAGCCTCTTCGACTTCAGCTTCGAACGCTTCAAGGTGGTGGTGAGTCCACTCGTCAATCGTTTCGATTCGACCGACTGATCCAACACCGGGGAGAATTCCAACCCAGTTGATGATCATCACTACAAGGAAAATTGTGGAAACCAAAGCGAGGAAACGTCGACCCGCTTTTGGTGTTCCGCCAGCAACGCCGTCAACCGTGTTGCTGAAGAATTCGTAAATCATCTCCATCAGGTTCTGCCAGCCAGACGGGACATCTTTCACGTTCCGACCTGCTCGCCATGCGATGAACAGGAGAACGAATCCGCCAAACCAGAACATAACTGTCGAGTTCAGGAGATCGTAACCGCCAATGGATGCAACCCGTTCGGCCGGAATCGAAATAAAAGGAATAGGACCGCCGAGGAATCCGAGACCGAACGATGCACCAAGTGCACCACCGGCAACTGAAACCAAAAGCGCAGCTACTGCTGCAATGGCGATTGCAAGAAGTTTGGGACTAGAAAGAAGCTTTCCCAAGCGGCTTGTACCTAAATCTCTTTCGTTCTCTGGTGACTGTTACCGTCCTTTTCTAATTGCACTGAGAAGCCGGAACATGCCAACAAATGCTGTTGTCACGCCCAGCCCCAGCCCAATTATCGTCAGGACAGGAGCCATATCAAATTGTCGATCGAGCCAATACCCGCCGTAGGCTCCCAGAGCGATTGTAGTACCGACAAACCAGCCGATTCCACCTATTCGCCCCAGCAACGTAATTGTTGCGGGCCAGCCACTTTTAGCACGTTCCGTCGAACTCCTAGGCAAACTACCGTTTTCGCTTTCGTTATTCAGCGACTCTGGTTCGTCCGTCACAGGCAATCCTCTGCTCTAAATGACCGATTGAAAATGCTACCACGAAGCATACGAAATCAAAACGTAATTTCAGGAAATCAGGGTAGTTTCACGTATCAACTTTTGGCACCATACTCACCTCGAAGTAGATGACACGAACTGAAACAATCTCGAAACACCACAAAACCCGAACATTAACGAAAAAAGACCCCGTACAAAACGAGGTCAATATTCAACCGAGCGGGTCAAGCCATTTAGCTTGATCAGCCGCCCGCCACAGGTTCGTCGCCGTCAGTTTTATAACTGTCAGGCGCATCCATATCACCTAAATCAAGCGATTCTATGAAGTCGGAGAACACTGAAAGCTTTTTAGCCTCTTCTTCACCAACCGGACCACCAGCCTGCCGTTGATCCGAAGTATTCGCACTCATAGCGTCTTCGCCAACAACAGCAAGACCGCTGTCCTTATCGAGGCGAACTCCGCACTTCTCCATTACTTCAGGAGCCGCGTAGATCTGAACGCTTGCTCGAACTGCAAGTGCCAAAGCATCGGAAGGACGTGCATCAATCTCAACAACCTTGTCGCCCTGGCGTACAACGATCGTGGCGTAGTAAGTATCGTTTTCCATGCTCGAAACAATAATGTGATCTATAACCCCATCGAGATCCTTAATCGAGTTGTGAAGCAAATCGTGCGTCAAAGGGCGAGGAACAGAAACTTCCTGCAACCGCACGGCAATGGCGTCGGCTTCAGGCGGACCAATCCAAATAGGGAGGTAACGGTCGATTTCCTTTTGCTTCAGAATCACGACGCGCTGATGGTTAAGCAAGCTAACCCTAATGCTGTCTATTACAAGCTCCATCATGTTGTGAGCCTCCATCTATACGTCAGTTCGATCCACCAGCAAGATCAATGCGACCAATTAGCTGATGTTCCTAAAGTGAATTCTAGGTTACACCGGGATCATCCTAATCAAGCAGCTTAAACGTCACTCATCAGACTGATTCTGTGACGGCGGCGCCTCTCCGACTGTCAAATCAGATGTTGAGTCGCCTTCCGAAACAACGCTCGCTTCTACCCGAGAAACGGTTCTTCGTTCAGCATCCCTGAGCGACATTTTCATTCTGTGTTCACACGTCAAACAAATCAGTCTTACGTCGGCACCGATACGATAAATCCCCCATTCGGAACCACCACAAGGATGCTTCTTCTTAAGAGTTATACGGTCGCCAGCCTTAAAAGGAGTTTTTTCCATTGAATCAATCTTTCAAATAGCTAACTAGGATCTACTCTACGTTTACAGATTTAGTAGTAATCGGTGAATCAGATTTCAACGCGTCGTTCAGCTGGATTTTCAACTTCTCAGCTTCAGTCCGAGCTGCATTATCGAAATCTTCAGGATTACTCGAAGCGTAAATGATTCCACGTGAGGAGTTCACGATAAACCCGCCACCACGTTCTTTTGCACCGGCTCGAGCAGTTTCTTCTGCTACTCCGCCCTGAGCGCCAACGCCGGGTATAAGGAAGTGCGGAAGCGAATGCTTAGAACGAAGCGCTCGGAGATCATCAGGATAAGTAGCTCCCACAACGAGCCCAACGTTTTCACTGTGTGCCCAGCGATCAGCCATATCGGCAACTCGATCGAACACCTTATCCTTCTGATCAGTCCCGTCCACTACCAAATCCTGAATATCTCGTGAGCTTGGGTTTGAGGTGCGACATACGATGTAAACGCCCTTGCCCGGATACTGCAAAAACGGCTCTACCGAATCGTTGCCCTGATACGCATATATGGTCGCGATATCTACATCCCATGTTTCGAACATAGCTGTGGCGTAAGCAGTAGCAGTTGCTGAAATATCACCACGCTTACCGTCGCCGACAATCACGTGATCGGGAGCAACGTCACGAATGTGCTGAATAGTCTTTTCGAGAATCCGGAATCCTTCGATTCCCATCGCCTCGTAGTAAGCAAACTGAGGCTTGAACGCAGATACAACATCTTTAGTAGCGTCTACGATGGCGCAGTTGAACGCCAGAATGTCATCGATCGGAACACGTTCAGGAGTTGGGTCTAATCCTACGCAAACGAAACTTTCCATTTTGGCAGCTGCTGCATCCAGCCTCTCGAACATCGTCTGCAAAATAGACTCCTAAGTGTTGTAATCACATCGTGCGTTTTGTTGCTCATAATTGTCGCACAACAACGTCACTGACGATCTTCTGACCGTCCGGCAACACTGAATCTCATATTAATTCAGACCGATCTCGGATCAAACCACGATCATAAAAAACGCCTCACCGGCTTATTCAGGCGGACCCGCAATCGGGACAAGCTGCGCAGCGAAGAAAGAAATGTCTTTGTGTCCGTTATCAGGAGCAAACTCGATAACTACAGAAGTCGGGAATCCAAACACTGAATCAAATCCGAGCGATACTCGAAGCGGATCGCTTTCGATTGCTTCTTGAATCACAGCGAATAATCCATCAATACTGTAGTAATCGCTTAGGTCAGGTTCAGCAGGAACTTCAAATCCGTCTGGCTCAGTGCCATCCGTCTTAACAGCATTATCGGCCCATGAAACCTCGTCGATGTCACTCTTGATAACTCGAACTTCGACGTTCGCTTTTTCGTAAGCGAGCTCGCCCACGTTCCACTGAAACCCGAATTTGTAGTTACTACTAGGTCTAGTTGCCCACAGTTGACGATGCAAATCAATCCCAAGCAGCATAGCCGTCTTTCGGTCGACCTCCGCGCCTGCTGGAAGAATCGGGGAATCTCCACCGGTTGGAATAGTAGTCGGCCTGACAGTCGGGGCAGGCCTAGCCGTCGGTGTTGGTTCAGCATCAGATGAGCACGCCGTTAGTGACACGGCGAAAATAGCGACCAATAAAACCAGCGATACAGTTCGTTTCATGAGTTTGTGTTTCGGATATTTTGGGATTCTAGGCGTCGAATACGTCGACGCTGCTTGATTTGAATACTAAAAATACGTCGTTACCGACAGATATTCCAAGGTCTTTGAGTGCGTTTTCAGTTAGCTCTACGATGTACTTGTGACCGATATCAACTTCGGTAAAGACTTTGCCTTGCTTCGACCAAATCTCGGTCACTACACCTTTAATGATATTTCTCGCAGAAAGGTTTTGGGGTTCTCCAGCGGCCAAAATTATCTGATTTGCACCAATTGAAACGACAACTCTCTCGCCAGGGGTTTTATTTTGATGACGAGTTGAGATATTCACACTAAAGGATTCACCGATTTGAACAGTGGTCAGATGATCGGTTGATTCACCAATCACTCCATCGACGATATTCTGAAAGCTGTCGACATCGCCTCCAGCAGTAGCAGCGCCGAGTAACAGTGCGGAAGGTCGATCGTATCCTTCGACTTTTCCGTCACGAATCAGCATCGCTTTGGACGCTATCGATACCACTTCTGATATCGAGTGTGAAACATAAACCATCGGCATCTTGAATTCAGCATGCACACGCTTCAGGTAGTTCAAAATCGAACCACGTCTAGCACCATCGAGCGAGGCCAATGGCTCATCAAGAAGCAATAGATTCGGCGATGTAGCGAGAGCACGAGCGATTGCTACCCGCTGGCGTTCTCCGCCAGAGAGATCATTGGGTTTACGCTCTAGTAAGTGCGCAAGACCAAGGAACTCTGCCACTTCAAGCGGATCTAATCGACGTTCGTTCTCAGGCAGCAGTCGCCAGCCGAATTCGATATTTCGCCGCACATCCAAATGAGGAAATAAAGCGCCGTCCTGATAAACAGTTCCAATACGACGATTTTCAGGAGCGACCCAGATTTTCTCTGTGGCGGAATAAACCTTATGACCATCGATTTGAATCGAACCACCGGTTGGATGGACTGAACCAGCGATACAGTTCAACAAGCTCGACTTACCTGCCCCCGAAGGTCCGAAAACAGCAGTAATACCGTCATCTAACTCAGCGGATACATCGAGCGTGAATCCATCACGTAAAAGCTGAACATCGAACGAAATCATTGAGCACCACCGCTCGTAGATTCATTGCCATTTGCTGAACGCTTAATCAACCAGTTGTGAACTGCCAATGCGGCCACACCTAGAACTACCGACACTAACGCCAACCGCCACGCAGCATCTGTATCACCAGCGGAAATCCGAGTAAAAATTGCTGACGGAACCGTCTGCGTTCGCCCTTGTATATTTCCAGCAACCACAATCGTTGCACCAAACTCCGAAAGCGCCCTAACGAACCCCAGCAGTCCACCTGCGATCACTCCTCTGTAAGCAAGAGGAAGTGTGACTGTGAAGAAAGTCCGCCATGGTCCAGATCCAAGACCTCGAGCAGCAACTTCCAAACGGGTATCAACGCCCGATAACGCAGCAGCAAACGATCGAACCACAAGCGGCAGTGAAACTATCGCAGCAGCCAAAGCCGCAGCGATCCAAGTGAAAGCCAAGGTTGAACCGAATAGCGATTTACTAACTTGCCCTATCCAACCGTTCGACCCAACCAACCAAAGCAGAGCATAGCCAATCACAACAGGCGGTAAAGCAAGAGGCAACGAGACAACAACATCAAGTACAAACTTTCCCCTGAACTTTTTCCGAACTAGCAGCCAAGCCAAAAGCATTCCAAGCGGCAGCGTCACTGCAGTGGCAATAAGTGCGATCTGCAGAGAAAGAGCAACTATGGAAATATCTGAGTTCATTTAATGAACGAAAATTCAATTATGTTAGAGGGTGACACTCAAGCGGTCACGGTTTTTCAGGCACTGGAATCAAATCGAATCCAGCCGATTCAAAAATTCTACGGGTTTCAGGCGTAAACAATATGAAATCTATGAACGCATTTGCCATTCCATCTCGGTTCCCATTTCTGATGCCGGTAGCCCCGTATCCAATCGGAGTGTGCCCGCCTTCAAGTTCCAACAACACGTGGGCGGACTCATTTTGAGAACTAAAGTAGTCCGTCAAATAGACCAGTCCAAATTGAGCGTTCCCAGATTCGACGGCAGTTAAAGCAGCCCGTACATCGATCGTCGTTACTAGACGATCTCGAACCAATTCATAAATCTCAGCATCTTGAAGCGCTTCTCTAGCGAATACGCCTGCGGGCGCTAGAGAAGAATCAGCTACTGCGATCCGTCCCTTCAAATTCACTAATTGATCGAGAGATACGATAGGGGCTTGATCTCTAGTTCCGATCACCACTAGCTTATTGAATATTTGGTGCCCGTAGCCTCTCGAGTACAATTTCTCAGCAGTAGCGAGTATCTCTCCGGCTTCCCAACCTGCCAGAACAACTCCGTCGGCAGGAGCGTCAAGCTTCGCAATTTGGTTCGCTAGAGCCAACGAACCACCAAAGCTGAATTCAACCCGCTTCCCGGTTTCCCGCTCATATATTTCGGCGGATTCAGTAAGTACCTCCGACAGTGACGCTGCTGCGAAGATCAACGGAACATCCTCATATGCGTTCTTGCCGCAAGATGCTATAAGAAGCACACAGATCATGCTTAGTGAAAATTGAACTGAACGACGACTCAACAAACTACAACAAAATTCCTTATTGAAAACTATAAGCTCTGATAGAATTCAAAAACTTACAGAAGTGAGCCGTAGAATATACAACGGGATCACATTTGAACAAGCGCTGCAATCGCAGCCGAGCATGGGGCGTGAATTTTGGTAACAGCGAGCGAAGAATACTCCTTCACAAGCTTCTCCAACCTATCTTTTTATACCAAGGTTAACGAACGTTTGCTCGACCTTGCTGAAGTTGGCAAGCAGAGAAAAATCGTCGACCTCGGTTGTGGAACTGGCGGAATCAGCAAGCTCATATTAGAACGACTCCAGTCTGCCAAGGACACAGTGATCTACGCAGTAGACCACTCGAGCACGGCTCTAAAAGCTGCTGCAGAAGAAATTGGCGAGCGCAAAGATGTTGCGATCAACTACGTCCACTCCGAAGTACAAAACCTCACTGGCGCAGTAAAAGACAAAGTCGACGCGGTTGTTTACTGCAATTCTATCCACTACGTTCCAGATAAGCCTGTTCTGGTAAACCAGATCAAAGAAAAGCTGGTCTCAGGTGGAATATTCGCTTTCAATACATCGTTCTACGAAGGTTCTCACCCAGACGACAGTCTTGTGTTTTTCAGAAAGTGGATGATGCGATCACTCCGCATTCTCAAGCGTGAACACGGATTGTCAGCCGATAAATCTGCCAAGGTTGAATCACGAGTTCAGCTGAACGCACAGGACTATATCGATCTCGTTGAAAACGCAGGATTCAAAGTCCTCGTAAACGACTTCAACCGAGTCGAAGTCCCACATGAGGGTTGGCACCATATTTCTGGATTTTCCGATTGGATCGAAGGCGTAATGCCGGGTGTCCCACTCGATATTGGACGTGAGGCACTGCAAAAAGGACTGGCTCAAATCTGGGAAGAGATGAATCTCAAAACAATCCCACGAGTTTGGCTTTCAGTTAGCGCCGCCAAGGTATAACAACCTTAATGAAGGCGAAGCCACCCGTCGCTGGGACAAATTCATGGCGCCAATTATGAAAGTGGAAATCGACGAGGCAACGAATTTCCCATTCCTGCTACCAATGGTCTGGCGGATGCAGGACTGATCGTGTCAGAATTGAACTAGTCTGTATCTGTGCACCCAACAACGATATTCGGCAAGCTACAGTCGACGATTACTACTCGCCGTCTAAGTATTCAGCCAACGTTTTTATGTTGTAAGGCTGACCACCAGTAATACCAGCAACCGTGCCTTCAGCTTCGACAGCACAGCGAGCTGTGTCGATCGAAGTGAAGCACGGAATTCGCTGCATCACTGCCGAACGGCGAATGTGGAAACCATCCTGCATCGTCGATCGATCACCGGTCACAGTATTCACAACTGCGCTGACAGTTCCATCTTCGATAATGTCGACAACCGTTCGACCGCTTCCACCTTCGAGTCGTTTTTCAACCTCTATAACATCGACGCCCATTGCACGAATCATCTCCGCCGTTCCAGCGGTGGCGTAGATCGTGTGACCTGCATCATCCAGAGTGCGAACCAAACCAAGCGCATCTGCCTTATCGGGGTCAGCAATACTCAACAACACCGGTTCGCCCTCAGGAACATTCAAGCCCGAGCCAAGCAAAGCCTTAGTTACCGCGCCCTCGAACGTGGTATCGATACCCATAACCTCACCGGTCGATTTCATTTCAGGGCCTAAGAACGTGTCGACACCCGCAAGCTTCGACATCGAGAAAACAGGCGCCTTGACAGCGATCAAATTCTGCTTCCTAGCAAGCCCGCCCTTGTAGCCCTGCTCTGCAATCGTCTTGCCTCGCATCACATCAGTGGCGATTCGAACCATTGGAATTCGAGTGACTTTCGATATAAACGGAATAGTTCTTGAAGAACGTGGATTCACTTCAATGATGTAAATCTCTGGTTCACCAGATTTACTGCTAGCACCGCTAGCGTTGAAACCACGATAAGTTCCACCACCAGCGACGACGAACTGAATGTTCATAAGGCCGACAACACCGAGTGCTAATCCGACCCGACGTGTGTAGTCGACAATCGTCTCGACTTCAGCCTCTGTCAGAGACTGCGCCGGGTAAACCGCCATCGAGTCGCCAGAGTGAACACCAGCTCGTTCAATATGCTGCATGATTCCTGGAATCAATACATCCTCACCATCACAGACAGCGTCGACTTCCACCTCAAGACCTATCAGATAGTGGTCGATCAAAATCGTCTGACCCGGGAAGTCTCGTATGGCCATTTTGAAGTATCGAAGCAGCTCTGCTGGAGTCTGAACAATCTCCATCGCCCGACCACCAAGTACATAACTAGGTCGAACAAGAACCGGGTAGCCAACGTTACTGGCAACCTGGAGTGCGCTCTCAACATCGGAAGCCATGCCACCCGGAGGCTGTGGCAACCCGTGGCGAGCTGTAACTTCCTCAAATCGACCGCGATCTGAAGCTAGGTCGATAACATCTGGACTAGAACCGAGAACTGGAAGATTGGCCACACCAAGCGACTGTGACAAGTTGATCGCTGTCTGCCCACCAAACTGGACCATCGACGAAGGAATCGTTCCAGCGCTTCCTTCGTTCTCAATAATGTCTCGAACACTCTCTTCGTCGAGAGGTTCGAAGTACAGCCGATCTGAAGTGTCAAAATCTGTGGAAACAGTCTCAGGATTCGAGTTGATCATGACCGACTCAACTCCAGACTTCTGAAGCGCCCATGCTGCATGAACAGAACAATAGTCAAACTCGATGCCCTGTCCGATTCGGATAGGACCACTTCCCAGAACAATCGCCGTTTCACGACCGCTCGGAATAGCCTCGTTCTCCTGCTCGTAAGTTGAGTAGAAGTACGGAGTAACTGCTTCAAATTCACCGGCGCAGGTGTCCACCATCTTGTAGACCGGCTTGAGGTCCCATTCTTTACGCATAGTGCGAACCTGCTCAGGCAAGTAGTCAGCAAGCGTGCCGATTTGCCCATCAGAGAAACCAAGACGCTTGGCGCGCCACATCAAATCAGGAGTCAGTTCCTCGGCAAGGAGTGTTCGTTCCATTTTCACAATGCGCTGCAAAGCACGAGTGAACCACGGGTCAACTCCAGTTTCCAGCGTTACTGATTCGGCAGTTCGACCACCACGTATCGCAGCAGTTAGCTTCCAGATACGGTTATCGTCCGCCAGCAAATCAGGCGGGCCATCTGTGCCCCAATCAGGATCTTCCCACAGCAAAGTACCCTGACCATTTTCCAACGATCGAACAGCCTTTTGCAAAGCTGCTTCGAATGTGCGGTCAATCGCCATTACCTCACCGGTTGCCTTCATCTGAGTTCCGAGTGAACGATCACCCATAGGGAACTTATCGAATGGCCATCGTGGGATTTTCACGACGCAGTAGTCCAAAGCTGGCTCGAACGCAGCTGTCGTCTTCTCCGTAACAGCATTTGAAATTTGATCGAGCGTTTTACCGAGGGCGATCTTCGCCGCAACACGAGCAATCGGATAACCAGTTGCCTTAGATGCGAGAGCGGATGAACGACTCACACGAGGGTTCACTTCGATGACGTAGTACATCGAACCTTCTTCATCGTAACCTGCGCCTTCGCCCACCGTTTCAGCAACCATACTGGAAGGTCGGTATGCGAGCTGAACGTTACAGCCGCCCTTGATTTCGAGTCCAGAAATAATATTCAGCGACGCAGTTCGTAGTCGCTGATAATCCTTGTCGTTCAAAGTCTGACTTGGAGCCACAACGATAGAATCGCCAGTGTGGACTCCCATCGGGTCGAGGTTTTCCATGTTGCAGATGGTGATTACGTTTCCTTCACCGTCTCGCATCACTTCATACTCGATTTCTTTCCAACCTAGCAACGACTGCTCGATTAGAACCTGCCCAACCTTGCTGGCTAAAATTCCGCCTGTGGCAATCTTCCGAAGCTCTTCTTCGTTCAGAGCAATTCCACCACCTGTTCCACCGAGAGTGTATGCAGGACGAACAACCGCTGGGTAGCCGATCTTACGGCCAGCTTCGACTGCGTCTTCAACCGTTTCCACTGCAAATGAAGGGAGAACAGGTTCACCAAGTCGTTCAAGCAAGTCTCTAAACTGTTCGCGGTCTTCAGCCATCTCGACAGATGCCACCGATGTTCCGAGAGCTTTGACGTTGTACTTCTCTAGAATCCCACCTTTTTCAAGATCGACTAATAGGTTGAGACCAGTCTGACCACCCATTGTCCCGATGATGCCATCAGGACGTTCTCGGTCGAGAATTCTATCGAGCACAGACACCGTGAGTGGCTCAATGTAAATACGGTCAGCCATGTCCTCATCGGTCATGATCGTAGCCGGATTCGAGTTCACTAAAATAACCTCGACTCCTTCTTCACGAAGCGATCGGCAGGCTTGCGTCCCCGCATAGTCAAACTCTGCAGCCTGACCAATAATGATCGGTCCCGAACCAATAACCAAAACCTTTTTAGGCATATCTGGTGTCGTTGTTTCCTGTGCCACGCCGTTCGTCAATCAACTCTCCAATGTGCTAAGGGCACAAATTTTTACTCTCACTCCCTCTAGTTAATGGAGAGGGAGTGAGGGGGAGGTGAACGTCAATGTCCCACCTCATAAATCTCTAAACTTTCGCGGACATTCCGGTCTGAATCAAACCAACAAACCGATCAAACAAATACTCGCTATCATGCGGACCCGGTGACGCCTCGGAGTGATACTGAATCGTCATAATTGGCATGTCTCGGTGCCTTAAACCTTCAACGGTCTGATCATTCAAATTGATATGGCTTACTATCATCTCTTCTGGCAATCCAGCAGGATCAACCGCATATCCATGATTCTGGGCCGTCACATAAACCCGACCTGAATCAAGATCTTTCACTGGCTGATTACCGCCACGGTGACCAAAGTGCAGCTTGAAGGTCGAAGCCCCAAACGCCCTTGCAATAACCTGATGACCAAGACAAATCCCCATCATTGGAACCTTGCCAGCAAGCCCCTTCGCAGTGGCTACCGAACGATCCAGTAATTCAGGATCCCCAGGCCCAGGAGAAAGCATCACACCGTCAGGATTGTGGCCCAAAATGTCATCCGCTGATGCGTTATCTGGAACAACAATCACTTCACAACCACGAGCTCGTAGCGACCGAAGAATATTCAGCTTAACTCCGTAATCGTTGACCACTACTTTCATGTAGTTGTCACCCAAATAGCGCTGACCAATACCACGCTCAACATTGATACCCATGCCGCCTTGTCGAGCTCGACCACGTAGGTCGAAGAACGCACGTGACTCTTCACCGGCATCACCATTCCATGCATATATATCGTCAGTCGAAACATCTCCAACAACATCGAACTCACCGTATCGAGGTGCTTTCGCCAGAGTTACGAGAGCAGCTTCTATATCGGCGTTCGGAGTGATAATTCCCATCATCACACCAGCAGACCGAAGCTTACGAGTAATCGCACGTGTATCGATTCCTGAGATTCCAGGTACACCGTTTTTTAATAAATAATCGTGAACAGTACCTTCCGAAAGCGGGTGCGAAGGTTCTTCGCAATCCTCGCGAACAACAAAGCCGTTCACCTGAATTCGAGTCGACTCAACATCGGCTTCACTCGTGCCGTAGTTACCGATCATCGGGTAAGTAGGCACAAGAATCTGTCCGCCGTATGAAGGGTCGGTCAACATCTCCTGATAACCCGTCATCGCCGTGTTGAAAACAACTTCACCGGTCGTCTCGCCCTCCGCACCAAGTCGCTTGCCGGGGAACACCGAACCATCTTCAAGAACGAGATACACATCTCCGCGAACATCGATCATTGTTTGGCTCCGGCTACTGCATTCAACTCGAACACGGTCTCTCCTTGATAAATGGTCTGCACAACTCGTCCTGCCAGCTCCACCCCAGTCAAAGGACTATTCACACTCTTTGATTCGAACTGCGTGGGGTCCACCACCCACTTATTGCCCGGATCGATAATCGCAACGTCCGCCGAAAAACCCTTCTTAAGCGAACCCAAATCTTTTCGCAAAATTTCAGCAGGCCCAGCGGTTAGTGACTCGATTAGACGAACCGCAGTAATCTTTCCTACGTCCACGAGACCGAACACCGACGAAAACGCCGTTTCCAGCACGTTGATTCCATGCGCTGCATCGTTATAAGTGCAGACCTTGTCAGTAGCTGAGTGCGGTGCGTGATCGGTAGCGATGATGTCAATCAATCCATCACTCAACGCTTCAATCAATGCTTCAACATCGGCACGACTTCTAAGCGGAGGATTCACTTTAGTATTCGTGTCGTAAGCCTCTGAGCCGACTATTGCGGGAACTTCACCATGAAGACCAAATATCCATTCATCGTTCAATGTGAGGTGATGCGGAGTTACTTCTGCTGTGACATCGACTCCACTCTCTTTGGCGGCTCGTAATGCAACCAATGAACCCATCGTAGAAATGTGCGGAATGTGAAGTCGTGACTTAGTTAGATCCGCCAGATGCAGATCACGAGCCACCATTACTGTTTCGGCTGCGGCAGGCACGCCAGCTAGCCCAAGTCTAGTAGCTACTGCACCAGCGCTCATCACTCCGCCAGCAGCGATTTTCTTATCTTCGGCGTGGTTGATGATCGGCAATCCAAGCTCAACCGAATACGAAAGTGCCTGACGCATCAGGTTCGCATCAGCAACAGGGTTCCCATCGTCGGAGAATCCGATCACTCCCGAATCAGCAAGCTCGCCCATTGGAGCAAGCTCTTTACCTTTTTGACCAACTGAAATCGCACCGATTGGAAGCACACGAACAACGCCGTCAGTCGCAGCCCGACGCATCACATCGTCAACAACTGCAGCGGAATCCTGAACAGGATCGGTATTAGGCATCGCACTTATCGTGGTGAATCCACCGTGTGCGGCGGCACGAGTACCGGTGATGATGGTTTCTTTCCACTCTTGGCCGGGATCACGAAGGTGCGTGTGAAGATCAACAAATCCGGGTGCTACGATCTTGCCGGAAGCATCGATTACTTCGTAGTCGCCGTACGATTTACCCGGAGAACCGGCGACAATTTCGACGATCTTACCGTTTGAAATCAGGACGTCAGAAATCATATCGATCCCCTGTGCCGGATCGATCACTCTACCGCCTGTTATTGCCAGTTTTCTGGCTGCCAAGTGCGTTTCCTTTTCTCTCTGCGTACTTACTAAATCTAAGCTTCGTCGCCACTACTAACTCGAGTCGATTTACCCGGAGCACACAGTGCATACAAAACTGCCATTCTCACAGCAACACCGTTGCGAACCTGCTCCTCGACAACGCTCTGAGCCCCGTGAGCAACATCGCTAGAGATCTCAACACCCTCGTTCATAGGCCCCGGATGCATCAGCAAAGCGTCATCGTTAGCAAGCGCCATGCGCTCCGAGTTGATGCCCCACCGTTCGGCGTACTCACGAAGCGTCGGAACATGCCCTGAATCCTGTCGTTCCTGCTGAATCCTCAACGCCATCACGACATCGGCAGAATCGACTGCCTCGTCAACATTCTTGGCTAGCTTTAGTCCATCAAATCCGGTTGATTCGTCCAATACAGTCCCAAGCTGCCACTCGTCTGGAATCAACGTGTTTGGACACGAAATGGTCACTTCAGCCCCCATTTTTTGGAAAGCGATAATACTGGATCGAGCGACCCTGCTGTAGAGAACATCACCAACGATCGCTATCTTCTTGCCAGCGATGTCACCAATGTGATTTCGCACTGTGAACAAGTCCAGCAACGACTGCGTTGGATGAGCATGTGTGCCATCGCCGGCGTTCACAACTGCAGCATCCGTGTAATTCGATATGAAATATGGTGCACCTGAATGAGGATGACGAACTACCAGCGCATCAATCTGCATCGCTTGCAATGTCTTGACTGTGTTCAGCAGCGATTCGCCCTTAGAAACACTACTGGCAGATGCGGTGACATTGATTACATCGGCGCCTAGAATTTTGCCTGCCTGCTCGAATGACACACGTGTGCGCGTGGAGTTCTCGAAGAACATAGTAATAATCGTCTTGCCACGAAGAGCCGGAGTTTTGCGAACGTCCCTACCCGTAATTTCGAGCATGCCCTCGGCGCTATCGAGAAGATCACTAATTTCTGAGGCTGAAAGATCGTCAAGATCCAGCAGGTGATGACGAGGCGAAGCTGTCGCATCTGCAACATCGGTAGCTTCTGCATTTGCGCCATTTCCTACAGTTATCGTCGGATTTGTCATTAGCTCTCACGCCCCAGTACAACGGCATCTTCGCCATCAATTTCCATGATGCGAACTTGCACACGCTCGCCACGTGCAGTGGGAATATTTTTACCGATGAAATCAGGCCTGATAGGCAGTTCTCGGTGACCGCGATCTACGAGCACCGCTAGCTGAATTCGACTCGCTCTGCCAAATTCAAGAAGTGCTTCCATGGCAGCTCGTATCGTGCGACCGGTGTACAAAACATCGTCGACGATCACAACAGGCTTGCCGTCTACGCTGGTCCGAATATCTGAAGGGAGTGAAGGATGCCCTGATGCCACGTCGGGATCGTCTCGCCATAGCCTCGGATCGAGCGTTCCAACGACCGGCGCTAGACCTTCTATGCGTCCAATACTCTCGGCAAGTCGTTTTGCCAGATGTACCCCACGAGTCTGTAGACCAACCAAAACAAGATCATTAGCAGCACGA
The DNA here is from genome assembly GCA_026421185.1 of Dehalococcoidia bacterium. Classification (GTDB taxonomy): domain Bacteria; phylum Chloroflexota; class Dehalococcoidia; order Lucifugimonadales; family Lucifugimonadaceae; genus Lucifugimonas. The sequence continues at coordinate 6,654 of JAPKCH010000011.1, read as the reverse complement.
TTTTGTTCGAGAATTTCGTGAGAAATCCTCGTCATCGCCCTTCTAATATCGTCCTGCGTCAGCAGGACTCTCTCGATCTCGTTTGTCACATGCGCTCCATATCGGCAGCCATAGCGATTGAGTCCATCTATTTCTAGGCACAAAAAAATCCTTGCCTGCTGACAAGGATAGAAGCCGCGCATTGCGTGACATATGTGCGAAGTAACCCACGCAGCATTCATGCGAGCAGAGGCGACTAAGCGGATTCCCTTGCCAGCCTCACTGGACTGAATTTAAAGGACCACAAAATATTCAATTACTTACATTCAAAGCTACCACTAACCAGCATTAATCACAACGCTGAGTAATTAACAAAAGGCTCAACAAACAGTGCCCCTTCCTCCTTGCGTATTAGGGAGAGGGAGGAGCGTCGCCAGTCGTAGACAGCCATAGTCTGTGCGAAGAGTCCGACGGCAGCCTGTCCTAAGCAAAGTGACAGGAATAGCACCCAGAAGTTCAAATGAGGGCGGTTCACCTAAATATGAATCACTAGCAAACGGCAATGACCAGACATAGCGACCCGACCCAAATTACAAAACTACAATCAAGAGCAAAATTCCAGTCAGTACCAGTTATATTCGGACTCGATTGATTCTAAACACTACCGTATTTTGGGTAGGATAAAAACCGTTACAACATCACCCAATCACCAGCTGCACCACCATCTGCGGGAGCCACCGCTCGCCACGACTTCGGATACAGTTTAAGCCCGCAAACACACCGTACCGAACGCATGCGCTTCTTCCGAACGATCAGCATCTTGCAATGACCGCATTTCGAAAGAAACCGCGTTTGCGACTGCCACTTCTCGGTAGTCACATCGACGTACCGACGCGGCTTCACACCAATCTCGTTACACACCGCTCGAAACTCACTACCATGCGCACTCGGCTTATCTCCCCAACGAGCATGAACAATGGCGTGAGCAATCTCGTGCAGCACAACCTGCCGAACATCGTTCTCATCACCCATCGCTAACAAGCGAGAAGAAATAGCGATCTGCTTGCGAGAAGGCATGTACGAACCAAGCGTTCGACGCATCCGACCCGACACTCGAACCGGCGGCAACGAAAGTCCCGGTTCATACGCATCAAACGTTGATTGAATCAGCAAATCAACCGCAGCCGCGGTAGGTTTACCAATTGGTTTCTGTTCGATATTTAAAGCTAGCTGACGCGATTCTTCCTGCGGCGCAATTACCGATTTATCGGGTGCAAGAGTAACTTGGACCAGCTGCGAAGTTTGATAAACAACACGCCGTATGGTTTTTCGAACGGAGAAAGAGATACCAGCAACCTCAAAGCTATCTAAAACAAATAGAGACACGAGTATCGATATTTCCCCCGCCAAACAGAAAGTTCAAACGAAAATCTAGTGCCCCCAAAAACGCTACGCGAACCGTCCCAGAGTAAACCCGCTAACATCAACCGGCGATTCAGCGCCTGTAACTAAAGCAGCGGTAGCAATACCCATACCCGGACCAAGCGCAATTCCCTGCCTACCACCACCTGTCGAAATTACCAAACCCTCAGGCCCAGCTTCAGCGTCAATAATCGGCATTTTATCGGGCGTCATAGGTCGTAAACAAGCAGTCTGCTGCACAAGCTCGGCATCAACTAAATAAGGAAGCATTGCAACCGCCGACCCAATGATAAGGTCACGTGCCTCATCGTTCGTGCGATCATCGAAGTGCGTCTCTTCTTCAGTCGTTCCAACCCACATTAGGCCGTCGTCCTTAGTGGTTGCATAGTCGGTGTCCCACCACAGCGACATTTTCATCGGTGGCCCCGGCGCATCCAATCGAAGTATCTGCCCCTTAAGAGGATATACAGGAATTTCGATTCCTACTCCAGCAAGAATTTCAGCGCTCCACGGACCTGCCGCAGAAACAACGACATCGGCTTCGGTCAGCCCGTCATCCGTAACAACACCAGTCACCCTACCACCGCTGACAGTTATCTCTGTCACTCCCCGGTTCACCATCTTTGCGCCGTTTTCCTCCGCAGCCTGCCACAGCGACAATGTGAGTTTATAAGGATCGACTTCGTACGATGTTCCAAAATACAAACCACCAATAACATCGTTCGAGATACGTGCGTCGATATGGCTCAGTTCGCCACAATCCAGCCACCTAACATCAAACTCGGTGTCACCGCCATACGATTCGTAGACACGAATCATCTCTGCAGCTTCGGATTCTTCCTTAACCAACATGACGGACGGTTTCAAACGAAAGTTCGTGTACTTACCGTTTAGACCATCACCAGTAAGCTGCTTGGCGAGATCTCGATGCAATCCGATCGAGTAGTCAGATAGGTTCTGATACTCGATCTCTCGTGTCCCTCTGATGACAGGTTTGATACCGCCTTGAGCAAAACCCGAAGCATGCGACGCCAGAGAATCCCGCTCAAAAAGCGTTACATCGTGTCCATCTTTGGTGAGATAATACGCAGTCGAGCAACCGGCGATGCCGCCACCGATAATCGATATCTTCATTAGTGACAACCATATCCAAAAAGCTCAAACGAATTCAACGATAACGCCCGACTAACCCTGAGTCTTGAACGATGCATAAACCTCGTCGCCTCCACGCTGTCGTCGACGAGCAACACCAGTTTCCGAAGCAATTCTCGACACGCCGCGAGCCACACGCTTTGCAACGTTCTTGTCGAACACGCTAGGAATAATGAAATCTTCGGAAATGTGGGAATCAGGAATTACGCCAGCGATTGCAGTCGCAGCAGCGATCTTCATTTCATCGTTGATAGTCGATGCCCGAACGTCCAATACTCCTCGGAACAATCCTGGGAAGCAAAGCGAGTTGTTCACCTGGTTCGGGTAATCAGTTCGCCCCGTAGCCATAACGCGAACATTGTTTGGAACTTCTTCAGGCCAAATCTCTGGATCGGGATTTGAAAGTGCGAACACAATCGCATCAGATGTCATCTTTGAAACCTGTTCGGTGGTTACCAGACCCGGTCCTGCAAGTCCTAGCAGCATGTCAGCGCCAACCAAGCCCTCAGCCAGAGTTCCGGTGAAGTTGTCAGGGTTGGTGTTATCGGCGAACCACTGCTTCATCGTGTTATCGCCGTAATCACGGCTTAGATCAAGAGCACCCGAGCGGTCGTAACCGATGATGTTCTTGACTCCGTATCTCTGCAAAATCTTGGTGCAAGCAGTACCCGCTGCACCAACACCAGCTACAACGACCTTCAAGTTCTCAGGCTTCTTGTCAACGATCTTCAAAGCGTTGATCAAACCAGCAAGCACAACCACTGCCGTACCGTGCTGATCATCGTGGAACACTGGGATATCAAGCTCTGCCCTCAAACGATCTTCTATCTCGAAACAACGTGGAGCGCTGATGTCTTCGAGGTTGATACCACCGAATCCTGGAGCCAACGCCTTGACAATGCTGATGATCTCTTCAGTGTCGTTCGTGTCCAAAACAATCGGCCATGCATCAACGCCACCGAACTCCTTGAAAAGCAACGCCTTACCTTCCATAACTGGAAGCGATGCAGCTGCGCCAATGTCGCCAAGTCCCAGCACTGCCGATCCATCAGAAACAACGGCAACAGTATTGCCCTTACCCGTAAGAGCCCAAACCGCAGCGGGATCATCGTGAATCGCCATACAAACCCGGCCAACGCCCGGTGTGTAAGCCTTTGACATATCGTCACGAGTAGTGACAGACACTCTTGATCGCATCTCAATCTTGCCACCAACGTGAAGCAAGAAAGTCTGATCGGAAACACTCCTGACCTTGACTCTATCTACAGCCTTGATCGCATCAACCACTTGAATAGCGTGGTCGTGCCCACTTGTGTTGATCGTGAAATCACGAACCATTTCCTTCTGTGACGTCTGCACAACGTCCACACCCTGTGCACTACCCCCGGCATCACCAATCGCAGAGGTAATTTTGCCCAACATTCCAGGTGTGTTCGGATATTCCGATCGAACCGTGATGCTATAAGCAACGCCCGGTGTTCGTACTGCCATGTTTACCGCTCCAAATAGTACATTTTACGATGCTGAAAAACGTTCGACATCGCAAATATTTTTAGATCAATTCACCTTAAACTGTGAATGATCCATCAGTGATTTTGCCCAGAATTCTAACACCGCGCCACCTGCACTATTTCAAATTAATGCACCTGTATGCACACATCACGAAACCAACATCGAATTCGCCCCACCAAAAAGCTCTCATAGGTGCCGTGCGTACGGTATTCTGAATTATGAAAAATTCGATATATGTACGGAGTAAACGATGGCAGACGCTGATATCCCGCGCCTAAAAGGGCGATTTACAAGCTGTGAACTGATTAAACGAGAAGAACTTACGGATGACCTCGTAAAGTTCTGGATTAAGCCAGCACAGGACTACACGTTCAAGCCTGGTCAGTACTGCACCATCGGTGTTGACGGCATTGAACGTCCATATTCAATCTCGTCCTCACCTGACGAAGAAGACATCGAACTCTTCATTGAGGTCGTACCCATCGAGCATGGTGGTCACTTAACCCCACTTCTGGATCACCAGAAAGTCGGAGCAGAAATGACCCTTCGCCCACGAGCTAAGGGAATCTTCGTCCTCCAACCCCAGTACAAGCACCACATATTCGTAGGCACAGTAACTGGCGTGGTTCCTTACATCTCGATGCTCCGCAAGTTCCTAAACGACCCAGAATGGCCAGTACCGTTCGACGGAGTCGCTCGTGAGGACTACACGTTCCACGTTCTTGAAGGCGCAAGCTACGACGATGAATTCGGCTACGACGAAGAGCTAAATAAGCTTGCTGCCGAACACGATTTCATCCACTTTTACCCTTCAGTATCACGACCGAACGAAGAACGTAACGCCAACTGGACCGGCGCAAAGGGGCGAATCAACCTGCTTATCGAGGACTACCTCGAAAAGCTCGGTATCGATCCTAAAGAAACCTGCGTTTACGCCTGTGGTCATCCACAGATGATCGAAGACGTTGGAGTTCGTATGGAGCCAACCGACTACAACTTCATCGAAGAACGCTTCTGGAAAGAAGACGAATAATTCGTCTTCGGCCCGCATCGCACCTTAACTCTCACCTAAAGGAACTTCAGAAATGGCAGAACGAATCGGATTCGTCGGACTGGGAATCATGGGCAAGCCCATGGCCATCAACTTGGCTAAAGGCGGCTACGACGTTACCGTCTACAACCGATCATCAGCATCCGTCGACGAACTCGTCGCTGCTGGCGCAACAGCGGGTACATCTTCCGCTGACGTCGCGTCGAAATCCGACATCATCGTTCTGATGGTTCCAGACTCACCCGATTCTGAAGCCGTAGTTCTCGGAGAAGCTGGTCTCCTCGAAGGCGCCTCCGCTGGCGACCTGATCGTCGACATGTCATCAATCGAGCCCGGCGTTTCGCAACGCATCCACGACGCTTGTGAAGAAAAAGGAGTGAATTTCATCGACGCTCCTGTCTCTGGTGGCGAACCAATGGCAGTCTCTGGCGATCTCGCAATCATGGTCGGTGGCGATTCCGTCAACTTCGAGCGAGCACAGCCGTTGTTCAACATCATGGGTAAGTCAGCAGTTCTCTGCGGCGGTAGCGGGGCGGGGAACACCACCAAGCTCGCCAACCAGATCATCGTTGGCGCAAACATCCACGCCCTCGCTGAAGCTTTGACTCTCGCAACCAAGGCCGGAGTAAACCCTGAGACTGTATTCAACGCAATCAAGGGCGGACTCGCCGGATCGAACGTAATGAACGCCAAGGCTCCAATGATGTTCGAGCGAAACTTCGCTCCTGGATTCCGAATAGAGCTTCACTACAAAGACATCAACAACGCCGCGAAAACCGCAAACGATTTGGGCTTGTCACTTCAAGTCACAGCCAACCTGCAACAGGTCTTCAAAGCACTAATTGAGTGGGGCGAAGGTGGTAACGACCACTCGGCTATTCTCAGCTACGTAGAAAAGCTCACAGGCGTAACCGTCACCAGAAAATAAGTTAGTGACAACGGTCTCTTGCCGAATAATCATAAAAGGCCTCGGCAACAACGCCGAGGTCTTTTATGTTAACCGCAACTCACAGCGACCTGAAACTAATCCGCTGCAATGATTCCAGCACCTATTAACAGCGCTTCACATCGATCCAGAGACTGAATCGAATCACGCCCTTCGCACAGAATAATGACATTACCGAACACTACAAAATCTCCGTACACAGGTGTGAGTCCGCCCCTACTAGCACCGCCGCCACGACGATCTTTTGTGCCCTCTTTCCATAGCACATCAACCGAACGCAACAGAGCGTCAGCGCCCGTCACCTCTTCAGCGTAAGTCACGCCGATGGCAATAGCCGTAGCATGGTCTGGGTACATTCTTAGCTCGTACTGAACGGGTTCACTTACAGCAGTTTTGTAGTAACCCATGTACGCAGCAATTGCCCCAGGCAGTTCGTCAACGTCATACGTCTTAGCCTTCTTGAACCTAGCAACATCGAAACTACCTAGATCGCGAACCACCGAATCTGCCTGAACTTTCGAAAATCCCGAGTCAGACTCACCACCCGATCCGCAGCCAGTAACAACAACCAAACTCAGGATCGATATTACGA
>JAPKCH010000010.1 GCA_026421185.1 Dehalococcoidia bacterium | reverse complement strand
GACCCATGCGTTTCAGTTGTCACGGGGGGACTCTATTACTCGCGAGCAAAGTACAGCACCCTAAAGCACTATGTCAATCTATTAAATAAATCTTTTTCGAATAGTTTCTTGTAGATAATTCACCACATTTTAGCGACTATGAGGCGTGATCTGATGAGCCCAACATCAAAGCCCATATTTAAATGAATTGGAATAAAAAAAGCCCTTCTCAATTGAGAAGGGCTTCATATTCAAATAAGAACGGTTTCTACTCTGAAAGGAGAGAAATACCCTTCTTGTCAAGAGTTCGCATCTCTCGAGCGGTCAACTTCACTCGGTAACGTTGACCGTCAACCATAATCCACTTGTTCTGAAGGTTAGGCTTAGAAATCTTTTGGGTCGCGTTCATTGCGTGTGAACGGTTGTGACCGAACAATGGCTTAGGTCGTGGACCGAATCCTAGTTTTGCCCTGATCTGGTCGGAGCTTGGCATAGCGTTTAAACTCTCGAAATTACTTCTTGATGGCGGGAATGTCTATGACCAAATATCACAATTGCTCCTGAAGAGCAGCAATACCCGGATAAGACTTCAGAGATTAACGCTACCATGCAAGTCGAGCCGGAACAACTGAATTCTTGATCAATGAATTGCGAGTCTGAGCAACCTTTTTGAACTGCAGCGGTTGCAAAACAGCCAGGAGCTTAATCTGATGGCGAATTCTCAAACTAGAATACCGAGTGGAACTTCTTCACGTCTTACCGGCATGATCAGGGCTACAGCAAAAGCAGTCGAGGCAAATCGAGACACTATCAATGCCCTCAACGTGTTCCCTGTTCCAGACGGTGATACCGGCACTAACATGCTGCTCACGCTCAGATCGATCGTCGATAACCTGCCTGAGAATTCAACCGAATCTGCAAACAACGTGGCTAAAATAATCGCTCGTTCAGCACTACTTGGGGCACGAGGAAACTCCGGCATGATTCTCGCCCAGTACTTCAAAGGTTTGGCAGAAGCGATAGGTGAAGATTCTGATCTAACCGGAGAACACTTCGCACGTTCGATTAGAATAGCGTCCGACAGCGCATACAAAGCACTGCCCAACCCGGTTGAAGGGACAATGCTGACCGTCTATCGCGAATGTGCGGAAGTAGCGGAGAAATCTGCCTCTGTAAACCCTGAACTAACCAGTGTGCTGAGTGAAGTGGCGCAAGAAGCTATAAATTCTGTCCGGCGCACACCAGAACTTCTACCCGTTCTCGCCGAGGCTGAGGTCGTCGATTCAGGCGGTTTCGGTTTTGCTGTGATGCTTGATGGAGCAATACGAGCACTGAGAGGAGAAGAACCTGTCGGCAGGGTACTCGAAGTCCCAATGCCATACGGAAAGAACTTCTCTGGATCAGTCAAAGCAGATTTCGTAGACGCTTCTGATGAAATCGATTGGGGCTACTGCACGGTGTTCGCTATCCAGTCAGAAAAACTCGATATCGACGCAATACGTGACCGCATGACGAAAATCGGCAGATCGCCTATCGTCGATGGTACCGATGGCATCGCCAAAGTTCACATTCACATGCAAGACCCCGGTGAAGCGCTAAGCGCCGGGCTCTCATACGGTCAACTCTCGAATATCGAAATCTCCAACATGGACGATCAAGCGTCTGCATGGTCAGATGATCGACAACGTGAAAGACAAAATTCCAGTGCATCTCCTACTGAACCAGTTGAAATCGCTGTCGTTGCGGTTGCTGCCGGCGATGGTCTGTCGAATCTCATCGTAAGTGCTGGACTAGGCGCGACGTCAGTAATCGAAGGCGGCGACACGATGAACCCATCGGTTTCCGAACTTCTAAAAGCTGTCGAATCAGCGCCATCCAATCGGGTAATCCTTTTACCAAACAATAAAAACGTTCTTCCAGCAGCCTTGGAAGTGCCGGCCTTAAGCGAGAAAGATGTTCGAGTTATACCAACTCGATCAGTTCAAACCGGTGTCGCAGCTCTGTTGGAATTCAACACGAGGTCGAACCTCGACGATAACGAGACGGCAATGAACGATGTGCTTGGCGACGTTGGTGACGGACGCGTCTGCAAAGCCAGTAGAGATGTGACGATACACGGCCACGAAATCCGAGAAGGCATGTCGTTTGCCACATTCGACGACGATATCGTCGCAGTTGGAAGTGACCCGCTCTTCGTTCTTACAAAAATGATAGAAATCAATGTGGAGAGTGCTGAAATCATTACTATATACACCGGGGCATCACTCACCCATCAGCAAGTTACAGAAGCTACCGAATCACTCAAAACCAAGTTCGAAAACGTTGAATTCGAAGTCGTCTACGGTGGACAACCACACTACGAGTATCTGGTTGCAGTAGAGTAGCCTGATGACCAGCGGCAATCCTGAAGCCGTTGAACGTAAATTTCAGGCGACAACCCTGTTACGAGATCTTAAAATCGAACACTTTTCAATCTGCGGAGCAAACAAATGAGCATAGCCGTCGTAACCGACAGCACGTCTGATCTTCCGGTAGACATTGCAAAACAGCACGGTATATCTGTAATACCTCTCAACGTTCACATCGAAGACGAAACGTACCTCGATGGAGTAACCATCTCTGCAGATGAGATGTACCGAAGACTGCCCGATCAAAAAATCATACCAACTACTTCGGCTCCTTCAGTTGGCACATATATTGAGATTTACGAAAAACTCGCCGAAACCCACGACGAAATCATTTCGATTCACCTCAGTTCTAAGTTGAGCCTTACTTATAACTCCGCAGCTAATGCTGCTGAAGAGATGAAGGCGAAGGGAACTCGGGTAGAAGTAGTCGATACAGAACAAGCTTCGATGGCGCTGGGCTGGGCTACAGTTCAAGTCGCTGAGCATATCGCCGCTGGCGGTTCAATCGAAGAAGCTGTAGCGCTTGCTAAAAGTTCCAGTGAGCGTGCATCGTTCATCGGCATGGTCGACACGCTTAAATATCTGGTTAGGGGCGGCAGAATCGGCAAAGCGCAGGGCTTTGTAGGATCGGTGCTCAATATTCGCCCAATCCTCACATTAATCGATGGTGAAGCCCACCCGGCCGGCAGGGCACGTAACCGGAAAAAGGGAATAGCGCGACTCGTCAATATGGTGGTTGATGCAGCTCCACTCGACAAGTTAGCTATTTTGTACACAACCGATAGAGCAGATGCTGAAGCAATCGCTAACCAAGTTGCAGAACATATCCCCGGCGGCACTCCGATCGTGGCACAACTCGGTCCGGTAGTCGGCAACTACCTGGGACCTGGCACTCTCGGATTCGGTTTGATTCGATCTGAATCTAAAAATATCCCTGAACCTCGTTCAAAGAAATGAACGCTGGCGGACGCGAAGCGGCTCGACGATCACGTAGCTCCTCATCAAACCAAACTCCCAACCGAGCGATCAACGCGCTTCGGAACGTTTTAGAGCTCGAACGCAAACTCGAATTCACAGATAGAGCTGTTATGGGTGGAATCGACAAGTTGCTCGAACAATCTGCAAAGGCGTTGCCTTGGATTCGTGATGTCGAACCCCTTGGCGGTACGAACTACGCCGCGCTTCAGCCGGGTCAACGTCACCGATGGGCTTCTACCGTAATGGGCAGACTCCGCGCTGAATCAACTACAGCCATACCCTCTGCCGCTCCTGCTCCAACGCCGGAACCTGAAAAAAAATTAGCCCGAAGATCTTCACCTCGAACCAAGTACACACTCGACACGCCTATTGAAGAACTAAAGTTCATTCACAAGGCAACACGACCAAAGCTCGCCCGTCTCGATGTAAATAACCTGCGCGACATGATTCGCCTGTTCCCGAATCGTCACGTCGACTACTCCCAAGTAACGAAAATTGGAGAAGCGCTATTTGGTGAACTGATGACCGTCGCAGGTCGTGTGGTCAGATCGGAAAGAGCGAAAATCGGACCGCCGCCCGGTGCTGCCAAAATTTTGATCAACGACGGCACAGGGCTACTCGAAGCAACGTTCTTCAGGCAGGCATATCTAGCGAACCGCTTCAAACACGGCGATCTAATCGCTTTCTCAGGAGAGATTAAAGAATTCAGCGGTCGTGCCCAGATGCAAAATCCAGAATACGACCAGCTACCGTCGAGCTCTGTATCAGATTCAAATGGAGGCGATATCCAACTGACTCACGCCGGAAATTTATTGCCGATTTACCCATCTACCGACGGGCTCGTCCAGCGATCAATCCGAACTGCCACGCGTAAATCCCTCGATACGGGATTGCCGCTACTCGACGAGTATCTAGACGACGATCTAAAGCAACGCCATGCTTTCATTAATCTTGATCAGGCGATTGAATCGATGCACTACCCCGATGCAACCGACCAGCACTTCCAAGCACGTCGTCGTCTCGCCTTCGACGAGCTTTTCATGTACCAACTCGCCGCCCTTAAGAAAAAATCTGAATGGAAGCATCGTCGCAACGGCATAGTCATCGATAAAGAACGAAGTAAGCCCGTAGTCGAAGCATTCCTTGATTCACTCGAATTTGAACTAACGACCGACCAGCAGACTTCATTAGACGGATTCATTGAAGACATGTCGACGGGCGTGCCGATGGGGCGGCTACTTCAAGGCGAAGTGGGCAGCGGAAAAACAGTTGTAGCTCTTTCCGCTTTACTAGCTGTAAATACTTCAGGTCATCAAGGAGCACTGATGGCTCCGACAGAAGTTCTCGCAGAGCAGCATTTCCTGAGTATCGCCAATCAGCTCAAAGCAGAATCGCTCCCCGGAGAACCAAAAGACGCTGTTCGACACGCGGAACTCCCCGGAAGCGGTAACCGTCGAATCACGATGGTTTTACTCATAGGAAGTCTTCAAGGATCTATTAAAAAACGCATTCAGCAGATGATCGCTGATGGCGAAGCCGATCTAATCATCGGAACGCACGCGTTGCTACAGGAACAGGTCGCCATTCCTAAGCTAGGACTCGCCGTAGTAGATGAGCAGCATCGCTTCGGTGTTGAACAACGAGGAGCGCTCACTCAACGTAATCCTCGCCCCCATCTTGTAGCAATGTCGGCAACACCGATCCCGAGAACGCTCTCGCTAACCGTTTACGGCGATCTCGATATAACCACGCTCAAGATCCTCCCAAAGGGTCGAAAGCCGATAACAACATCCACCGCCAACAGCAATGTCACAGAAAACGCTGCCTACGAACTAATTCGGAACCAAGTTGCAGAAGGTCACCAGGCATTCATCGTATGCCCGTTGATCGAGCATTCAGAAGCGGTCGAAGCGGCATCAGCAGTTGAAGAGTTTTACCGACTATCAAATGGTGAATTTAAAGATCTGCGAGTTGGTCTTCTCCACGGACGTATGAAACTGTCTGAAAAACAAGAAGTAATGGATCGTGTGCGTAAGAAGGAAATCGACGTACTTATCGCAACACCTGTGATCGAAGTCGGAGTCGACATTCCAAACGCCACAGTGATGATGATCATGAGCGCAAATCGGTTCGGGCTTGCACAGCTTCACCAGCTTAGAGGTCGGGTAGGTCGAGGCGAGGCTGAAAGCTACTGCATCCTAAAATCGGCTTCCAGGGACGGGATCATCAACGAACGAATTGAAGCGCTACTCAACTACAACGACGGATTCAAACTAGCTGAAGAAGATCTTAGGATTCGAGGCCCCGGCGACTACATGGGCACTCGTCAAAGCGGCTGGGACGAATTGAAAGTTGCGACTATCGACGACGTTGATTTACTACAAATTGCTCGTAGGGAAGCGTCAGATTTGATGGTTGATGGAACACTCGACTCGTTGAACGCGAACAAACCGCTGGCAAAAGAACTCGAACGAGTAACTTCTGCCCACATCACTGAATTTTCGTAAATCACAACATCGCTAAACGAATCGACAAGGTTCCAAGCGAGAGCAAAATCAAGTTGAACAAATCGTCAAAAATACTTGTAACTGGAATGAGCGGCCTAATCGGAGGATTAGCAGGGCGAAAGTTTGCAGAAAATAACGACGTTACGGCTCTTGGTAGAAGCGAAGTTGAGGGGTTTCCAACAACAGTCGTAGATATCGGCGACGGCATCGAAGGCATTCTTCCAGCCGTACAAGGAATCGACACCGTAATTCACATGGCTGGTTCACGCGGTGACGTTCCTGCTGACACTCACATCAAGGCGAACATAACCGGTGTTTCCAACCTGTTCGAAGCGTGCCGCATCGCCGGCGTGAAACGAATAGTGGCTGCCAGCACCGGCGCCGTAATATCCGGGTACGAAAAAGACGACCCAATCAAATCTCTCGTTCATGACCCAGACTTCGATATGCCTTCACCTAGGCCGATAGTCACCGTAGACGACCCGATTCGTCCGCGGGACATGTACTCCGTATCCAAAATGTTCAACGAGAATTTAGGTCGGATGTATTCCGAGCTACACGATATATCGATAATCTGTATCCGTATCGGCAAAGTCGAAATCGATAACGTCCCTCTGAACGCACGTAATGCATCGGTCTGGTGCAGTCACAGAGATATCTTGCAGATGATAGACAAAGCCGTGAATGCACCAGAAGATTTAAAATACGCCCTAGTGTTCGCATGCTCCGATAATCCAACCCGGTATCGAGATATAGAACACGCCAAAACAGTGCTCGGATTCGTGCCGCAAGATAGCGCCGCCGATCACGGTTTCTAGGCCAGGAGTAAATTGCTAAATGGCCCGAATCCTAAGTGGTCCTGAACATCTTAGAGATATGCACACACCCGATCGGGTGAAGCAGCGGCTTGAAGGCGGCTCACCTCAGAGTTATCTGAAGGACATGATGGACCTTCGTTGCGTTCCTCTTAGCCGGAATCGTTCCGGTAACACCATTCATTCTCAATCGATCTAAATTCAAGGAACTATTTCATGCCTAAAACCCCACCAAGCAAGTTCACTCCACGACCGAACCTCAAGCGTGATCGCAAAGGACTCGTGATCATCAATACCGGTAACGGCAAGGGCAAAAGCACCGCAGGGTTCGGAATGATGCTTCGCGCATGGGGACGGGGCATGGGCACAATGGCTGTGCAGTTCATAAAGAGCGAAAAATCTATGTACGGCGAACAGATGGCTGCCCAAAAACTTGGCATAGATGTCATTTCGTCGGGTCGGGGATTCACATGGACATCCAAAGACCTCACGGAAGACGAATCCCTCGCTAAAAACGGCTGGAACATTGCCAAAGAGAAGATCAATTCGGGCGACTACAGCCTAATTCTTCTCGATGAAATCACTTATCCAATTTCTTTCGGCTGGATAGACATAAACGAAGTTATCGAAGTGCTTGAGAACAAGCCTGAGATGCTTCACGTTGTTCTAACGGGCAGGGATGCCGAACCAAAATTGGTGGAATTTGCCGATTTGGTTACCGAAATGAAGGAAGTAAAGCACCCGTACGCCGAGCAAGGTATTCAGGCGCAAAAGGGCGTAGAGTTTTAGTCTCTTTGCCCCCTCGTGATACTGTCTACCCAGATCAATTTCACATTCAAATCCTGATTGAGAGCAACCGTTGGATACTATTAAAAATATCCTTATTACCGGTATGAGCGGACTTATCGGCGGCATTGTCGGCAAGCATCTTGATTCGCTAGGTCACACTGTTACTGCGCTAAATAGGCAGGCAGTCGAAGGCTTCAAGACCACTCAAGCGAGCATCACTGACTTCGACGCTATTCGGCCAGCTTTCGACGGTATAGACACCGTTATTCACCTAGCCGCATATCTCGGACACGACGATCAGGCTCAGCTCAATATCAATATCGAAGGAACATACAACGTGTTCAAAGCGGCTGGCGAAGCCGGGGTAAAACGTGTGATCTTCGGATCTTCGGGTGCAACCCTGATGGCTTCGGAAAACTACGAGCCATATAAGTCGTTCCGAGAGGGTCGAATGGACAATCTTCCAACTCCACGACCAGTGATGATGCACACCGATCCACCGCACCCTGAACGGATGTACGGCGTAACCAAAATCGCTGGCGAAGCAATGGCACGATTGTTCTCAGAGAATCACGGCTCAGCTATTGCAGTTAGAATCGGCCGTGTACGCGCCGAAGATCGTCCTGCTGATCAGCGCGAAGTTGCGGTGCACTTCGGGCACAACGACATTAGGCAGTTTTTCCAAAAGTGCGTCGATGCACCAGACTCCTTGAAATGGGACGTCTTCTACGGGGTATCTGACAACTACACGAGATTCCGCGACCTGACCCACTCCAAAGAAGTCCTAGGCTACGAACCAACCGACGGCATCCAGGCATGGCCGCTGGGTAATTAATCAAGAATCGGCTAGCGATTTCGCCAGCCGATTCTCAAATTCACTCACGAACCAATCACGCCTAGCGTGACCCCACACCAGCCCCCTCGACTCCTATGACGGAGTTTCTCCCAATGTAAATCAGGCTGTCTAAAAAAAAGCGCCAATGGCACTTACACCATTACTTGGCCCCCATCGCATTGGATGGTCTGACCTGTGATGTTGCGAGCCTCTTCGGAAGCCAAGAACGTAACCAAAGCGCCAATGTCAGACGGCTCCTGCGGTCGGCCCATAGGAATTACTTCCTTCAAAGACCCCATGAACACATCGTATTTGTCCTTACCAGCAACCGCCTCGTCACCAAGAGCCTCGCGCTCTTTCATCCAGTCCTGGTGGAACTGAGTCCAAATTCGACCCGGTGCCACAGCATTAACGTTGATGTTCTCGGCAGCGAACTCACGAGCCACTGCCTGCGTGTAAGCAACGACAGCCATCTTGGTCGTAGCGTAGTAAGCAGTCTGGTATTTCGCAGCTTTAGCAGCAACCGAAGAAATATTAATGATTTTTCCAGCCTGACGTTCTCGCATCTGCGGAAGAACTGCTTCCGTAACGTCGGCAAGGCCTTTCACGTTGATCTTCCAAGTAAAGTCCCAGTCAATGTCTCTGAAACCAGTGCCAGTAGAACCCGGTGCACCGGCAACGCCAGCGTTGTTGACGAGAATGTCGATATGGCCAGCTTCAGAAGTGATCTTCTCAACCGCAGCGATAACCGAAGCTTTGTCGGAAACGTCCATCTTGGCTGTGTAAGCCTTCTGACCGAGCGCCTCGACCTGCTTGGCGGCCGCAGTTGCGTTCCCTTCGCTGAGGTCGGCGATAGCAATGTCAGCGCCCTGACCAGCTAGCTTCAGTACGATGCCAAGACCCAGACCCTGACCACCACCGGTAACCAGCGCAACTTTTCCATTCAAATCTGCAAACATGTAGTTATTCCTGCTCTCGAATATGATTCCGTCGTCGTTGGTAGCGATAGTTCGATGTGTAAATCATGCTTACCGGGCGGCGTGTGTTTATTTAAATATTCCGACACACAAATCTACCAAAAACTATGTAATAAACGGGGGGGGGGTTGTATATCTCTTATCTAGTTATCAGAATATTGTATGGCGATGAAAATAACCGATGTAAAAGTAATTTCGTTCAAAGGTAAATCTAGGTCTAACCCAAGTAAATGGGGTTATGAGGTTTGGGGAGAGCAACACGACGAGGTTCACCGGATTCTCAAGATCGAAACCGACGAAGGTGCCGAGGGATTTTTCACAGGGGACAATATGTACCTTGTGGCACCGACGACGGAAGTTATCGAGCAGCTGGTGAAGCCGTTATTGATCGGCGAAGACCCGCTGAATCGAGAACTTTTGTGGCAGTGGATGATGGGTCATCACGGGATCTCTGAAGCGGTGATCGGAGCGGTGGACTGTGCGCTGTGGGATCTGGCAGGTCGGTCGGCAGGAGTTTCGGTTGCACAGCTTTTGGGTGGCTATCGAGACAAGGTCAAAGCATACGCTAGCTCTGCTCCGAACCTCGGATCACCCGAGGTCTACGCCGCCCATGCTGTCGAAATGAAAAAACGTGGCTATACCGCCTACAAGGTCCACGCCAACATCTACTGGAACCCTGAAAAAGAGGAGCCCGCTCCCAGCAAACCGGCGTTCCCGGAAGCCGATCTAGAGATATGCCGGGCAGTTCGAGACGCTGTCGGCAACGACATGGTTCTGATGCTCGATCCGTATGGCATCTACACGTTCGAGGAGTCGTTATACGTTGGGCGTGAGATCGAAAAGCTCAACTACTACTGGCTCGAACACCCGATGGACGAACGCAAGACCGAACCGTATCGTAAGCTGGCAGAAGCGCTCGATATATCCATTCTCGGGCCTGAAACAGAACCCGGCAGTCTCTACTCCCGCGCCGAATGGGCGATGCAGAACGCTTCAGACATGGGGCGGATCGACGTCAGCTTTGGAGGTATTACCGGCGTTCGAAAAGCGCTTGGGTTCTACGAAGCGATCGGGATGCAGTGTGAGCTTGAGTACGTTGGATTCGCTAATTTGGCGTTGTTAGCCTCGACGTCGGAAGAGACTTGTGAATACTACGAACGAGGCCTACTGCGACCCGAAGAGGACTACGACTCATTAGTTCCGCCGCACCTCAAGCAACCGTGTGATCCAATGGACGAAAACGGCTTCGTAAGCATCCCGCAGGGGCAGGGGCTCGGATTCGAGTTCGACTGGAACTATGTGAACGCCAACCTGGTCTAATTCGAGTTACTTAGTGGCAATTTATTCGCAGTATCGTCAACGACTTCATCGGCGTCGGTACGATCGCCTTTACCAGTATTCGTACTTATACCAAGCATCATGAGTGACCAATGTCTCTACGCATTAGCCTTCTAATAACTGAGTATATGTAATACCGTTTTGCCAGTTTTCGAACAAATTCTCGCTGTGATATCAGACAAATAAATCGCCAGTAGCAGTACCATGCATCATCAGCGGTAGATTTCGAACCGCTTCCAGACACGAAGTATCCAAAAAGTCGAGCCAAATGCCAGAACTCGTAACGTCATCAACGGAATTCGAACCAGTTGCGAATTGGGCCAAAATCCCCCATGGTTTGTGGATCAAAGAGGCAACTTCAGTTGCCGTTGATGCCGACGACAACGTCTACGTATTCAACCGTGGCGTACAGCCAATTATTGTGTTCGATCCCGACGGCAATCTGATCAACATGTGGGGCAACGACAACCCGCCTGACAAGGTCCGTATTCTTACCGATCCCTACGGAACCAAAGCGATGTTCTGGGACACTTGGTTCTCACGACCTCACGCCATCACTATCGACCACGAAGGCAACGTTTGGCTGGTTGACGACACCGGCCACCAGATCAACAAGATGTCACCTTCAGGCGAGTATCTGATGCAGATCGGAACTGGCGAAGAGGCTAAGGCCCAGAGCGGCGAGATGTTCAACAAGCCGACTGACGTTGCGATTTCCAAGAAAACCGGAGATATTTTCATCTCAGATGGTTACGGAAACTCTCGGGTGCACCGACTCGATAAAGACGGTAACCACATCCTGTCGTGGGGCACGTCGGGTACCGACCCTGGGGAGTTCAATCTCCCACACAGCCTTACATTGATCGACGATGAAGAAGTTATCGTTTGCGATCGAGAAAGCCACCGAGTTCAGGTGTTCTCTATCGATGGTGAATTCCGTCGAGAATGGAACGCTCACAAGGCTGTAGCAGTCGAAGTTACTGGCACAGGTGATGATGTTCGAATCTACGTAGCAGAGCAGGGTCCAACGTCCGGTTCTCCTTCTAGGGGCAACAAGAACGTCGGTAACCGTGTTGGTGTTTACGACCGACACGGCAATCGACTTACCCGATTCGGCAGCGAAACGTTTGGTGAAGAGCCAGATCAGTTTCTGTGGCCACACAGCATGGCGATCGACTCAAAAGGCAACGTCTACGTCGCTGAAGTCTCATTCGTCGAATGGGGTCGCTACCAGGAACCACAACGCGAATTCGCATCTCTACGCAAATGGAAACGTAAATAAGGCACACTTCCTGAGGCTACCATCGGCTATGTCCAGACTCCTGTGGAGGGACCTTAGGCGAGGACTAGATGCAGTGGTGACGAGAACAACGTACAACTCATCCCTGTTCGATAAGTGGGCGCATGTATAACCGTTCACCCCTACGCCAAATCAGCGAGTACAGTTCTTTGCCGCTCGATGTAATAACCTGTTCTACATACATACCCACGTAAGCACTAAGGTCAAGCTATTTATGAGCAATGTAACGATTCGAGATATCAAGACTATTCTCACTGAGCCAGACAATATTCGGCTCGTTATCGTCAAGATCGAAACTTCTGAACCAGGTCTTTACGGCATCGGCTGTGCAACCTTCACACAGCGACCAACTGCAGTAGCGGCTGCTGTCGATGACTATTTACGACCCTTCCTTATCGGCAGAAACGTAGCCGACATCGAAGACATATGGCAATCGTCGTACGTTTCGTCTTACTGGCGCAACGGTCCAGTGCTGAACAACGCACTTTCTGGCGTCGACCAGGCGCTCTGGGACATCAAAGGCAAGATGGCAGGCATGCCTGTGTACGACCTACTCGGTGGTCGAGCACGCGTGGCAGCCCCTGTTTACGTTCACACTTCTGGTGAAACTCACGAAGAAGTCGGTGACAAGGTTCAGGCCTACGTAGAACAAGGCTTCCACCACGTCCGTGTGCAGATGTCTACTCCTGGATACGCAACCTACGGCAACAAAAACGCAGCTACTGGCACGAACTCCGGCGGCAACCAAAACGTACTCGAAGGCCCTATCGCCAACACCGATTGGCTGCGTGAATACCAAGCTGACAAGCTTTACGCTCACCCGGGTGGAGTCTACGAACCCAAGCCATACATGCGATCGGCTCTGGGTCTATTTGAATACATCCGAGAACGGTTCGGATACGGACTAGAAATTCTTCACGACGTTCACGAACGAATACCACCGATTCAAGGTGTTTGGTTCGCAAAAGAAGTCGAGAAGTACCAGCTGTTCTTCCTAGAAGACCTGTTCAGCCCTGAAGACCAGGCCTATTTCAAGATGGTTCGCGAGCAGTGCGCCACTCCAATAGCAATGGGTGAACTGCACAACAACCCACACGAAGTGGTTCCGATGATTCAGAACCGTCTGATGGATTTCATCCGAATTCATATGTCTCAGATCGGTGGAATCACACCGGCCCGTAAACTTGCTGCAATGGGGGAACTCTACAACGTTCGAACTGCATGGCACGGCCCTGGCGATACTTCGCCTGTTGGTCACGCTGCGAACATGATGTTGAACTTGAACACCTACAACTTCGGTATTCAGGAAGCCAACATTCCTTCGGAGCGAACTCGCGAGATGTTCCCTGGAACTCCAACACTGAAGGATGGCATGATGTGGTCAAACGGTAAGCCTGGTCTCGGCATCGACATCGATGAAGATATGGCCGCCAAATTCCCGTTCAAAGAACGCGAGTTTGGCGGAGCGTGGGACACCGTTAGACGAGCCGACGGATCAATGGTCAAGCCATAGCTGCCGAAGGCGAGTTTTCTACAAGGTAGGTTGTTCGTAAGAAATACAAAACAGCCCGGTGAATTTCATCGGGCTGTTTTCATTTAATCATTCGTAGATAACCGCTACTTAGACTTTTCGAAGCTGATTCCGCCTCCGCGCAAAGTGCCGCCAAAAATCAGGGCAACAATGCCAGTCGTCATCAGAACAATCAAGCACATGTTCGCATCAGCTTGGAATTCCTCATTCATGCCCATCAAAATACTAATCACATCGATTACAACGCCTCGACTGAAGGCTATCGATCCCGGCATGTTGAATGCTCACCACAAGCTTGAAATTCTCAGCCCAATCATCGAATCTGCAAACTACGTAGTCGTGATCCTAACTAGTCCAACCGGCATAACCGAGTCAATCACGCTACAAGCAGCGTAACACCCAACTACGCCTCGACGATTTCAAGTTCTTTCGTGATGTCGATACTAGTGTAGATACTTCGATACACCGGGCATGAATCTGCGTGCAAATCAAACGCCCGCTGAATCGCTGCGGTTTTCTCTTCACGTAGCGCTGAATCGACTTTCAGCGTGTACTTCACGTGAACGCGCTTGATCACAAGTACACCACTCTCTTTTTCAAGCTCGCCAACACTGTCTGAGTGAAGGAAGCCATCGCCAGCCGGAATCCCGCGAGCCTCAAGGGCACCGCCAAATGTTCCAGTCATTCAACCAGCGGTTGAAGCGATGACGTAATCCAGAGTGGTCGTATACGGATCGACGACGTTGTTGTCGACTCCATAGTGTTCGGCTACTTCGGAGTGAACTCCAAGCATCACAGGACCATCATGAGCGGGTATGAACGCTCTACGGATCGGACCCTTCACACGTTCAATGCGTACATGCGACCGGTATGCAACCGGATCGTTCGCTTCTTCTATTTTCGTCATCAAGTCCCCTCGAAATCTTTCTTAAACTCACCCATCTCCTTTCCCACAGGAAGAAAAGTTGTCCAGCAAGCTAGTTACCAAGCGCCTTCGCCTTTAGGAGCCTTCGTTACCCACGGCTGCTTGCGTGGCTCGTCGATGCCCTGAAGCAAAGCCGAAATGTAACCATAGCAAAACGCAAACGCTGTTCCTTGAGCATCGTCACCGCTGATATCAGGAACGTGGTCAGGCATCAGCATGTACTTGTATCCAACTTCTTGATAGACCTTGATGATCTCTGAGAAGTCGATCGAACCTTCGTCCGGGAAGGCTTCCATGAAGTCGAGCTTGTGTCCACGAATGTTTCTGAAGTGAACGTTGAATATCTTATTTCGTGAACCGAACCAGCGGATCACATCAGCGATTTCTTTACCTGGGTCGTCGAGCATTTCAGTAACTGTGCCCTGACAGAAATTCAGACCATGGTATTCACTTTCGTGCATCTGCACAAACTTCTTCATGCCATCTATAGTTCCGAGCACCCGAGTCACGCCCATGTAGCCATCTGGCGTGTACGGGTCGTGCGGGTGGCAAGCCAAGCGCACTTTAGCCGATTCAGCTGCTGGAACAGCTCGCGATAGGAAGTATTCGATGCGTTCCCAATTATCTTCGATTCCAACAACGCCGGCAATGGTGGGGGGTGCGTCTTGGTCCATTTTCGACCATCTGAATGTCGAGTTTGAAGATCCACCTCGACCTTCCTCACGCTCCGAGCGCGGGATGCCAATGATGTTCATATTGTATTTGACTGCCGGAATGCCAACTTCGCCGCAAATACGAATAATATTCTGAATCGAATCGATTTCTCGGTCACGTTCAGGGCTCTTACCGAGCATTACGTTCGGTGACTGTGAACGATCAATCGGCGTCGATGAAAGAGGAATCTGAACCATATCGAGTTCGATTCCATACGAGTTGACCTTTTCACGGTGACGCTTCAGGTCATCGACAGTCCAGCCATGCGGATCGCCCGGTGGGTCGGAGCAGATGTTCACCACCCCAAGCTGTGCCCACTGTTCAAAATCCGAGTCGTTCCGTGCTGCTACCTGAGTTCCAACATGCATAAATCGAGCCTCCGAGAGTTCCTAGGTTCAAGATGGCGGAAGGTTAGCAGTTGAATCAGCGCTAAGTGGCGCTTCGCACAGTGGATGAGGCGACGATTGCCGCGTTGATAGCATCGATGTTACTGGTAGCGAATGTCTCGATAGAGCGAGGCTTACTACCGCTGATTTTCTCAACGTTATCGGAGTAAACCGCCATCGTTCCGGCACGAACTTCTTCGTAGACATCCGCAATGTCTTTGGCGCTATCGTCATTGTCCGCTTCTAGTTCACATAAATACGCAGCGGGATCAAGATTTACGTAACTTATCTCTCGATCAATAGCACTCGAAAAAGCTGATGCGACTCGCTCCATCGAAATGGTTTCTGGTCCGGTTAGCAGAGCGTGATTGTGAAGCACATCTACACTTGAGAGTAATGCGGCAGCACACTCTCCGATGTCGTAAGCATCAATTGCGCCAATCTCACCATCATTGGCAGGCGCTTCTAGCGTCACCACGCCTGCGTTATTAATTTTCAACAGAGAAAAGTAATTCTGCATAAAGTAGTGAGGTCGTAAAAATGAGTATGGAACACCTATTTCGGAGATCGCAGATTCGATTTCAGCGTGCGCTACCGACCATGCATATAAACGATTACCTGAATCGCTCGACGACAATTTCACAATGTGTCCGACACCTGAATCTTTAGCGACCTGCGCCACATTAATTTCCTGTTCAACTTGTCGATCATTGTCGACCGAAACGATGAAGACCCCTTCGCATCCGTCGAGCGCATTCTCAATAGACTGCGAATCATCGAAGTCGCCCAAAACCAACTCAACGGCCATTCCGAGCGTCGCCATCTTGCCTCGTTCTATGTCGCGAACTAGCGCTCGCACGCCGACGCCACGATTCACCAACGACTCCGCAACATGCATGCCTGTTTTACCGGTAACTCCGCTCACAAGAACAGTCAAAAATATTTACCTTAATACGACTAAATCGTTGAACTTGAACGTCTAACTGCATCGAGCCACCCAGCGTATAAATTGGTCCGCTCTGACTCGCTTATTGAAGGTTCATATCGAGCTGAAGCCTTCCACAAACTGCTTATTTCGTTCTCAGATCGCCACAATCCAACACCTCGTCCTGCCAAGAACGCTGCACCCAGTGCTGTCGTTTCAGAAACGTTTGCGACTTCAACAGGTCTATCGAGAATATCTGCCTGAAACTGCATAACGAACGGATTGTCGCTCTGCCCACCATCTGCCCGAAGTGGCTGATTCGAACGGGTTCGCCCACCCTCCATAGCACCCACAACATCCTTCACCTGAAACGCTGTCGACTCGAGCGCAGCCCTTACGATGTGGTATTGCGAAGTTCCACGGGTCATACCGGTTATCGAAGCTCTCGCATAAGGCTGCCAGTGAGGAGCGCCAAGGCCAACAAACGCAGGAACGAAATACACGCCCTCGTTTGACTCAGCCACAAGTGCCATATCTGAGGTTTCAGCGGGATTCGAAATGATTCCGAGTCCGTCACGAAGCCACTGAACAGTCGCCCCCGTTACGAACACCGATCCTTCAATAGCGTAATGTTTCTTCGCACCAATCTGGAAACCCAACGTAGCCAGCAATCCGGTATCACCGGGTCCCGACTGTTGAATTGGCGGAGTTGATCCTCGGTTTGCCAGTACAAATGCGCCCGTACCGTATGTGCACTTGATCTGACCATTCCGAAAACATGCCTGACCATAAAGAGCAGCGTGCTGATCGCCAGCCATCGCTGTAATCGGAATCTCAGCTCCAAATACCGATTTATCGGTAACTCCAAAATCATCTGACGACCCACGCACTTCGGGCAACATCACTTCTGGAATATCGAACAGCTCCAACATCTCAGGGTCCCACTGTAAATCGTGAATGTTCAGAAGCATGGTTCGAGAAGCATTAGTGGCGTCTGTAGCGTGCAAAGCACCTTTCGTTAGCCGCCAAAGCAGCCAACTGTCGACTGTTCCGAAGCACAGCTCACCAGCTTCAGCACGAGCCTGACCATTGGGAATAGTCGCCAGCAACCACATCAGCTTTGTTGCACTAAAGTAAGCATCGACTATCAGCCCAGTAGCCTGGCGAATGTCTCGTACGCGATCACCACGACCCAAGTCGGCACAAATTTCGGCAGTCCTGCGATCCTGCCACACAATTGCGTTGGCGACAGGACGACCCGTAGCTCGCTCCCAAACAATCGTTGTCTCGCGCTGATTGGATATCCCAATTGCAGCTATATTTTCTGGCGCAAGTTGAGCCCGTGCGATAGCTTGCTTCGCGACACTAATGGCCGCCTCGGCAATTTCGATCGGGTCATGCTCAACCCAGCCCGGCTGAGGAAAATGCTGAGACAGCTCGACCTGCGCCGACCCCACGGGCGTTGCCGACGAATCGAAAACGATAGCGCGGGTTGAAGTCGTACCCTGGTCAATTGCGAGTATGTGTTCTGGCATATCGCTGTACTTTACAGACTCACCTGTCTCATCGCTTTATTACGTGGCGTCTCATCGGCATATGACTTAGTGGATCATTCCCCAATTACTGCGATTCACTGTGAAATCAATTGGGGGCTCACTCACGTCGAACCAATCGGGTCATACCGATATGTGAATTCCCTGATTCCATATCCAAGCTTCATAATGAAGGAATTGTCAATACAAAAGGCGTCACACTATTCGTATGATTCGAAGCATCATGCTCGTCCCCAGAACAGCTTTCCGTTGACGATACTCCGTCTGACGGCAAGACCATTACTATCGAATCCGACTAACTGTCGAGAATCCCCGTTAACTCAGTCATATCTTCGGCAGTTAACTCCCACTCGGCTGCGGCTGCGTTCTGACGAATCTGCGCGGGCGTACTTGCACCAGCGATCACCGAACCAACCGATTGTCGAGCAAGAATCCAAGCAAACGCCAGTTCAACCATCGTATGATTGCGTTTCTGAACGAACGCTTCTAACTGGTCGAGAATGTCGAAATTATCTTCAGATAATCGCTTGCTCTGCGCATCAGGAGTCAGTGCCAATCGAGTATTCTCAGGAACGGCTTCGTTTCGGCGGTACTTACCAGTCAAGAATCCGTGTGCAAGCGGGAAGTACGGCAGCGTGCCTAGTCCGTACTTTTCGGAAACAGGCAGAACGCCACGCTCGACACTTCTATCCAGCATCGAATACTCGGGCTGAGACGAAATAAACGGTGTGTAGCCGTTGTGCTTAGCTGTCCATTGTGCGTCAGCTATTCGCCATGGCTCGAAGTTTGAAAGTCCAATGTAACGAACTTTCCCGTCTCGAACCGCATCATCCAACGCTCGAAGGGTCTCCTCAATAGGCGTATCAGGATCCTGTCGATGCATCTGATACAAGTCGACGTAGTCCGTCTGCAATCGTCTCAGTGAACCTTCCAGCGAATCCATGATGTGCTTTCGAGATCCACCCTTACCGTGCGGCCCCTCTTCCCAGAGCATGCCGAACTTGGTGGCGATCAATGTTTCATCACGTCGATCAACCAGCGCTCGTCCAATGATCTCCTCCGAGTTGCCGTGAGAGTAAATATTGGCTGTATCGATGAAGTTGATTCCCTCATCCATACCGGCGAATATCACTTCCCGGGCCTCTTTGAATTCCATTCGACCACCAAAGTTATTGGTTCCGAGACCAATAACACTGACTTCAAGACCGGAATTTCCGAGGTGCCGATATTTCATATGTATTTACTTTTATGCTCTGAACAATTGCTTCAGATGAGATCTAAATTAATGAGGGACTTTCGTAAACGTGGGTGATTATAGTGGGCAGGAATAAAAACGGGGCTATCGTAGTGGCACTACGCACACGTCCGGCAGTATTAAGTCCCGCATAAAGACTACTCAATGACACTCGAACAACTCGTAATTGGCCTCATTCGAATCGGAGGGTCGCAATTGCGCTATTCCCGTTCCGAATTATTGGGTTCACAGCGTTCGAGCTAAGCCATGTAAGGCCAGTTATTCAAAACTATCGAGTCGATCTCTAATTTCGCAACTTTCTAAAACTAAAAGTTGCTGCGAACGAACCTACCAAACCTGCGCATCACCCTCACGTCTTGGATCTGATGCAGCAAACAGGGTTCCGTTCTCAAGATCGACCTGAATAGCACCCTCGCTTCCGGCTCCACCCCATTGACCAGTCGATTCAACAGGTTGACTCCGTTCATTAAGCCCTGCGATTACCTCTTCACCCGCACGATCTTCTATCTGAAGCGAATCAGTAGTGGATCGAGGTACTGCAGAATCAGTGCCAGCTTGATTATGTGTCCAGCGAGGGCCATCAATAGCCTCTGCGACGTTCAAGCCGTAGTCGAACACGCTGGTAACGATCTGCATATTCGTTTGAACCTGCGTATCAGCGCCTGGAGTACCGCAAACCAGCTCAAGCTTCCCACCTTCTTCAACAGGCTTAGAGAAGACCATTACAGGGTTCATCGTGTGACGAACTCGCTGACCAGGATTTAGATAGTCGATGTGGTCTGGCTCTAAGTGCCAGTAGGTCATACGGTTATTCATCAATATTCCGGTCGAACCTGCGATGACGCACGAACCAAACATCGTTTGAATGCTTTGCAGCTCACCAACTGAATTGCCCCATCGATCGACCACACAGAAGTGGGTGGTATCGGTTCCAGCCGAATGCAAACGACCACCTCTACGATGTTTTTTCTCTACGCTAGGTGAACGATCCATGAACGCCCACGGATCGCCTTCAGAAACGTTCTCGGCTGCACGCTCTATGTCGATCAATGCCGCACGCTCGGCAAGATATTCAGCGTTCAGTAAACCTTCGATAGGAACATCAACGTAGTTAGGGTCAGCCAAATACGCTTCACGATCAGCAAATGCCAGTTTCTTCGCCTCGACCATTAGATGAACCGATTCAGGCGACATGTAGCCGTACTCCTTAGGATCGAATTGCTCGAACATGGCTAGTTCTTGCAACAGCACATGCCCACTCGAATTCGGCGGTGCCTCGTAAACAGTTCGACCTCGATAGTTCACAGCTACCGGAGCCTGCCATTCGACCTTGTGTCGCTTCAAATCCTCGTAGGTCAGCAATCCATCGTGCTCTTCGGAATAACGTGCGATCTCCCGTGCAATATCGCCTTCGTAGAACGCGTCCCGACCCAAATCAGCGATCTGCTTGTAAGTTCGAGCCAAATTTGGATTACGTCGAATCTCGCCCGGTTTCAACCAATTTCCGTTCGGGGCAAACACGGGTCCTGAAGTTGAAGAACTTCTCAGTACCGGATTTTGTGCCGCCATTTGAGATTGAAAGTCAGATACCGGAACACCATCTTCGCACAGCTCGATAGCTGGCTCCAAACACTGAGCCAGCGTCAATATTCCGTGGCGTTCATGTGCGCTCAATAGCGCATCGACAATTCCCGGGACAGAAGTCCCCAAAATGCCTGTGTAAGGAATCCCGTTTGAGTACTTGTCGGCGGTTGCAGATAGAGGCGCCGCCCCCGTTCCATTAGCGACTTCGACTGATTTGTTGGCTGCCATGTGAACCATCACAAACCCATCGCCACCAATCGATGACCCTTGCGGTTCAGCGGCTCCCAATGCGAACGCTACTGCAATCGCAGCATCGACAGCGTTTCCGCCCCCGTAGAGAACCCGCATCCCTGCCTGTGCAGCCATCGTGTGGTTGGCTACCACAGCTCCCTTGCTTCCAATCTTGGGTGGACGGTACGCTTCACCAATCAGGCCGTGCGGAGAGAGAGAACTGTCCATGAGCTAAAAAGCATCCTTACTTACGGAGACAATCATATTTTCCAGATCAAAGCCGTTCCAAATCACGAATTTTCCGGAAGTTTAGCAGTAGCCAACATTTGTATGCCCAACCGAGTAGCTGTTCTGACTAATTTCCGAGATAGAACCGGCCATCACAGAGTGCCATCCATGCAATGTCGTTGTTGCCATCGAATCTCTGACGAACTTTGCACTCTTTTGTTAATACTAAGGATTAGGCCATATGAAGCCCGCAGTTGAATGCGCCGTCTTCAAATCATTGGCCACTGCAATCAGCTCGTCTTTCGCCGTGCTTTTCACATCACAGGTTCTTGCGAGGTAGCAATCTCTCGAGTACTTACCTTGAATGTCGTACATCACGTCGCAGGCTTCAACAATCGCAGCACTATACGAAGTGTCGGTTATTTCACCAACTCGTTCGGAACTACAAACACCGAATCGGTAGTTTCCGACTTTCCAATGCTTCGGACTGGTTGCCGCCATCATGATCTCACCTTGTGAAACCAAGAAAGGTGCAATTCCTGAATCTTCAAGATCCGCATGTGCACCGGCCGTATTGATGTCCAAATCACTTTCAGCCGTAACGGACCCTATACCTTCTTGAGCTGTGCCGATCGTTTTCATAATCAACGGCGACAAAATGAGTAGTAGTAGAACTGCAGCGATTAAAACTGTTCGCTTTGACGGACTGAGCAACGCTCGTTTGATTCGTGCTGACCGAGAGTTGTCTTCGTCGTACACAAGACCCATGAGTTTTAATTCCTTAGGAACAGCGCCATATAGGCAACCGAATTCTCTATAAACAACGAAAAATTTGTTGTTTATAGCTGTGATTTATCGAACAAATTATACGATAGCATCCAACAGCTACGGCAGCCCCTGCTCAAGCACTTCGTACGGAAGAACGAATCCAGCATCCGAGAATTCTGACCAAACTCTACTCATCGCAGCTCGAAGTTCTTCTTTGGCAATTTCTGGCACATTACAGTCGGAAGCCAAGAAGCAACTGCCAGAGTACTGTTGCTGAATATCATCGAGTTCGTCACATGCCGTGATTATTGCAGTTGAATATTTACTGGCAGGGAGCTGAGATAGATTCTCTCCCAAACACGCCCCGGATCTGAATGAAACAACCTTCCAGTCAAGCGGTCCTTGAGCATCGATCATCGTATTAACCTGGTGATTGAGCCAAGGTGTGATCTGACTCGGCACAATAGCTCCAAGCGAAAGTATGCCCGCTTCGTTGAGTTCTTTCTTCTTGGCTATCGCTTCTAAGCTACCCCGAGTTGTTGAAACCCAACCCGGTACGAACGGGCCAAGAACCACCACGGCAATCACAATCAAAATGAGGATGATTGTCAGCATTGAAGGATTACGTAGTTCACGCCTAAAGCGAGCAGTACGTGATTGGCTATTGTCGAACGAAAGATCCATAAGTAAATTCAATACGATTGTGGCAAGTTTAATTCTTCAGCCAAGATTCATCAACAAAGCCGCACTTGCTAGCGATACAACCCAAATAATTCAGCCACACATAGTACGCCCCGTATAATTAGCATTTACAGACATCTTATCGTGACTTGAACGGTTTTAAGCTACTGCCATTGCCCTTGATTCTCATACTATGGTCGCACTAAATTCGAATTCTCAAACCCAAGCCAACCACGCTAGTACGGATCAACTCTGAACTCCGAAATTACGTCTTCGTTGAGTTCGAAACCAAGACCCGGGCGGTTAGGAACTTCCATCGTTCCGTCCTCTGCAATCTCAAAGTTCGGCAACAACAAGTTTTCTACTAGTGGAGTTGAAGGGAACGCTATTGGCGATTCAAAGTAAGGCATATTCGGTGCTACAGCCGCCAAATGAATCTGAGCAGCTACGCCAATAACGTGACACCAAGTGTGAGGAATACAAAGTGCGCCAAATTGATACGCATCTTCAGCAATATTCAAAATTTCGTGCATACCTCCACCACGCACGGCGCTCGGCTGAACAACTCCGAGTCGCCCACGACGAAGCAAATCAGCAAACTCATGCCGGGTGCTGAATCCCCAATCGCCGACAGCGATTCTAACGTTGGTTGATTCTGACAGCCGTCGGTAGCCTTCGATGTTGTCGGCAGGGAGTGGCGCTTCTATGAAGTACGGATTGAACTGTTCAATTGCCTGAATCGTCTGAAGCGCCTGACCAACGTCACGCCATCGATTCTGCACGTCGATCATTAAATCACGCTTTGGCCCGATTATCGAACGGGCCTTTTCGATAACAGCGACGTCGGTTTCGACATCAACATTTCCGAACTGACCAGGCCATTCCTCAATCTTTATCGCCTTCAATCCACGCGAAACTGCAAGACTTACTCGTTCTTCGAGTTCTTCCAAGTTCGCACCGGGCGGATATACCGTTGCGTAGGGGGTAACGCGTTTCAGTGGCTCAACATCGCTCCCCGTAGTCGTAAACGATCGCCATATCAATTCATGAATCGGTTTTCCGTACGCTTTACCCGTGATGTCCCACAGCGCTGTTTCTACCGCACCAATCGCGCCAATTCCGACTCCTCGACGGTTAAATACTCCGGTAGAGTTGTACATCTTCTGCCAAAGACGTTGAACTTGAGTCGGGTCTTCTCCGATTAGTAACGCTTCAAGGCCTTGTGAAGATCTAATAATTGCGTCGATTACGAGGCTTGGCGCCTCACACTGCCCAATTCCGGTTAAGCCTTCATCAGTATGAACTCGAACTACTGTTAGATCATACCCACCGGTACCAGAGGGGCCGTCACCACATTCAGTCACGGCACGAGTTTTATCACTTGGTAGAAATGAAGGATTCCACGAGGTTACATTCCCATCAGCCTTATCTTGCAGGGCTATGGTCTCGATGCTCGTAATTTTCATGATTATTTACCTCGGCGGTGAAAATTTGCTCCATCTGGAAGTTCCACTTTTTTAACACCATCTGGAAAATAAGATTGTAGACGAAAGTATTCCTCTTTTAAATCCGCATTAGGCTCCCAGTCTTCGCCGTATCTAACGCCCAAAACGCCAGCTTGAAGCATTTCTTTGGTACACCCAAAGCAAGGACGCCACGTGGTGTAGAGAACCGATCCTTCAACCGCTATTCCGAATCGAGCAGCGGAAAGCAGTGCATTCTGTTCGGCGTGTACACAAATACACAGGTCGTACCCGGTGCCAGACGGATAGTCCTTCGTGTTTAAACATCGACCACACCCGCCCTCATCACAATTCGGAGTTTTATGTGGAGTTCCGTTGTAGCCGGTAGCAACGATGTGGCCGTCTCTAGCCAGTACCGCCCCAATGTGGCTGCCAAGGCAGTTGGCACGAGCTCTAACTCCTACTGCTATCGACATCATGTACTCGTCCATATCCGGTCGATTTGTGCTCATTTGTGCCAACGTTAGGATAGTCCTTTAAAACTTGTCTCTAGGGAGATATACGGCCAGCGGTGAGATTGACAGTTGATCCAATGCTATCCTAGCTTGTGATAACGAATCACGCCCTAATATCCGATTTCTTTTTGGAAATTCGGCAAATAATCAAACCTGCTTTTACACGAGATTTCCTCGATGACATCAACTTCGTACAAATCTGACCATGAATCCGAATCACTCCCTAATTCGCTGGGGCGATTCGGTCCCTATGGCGGCAAGTTCGTTCCAGAAACGCTGATGGCAGCTCTCACCGAACTCGAAAACGCTTTTGACGAAGCACGGCAAGACGATTCCTTCTGGGCTGAATTCGAAGACCTGCTAACTCACTACGTTGGTCGACCATCGTCGATGTACCACGCCAAGAATATTTCCGAAAAGCTTGGTGGAACTCAGATATACATCAAGCGGGAAGATTTGAACCACACCGGTGCGCACAAGATAAACAATGCTATTGGTCAAGCCCTACTCGCAAAACGACTCGGAAAGAAGCGAATCATCGCCGAAACCGGAGCTGGAATGCATGGCGTTGCGACTGCAACCGTCTGCGCGCAGATGGGCCTCGAGTGCATCGTTTACATGGGCGAAACCGACATTGCTCGTCAGTCACCAAACGTGTACCGAATGCGTGAACTAGGAGCGAAAATCGAACCAGTAACTTCTGGAAGTCGCACGCTCAAAGACGCAACGAACGAAGCGATTCGTGATTGGGTTTCTAACGTCGAAAACACTCACTACATAATCGGTAGCGTAGTTGGACCACATCCATATCCAAAACTGGTTCGTGATTTCCAATCCGTAATCGGTGCGGAAGCACGCCAGCAGATTCTCGATATGTCCGGCCGGCTTCCTGACTACGTTATTGCGTGTGTCGGCGGCGGATCAAACGCTATGGGTATCTTCTCTGGATTCCAGCAGGATGAAAGCGTTGGATTAATAGGTGTTGAAGCCTCCGGCGAAGGTCTCGACAAGCGTCACGCAGCCACGATGACCAAGGGTCGGCCCGGCGTGCTGCACGGCTCAATGAGCTACCTACTGCAAGACGAAGACGGGCAAGTTACCGAAGCGCACAGTATTTCAGCAGGTCTCGATTACCCTGGCGTAGGACCCGAGCACAGCTATTTGAAAGATACCGAGCGAGCCACTTATGTATCGGCGACCGATGATGAAGCTCTAGCTGGTTTCAGGTTCCTAAGCCGCACCGAGGGAATCATCCCTGCATTAGAACCTGCTCACGCCATCGGGTACATGATGAAGTGGGTTCCAACACTACCCAAAGACCAGATCGTGCTTCTACTGCTCAGCGGACGAGGCGACAAAGACCTCGATACTGTAGCCGCAGCTTCAGGCGTGGATCTACGTAGCTAACGCTTTAAATACAAGATCCACAGTAACTTATACAGAAATATCGAGATCGCTTACGCTAGTGAAACTTACGTAGCAGACGATTTGCCTGCCCGTTGAGCGATAACTAGTTCAGCGTATTCAAATACGCAATTAGGTCGTCCATGTCGTCGCCATTAATCGCATCGCCGAATTTTTTGGGCATGAGATTGTTAAATCCATCGACAATCACTGCTGCAGGATCAACGATAGACGTTCGCATGTAGTCATCACCCTTAGAACCAACCCCGGCGAGACCTGGCCCTACTAGCTTTCTCGAGTCAGTGTTGTGGCAACCGCTACAGCCGAGACTTTTGAATTTGCTTTCGCCATTGTCGATATCTGGGCCTGATGCATCCGGTTCGTTTGTGTCCGTAGCTATTGAATCGATTTCAGGAACCAGAGTTGCCGTTAGAAATAGTTTTTTTGTCGACTCCGCACACGCAACTACTACGAACAGTGTGAAAACTGCCAGAACCAATACAACAACGAATTTTGAACGTTTGAACACGTATCAAGCCCCATAATTTCAATAACTACCCACACACACAAAAACGCACCGAAGAAAATAGCCGCTATCAGCTCACCACCTATAGAACAGATAGAGGAGAGTATTGCGTGATGGTGTATATGCACAAATTTAGCGACACTCTCATACGACTTTGGATAATACCGGCATATATTCGCTTAAATACTCGGCAATTTCTATTGTTGCTAAACAACATAGAAAAACATTTTCGTTAACCCAGAGAACACTCCTTTTCAATCAGCACGCGAGGGTGATAGATATGGCAAAGGAAGTTGAAAGTAACGTACACGGAGAATTTCGAACTTCAGATGGCATGTTCACGGTCATAGTCGATAAAAAAATAACAGCCAATAAATTACCAAATCTCCTAACGGGTTAGTTCAGGGCGCAGAAGAGACCGCCCTAAATACGAGCGCAAGTATTAGCACGGGAAGCCTATCGCAACATATTGTTGATGAAATTCCGAACACGAAAACAGCATCGTAATCAAGAAGTCTCACGGATATGACAGCTTCAATTATGGGTTGTTGGAAGCATTGCCGGTAAGGTAATTAGACCTGATCGCCATTCAGTTTTTGTTATTCTTCCGAAGACACGTTGACGATAAAAACGTGATAAAAAACGCCGCACATGAAAAGCATAACGGCGATAACATCTCCCACATGCGCCAAGCATCTACGAACGAGTGCCCGAGTCCATCGGCGAACATCTCTCACTAAACTAGGGACAACGACCACAGAATGTCAGTAAATCAAACTCGTATGGCAGGGCCACTCCAGGGAATAAGAGTGTTGGAGTTCGGGAGCTTCGTTGCTGGGCCATGGGCTGGACAGCTTCTCGCAGACATGGGCGCTGACGTTATAAAGATCGAGCCACCGGTCGGAGATCCTTGGCGCCACGCTAGCTCCTTTGCCAAAAACGAAAGTCGAGTATTTATCCCTCTAAATCGAGGGACTCGCAGTATTTGTCTTGACCTAAAACAAGATTCCGCACAAGGGACGCTTCGAAAACTTATAGAATCCGCCGATGGCATTATTTCCAACAACCGGCATGACACCGCATTAAAACTCAGGATCGACTACGAATCTGTATCGAAAATCAATCCAAAGCTCGTATACGTTGATATCACCGCTTACGGATCAAAAGGTCACATGGCAGATATCCCTGGGTTCGACCTGATCGTTCAGGGCTACACAGGCGCAGTTGCAAGTGAAGGCAAGATCACCAAGGGCGGCCAACCTGAAGTCGTGTGGTCGTCCTCATATATAGATTTCTCAACTGGATACGCTGCGGCCAACGGCATCCTTGCCGGAATTATAGGTAGAAGCAAAACCGGAAAAGGCCAGCTCGTATCTACGAGTCTTCTCTCGAACGCAATTGGAATGCAAACGTTACGTATTGCCGATGTTGAAGGATTCCCAGCTCCTGCGAAAACGTGGCATGAAAATACTTACCCAGAACTCTTGCAGCAAGGCGCTAGTTACGAAGAAATTCAAGAGAGTTACCAAATTACCGTTCGCCCGGCAATTTACCGCTGCTACTACAGGGCTTACAAAACCCTCGATGGTGGTCTTACCTTAGGAACTCTCGCAGTACACGCCCGTGCACGTTTGCTGAGCGTATTTGGACTGGAAGATCTAAGAGTTACGGATCACAGCTACGATGATTCGACAGATGAGGCACAAAGACTCGGAGAAGAGCTTGTCGGCAAGTTTGAAGAAATCTTCGCAAGTAAAACTACCGCCCACTGGTTCAAAGAACTCAGATCGTACGATATTCCATGCGAACCGATCAGGTTCATCGAAGAAATGGTTGATGACGAGCAGGTTATAGCAAACGACTACGTTGTAGAGCTAGACCACCACACGGGTCATAAAGTCAAAACTTCAGGTCCGGTACTCCAGTTCGGAGCAGGTATGCCTGAACTAAAGTCTTCGCCATCACTGGGCCAGCACACTGACGAAATTCTGGACGATATTGGCCTAATTGCAGAAGAAATTTCCGAGCTACGGCGTTCGGGATCTGTCAGCTAGTACATAAATCTATTGGCTTCGGCGAACAGTGCTTATTTCTTCGAACGGTGGCAGAAACGGTTTACCCTTTACACCACCATCGTAAACCGGTCGTTCAGGCTTATTTTGGTTCATTGAACGACTTGGGCCACAAGGCCTGAATTCGTCCAGCACGGTCACAGTCACACTTCCGAGACGGATACCGTTTTCTCTATGCTTTGCAAGATTATCGAGCGCAACGTCTGACAACCCAGAATCTGGCCGAGTATCTTCTGGAAACTTTCGTAGGCAATCTCGTTCCGCGACGAGTGAAGGTCGTGGTGTCGCAGTGTTACAGGAATGCGCCCAGGGGCACATATATGCGATGCACATCGTAGTTTCGCCTACAGATGGAGCACCAGAAGTTGATATACCAATACGTGCAATAGCCTCGCGTTGAATACGACGCAATTTACGTCGTCTTCGATCTATCCAGCTTTTCGGAAGTCCAGCCATCTAAAAATTCGGCCTAGGAGAACATATGGGCAAGTGAATCAGGTACCAATCGTCACACATTCTAGTATCGAACGTGTAAAACAGTGTCACAACAACACGCCTCATAAGCATCTATATAAAACGAATAAATAAGCTTATGTCAGAAGCTTTTATACGTTGTAGTGGATACATCGCTACACTTCAACGGTCACATCTAACAGTGCCGAGCAATCCGCACGTCGAATAGCAGGAATCTCTTACTTGCCAACTCCAGCCGTTATCAACGTTCCACGATCTTCTCTCGAAGAAATATTCGCACACGCTCGCCAATCATTCCCAAACGAATGCTGCGGTTGGATCACCGGCGTAAAAGACTCAAGTGAAGCTGGCGGCGTGCGACGAGCGATCAACGCATACGAGCCTGAAACTCACCCTACCGCCAAAGACCGTTCGGCCCAAACAGCGTTCGTAATAGCTGGCGAAGACCTTCTTGATCTAAACCAAACGCTTGATAATGATGTCTGCCCTAAAATCATCTACCACTCGCATCCAAACGGTCGAGCATACTTCTCAGAGACTGACAAGACGAACGCTTCCGATCCATGGGGCGACGGACCGGCTTATCCTGTTCAACAAATCGTTGTAGGAATCGATGAAGATCGTGTGGTTGAGGCACGCCAGTTCGCTTGGGATGATCAAGCGGAAGATTTCGTAGAAATCGCTCTCTTCGCCGGTAAAGACGTCTAACGTTCAGTAATCACGCCTCCGTTTACATTGACCGACTGACCTGTGATGTATCCCGCTCGTGGGCTACATAGAAATCCGATCAATTCACCGACTTCTTCATCGGTACCAGCTCGTCTCAAGGGCACTTCAGCGATTCGTGCGGCCCACTTTTCAGTGCGGCCCATAAGGTCAAGCCTAGAAGTCTCAGTCAGGCCAGGGCATACGCTGTTAACCGTAATAGCGTGCTCACCAATTTCCTTTGACAATGCCTGCGTGAATCCATCGACAGCGAAGTTTGCAGCGTTATATGCGCTCGTATTCGCTCGACCACTTTTTCCCATAGTCGACGAAAGATTAACGATACGACCGCCTTCGCCCTGCTTGATCATCTGAGCAGCAGCGGCACGACAGGCGTAGAACGTACCCATCACCTTCACATCGATCACGGTTTTGAAAACATCAGCCTTTAAATCGAGAACGGATACACGGTCGTTGCCATATGGGGCAGCAGCATTGTTCACGATGATGTCGAGCCGTCCAAATTCAGCAACCGTTGCGTCGACCATGTTCTGAACATCGTCTTCTTCAGCGACGTTCGAAACGAGCGCTAATGCTTTTACTCCGCACGACTCGATTTGCTCGGCAGTCGATTGAATATCTCGCCAGCCAGCATCTTTCTCGTCCTGAGGAAATGTGCTGGGATCTCGACCGGTGCCTGTGACAACTACGTTTGCACCCATTCGGGCAAGAACTATCGCCGTGCCGCGACCAATGCCGCGCATACGGCCGGCTCCAGTAACTATTGCTACTTTGCCTTTGAGTTCGGATCCATCGTGATCGGTCATCTGAAGTGCCCTTCGTAGTGGTACGCGTAATAATTCCGCACATTCTGCACGAACTTACAGGATGCTGCGCACGATATCAGTAGGTACGCAAAAGGCTCTAATGAATAAAGCCTGTATTCGACTCTACGAGGATCGAAGCGCTACCGTTCAGGACGGTCGACCAGCGTTGCTTGGAGTGTGACCAAGAACTGAGAATCTCTAACAACTGTAATTTTCACGTCGCTACCGCTTGGATGCTCACGAAGAAATTCGGTCAAATCCTGACCACGGGTGACTTCGGTTTCATTGAGCTGAACGATGATGTCATCAAGTTCGAACCCGGCTTGAGCGGCCGGAGAATCTGGATCAATTATAGTCACGCCAAATCCCTCACCAACTGGCAGTCGTAAGGCACGAGCCAAAGCACGAGTTACATCTACTCCACCTACACCGAGAAATCCTGGAGGCGGCAGCGGCCCTTGTGCTATTAGGCTGTAAGCGGCAGTTTTGGCAGCATTAATGTTTATAGCGAAACCGATTCGATCACCAATGTTGATTTTCGAAGTATTTATGCCGACAACTTCACCAAACATATTTACTAGCGGCCCGCCAGAATTACCTTCGTTAATAGCGGCGTCGGTTTGAACTAACCCGGTAAGATCGCCGCCAGCTTCGCCAACAATCGTCCGATCAAGTGCGCTCACAACGCCTTTGCTAACGGTTGGGCCTCCACGCAAACCGAGTGCATGACCAATCGCAACAACGTCTTCGCCAATGCGTAGCGCGTCAGAGTCACCAAAGATCGCTGGCTTCAGGCCAGTTTGCCCCTCTACGCGAACAATTGCGAGATCAAGTTGCGGGTCTCGTCGGAATAATTCTGCCTCAGCAATAGAGCCATCTTCAAATGCGACTGTAATCGTGACTGCGTCTTCTACGACGTGCCAATTCGTAAGAATCAACCCTTCTGCGTCGAGGACCACACCCGTGCCAACGCCTTGACCTCGGTTCAAATTCACAGCGATCTGCACGACAGATGGCGTAAGAAGTTCAACAAGTTCCGGAGTACCTAGAGCGAGCGTGTCTGAATCACGGGATACCGGAGTTGGGATGACAACTGACGTGGCGTCAGTTTCGGACGCAAAATTTTCTGAATCTGATGAGATTTCACCTGTGCCTGATGTTACGCATGAAACCGTCACAATCATCAGAGCAATTGCTACGAACGTAATATTCAGTAGTTTTGAAAGATGTGAAAGTGTCAAAGTGATGGTAATGTCTGCATCGAATAGACCGAATTCCGTACTGCCAGCGTATCAAGCAACAACACTTATCGCTGGTGGATATTCTATGTAGCGCCAATCAGAAACGTTGCGTTGAATTGGCTGGATACTTTGATAACGGAATAAACGAGTACAAATCTGAGCCTAATAAGACTAATCAGAGCCCGAGCCAGTTCCGATCGATGGATGATCATCGGATTAATGGTCGGTGCGCTATTCGCAACGGCCACCACATCGGGCATTCCTCAGTACAGTCGTTCGCTTGAAATTATATCGATGCGTGCGGCGGTCGAGGACATTGGCGATGTAAACACAAATGTCCACATCAATACTTCATGGGTACCGCTCGCCTACGAAGACCATGTCCTTGCTGACGCTGAAATTTTTGAAGCTACTGAAAAACATCTGGGCGATTTGGTAACTGACACCACCCGCCTAACCAAGAGTCGAGAGCACTGGTGGGGCTGGCTTAACCAACCAATGCGACAGGATGGCGACGCCTCTCTCAGTTCGTTTCAATACATAGAGAATTTCACCGATCACGTCACATTCATAGAGGGCGTAGCTCCGACTGACGCAACCAGCATTGTTAAAGGTGAAACGACGATTGAAGTCGCCGTAATGCACGATCGAGCAAAACTTCTGAGGATATCCATCGGCGATGTGATCAATTCTCAGCCAATCGCACGTGGCACCGGACTTGTTCGCGCCGTAGTAACAGGAACCTTCGAACAAGCAAACCCTAAAGAAGTTTTTTGGATGCAACTCGGCGAAGCGTATCTCGCACCAGCTATCGTCGGGCGTGAGCAGCCGTTGATCATGCTTCCTACAAGCAATTCGATGTTCACTGAGGTAGCAGAAGCCAATTCAGGGCTTCCGGCGTCTTACGATTGGTTTATATACACAGATGAAAATTTACTGGCTACAAAATCTGTAGCTGAACTTGAATCAGCATTTGGTGGATTAGCGACGCAATTGGAAGAAAACGTCGCTCGTCCGTTCGTAATCACCGAAATGATTCCAAGAATTGAATCGATGAAGCAGCGAGCATTATTCGGCAGAATCCCGCTGATGCTTTTGGCGCTGCTAATCCTTGCATGTGTAGCCTTTTATCTAACAATGGCTGTAGGCCTACTCGGAAAACACCGGGTATACGGATATATGATGCTCAGAAGCCGAGGCTTCAACATCAAGCAGCAGCTCGCCGTTAATATGCTCGAAGCAGCTGTTATTTCGATTCCTGCAGCAATAATCGCTCCACTTGCTTCGATAGTGGCTATCGGCGCTCTTGGATATCTGCCTGCGTACTCATCAATAACCAACGGCAGCAGCATGCCGGTCGAACTATCTCTATCAGGCTGGATATGGTCGTTCGGAGCCGCAGTCGGCACTGTGATGCTAATAACGGCAGCATCTTCATTTTGGGACAAGTCCACACTCGCTGCGTCTCGATCATCCGATGCACGACCAGTTGGCGCTCCGTGGTTTCAGCGTTTCTACGTCGACGCCTTAGTGGTCGCATTAAGTGGAATTCTTTGGTGGGAAGTCGGAGCTAGAAACAGCGTAGTTCGTTCGGAGAGAGAGGGTGATATCTCTCTAGACCTCAGCCTGTTAGCAGCCCCGGTCTTAATCGTTATCGCTAGCTCGTTGGTTGCACTACGACTCTTCCCGATGATTACTCGAGTAATAGCCGGCATTGGATTACGAGGTAATTCAACGGCTCTAGGACTTGGCCTAGCCAGCGTGGCACGCCGACCTTTCTTCCACGGCTGGCCAATGCTGGCATTCACACTGGCGATTAGTACCGGAATTGTCGCGGGGTCGGTCGTATCGACCTTAGAACGATCCACCAATGAGCAGGTTTTCTATAGCACTGGATCTGACATCCACGTGACTACGACCGGGTCGACAGGCCAAGTAGGACGTGAGCAGCTTCAAGAGGTGCGTGATCTTGAGTCAACCGATGTAGTTACACCAGCTCTTCGAACCGGATCATCCGTAGGAACCACTTCAACTGG
Source organism: Dehalococcoidia bacterium (assembly GCA_026421185.1). GTDB lineage: Bacteria > Chloroflexota > Dehalococcoidia > Lucifugimonadales > Lucifugimonadaceae > Lucifugimonas. The sequence continues at coordinate 16,513 of JAPKCH010000010.1, read as the reverse complement.
AACACTGTTCACATTGTTTGCTATCGACCCGGTCAACTTTCAGAAAGTTGCATGGTTTAGAGATGATTTTTCGAATTCTGTGGTTCCGATAAGTCAGATCGTCGATCGTCTTGCGGTTCGAGTACTCCCAGAGCCTATTCAACTACCTCCTGACGCCACTGAAATGTCCATATGGGTGAGAAATAAACCAGTAACACCAAATCTTGAACTATGGATCGTTTTGAAAGACGGGCTAGGCGACACCCACACGATAAATATGGGGCTATTTGAGGAAGACTGGTTTCATACATCAGCTCGGCTATCTAAATTTACAGAGCCAGTCGAAATCGCTTCGATTCAAACTTTTATTAATGCAGAGGACGACAGCGCTCCTCTAACTAATTTGCTCGTAGATGACCTAGTAATCACGACTTCAGACGGCACAAAGCATCTCGTAGTAGATTTCGACTTACCTGAATTATGGACTGGACTGCCTACAGCTGAAGGCGAAGACACTATATTCACTATTACTGGCGAGCCTGAAGGTATTTCAGGTGTAGCCGAAGGTGACGTTGGGGTCGGGGTTGGAAACATATCCCTCGGCAGAGGTTCGAGCGAGGGAATCAGAGGTATTTATCGCCGAGCAGTAAACCGACCGATACCGATTATCGCCAGTCAGTTGTTCTTGGACCAATCAGGAGTTGGACTGAACCGACCGTTCATGATCGATGTTCAAGGCGGACTAGTTCCTGTTGAGGTAATTGAAGCCATCGAATACTTCCCAACCATCGATCCTCAAAAAGGACCATTTGCTGTTGCAGATATCGACGCCATCATAGATTTCGTAGAACTACGTGGTCGAAAAACCATAACCCCGAACGAACTATTCGCCACTCTCGCACCTTCCGAACTTCGGAATAAGGAAATTACTAAAAACGTCCGAGGTGTTTTTAGACTCGCCAGAATCGATTCACGTGATCAACTCATAAACAGCACGTTTACCGACCCAGTCGCCGTGGCGGGATGGCGCGGAATGAGCATCCTCGCAACGATAGTGTCAGGGCTGATAGTGCTACTGTCATATGCAATATTCTTAGCGGCATATTCATTAAGAACCAAAGGAGATTCCGCCTTGGTACTCGCTTTGGGCGGAAGCAGTCGCGACCACTGTATAAGTACGATAGCCGAGCTATTTCCCGCAATTCTTGTGGGTGTGCTAGTTGGAATTGGAACTGGAATCGCCGTCAGTTCATTGATGGTCGGATCAATGGCTCACACCGGCAATGGGGAGCAATTATTGCCGCCATTTATACTGCAAACCAATTGGATGCTCCCTTTAGTTACAATCGCTGCGATATTTACGATCGCTCTGGCCGGAGTCGTCAAATCCATACTTTCATTCCAAAGAATTAAAATTGCCCGAATGGCTCGAGAAGGATTCTCAGCAACCTCAACATGATCGGTAACTCTTTCCAACTCATCGTTAAGCGAACGCTTTCTCACTGGCGACTGCTCTCAGCAGTTGTAGTGGGTGTTGTTCTCGCGTCTACGATCATGGCGAGTTCGGTTATCTTCTTCGACGCTCTGCGAGACGTAGCTCTTCAACGCGCACTCTCGACTCATGAACAATCAGAGCTCGACGTGTTAGTAGAAGCGGGGCAAGTGCCCACAAATCCTGAAACGCATTCAGTGATGGTCGATGCGATGAATGGCTCAATCGTTCGTAATTTCAGTCATTTTCTAGATCAAACTGAGTTCGCAATAAAAACTTGGACTTTCTTCGTAGACTTGCCTCCAGCCTTAGTGGATCCCGCTGATTGTCCTTGTAGCTCGAACCTCGGCACTAATTCAGGCGATGCCGATGGATTAATCGAATGTGACTGCCGACGAGTCACGATGATGACACTCCCTAAAGTCGAAAATCGTGTAAATATCGTCGAAGGGTCGCTAGCGCGTCCAGCAACTACCATTGCATCTGATGATTCGCTCCATATCGAAGGAATTATCGATGTGCAATCAGCGTCAGCAATGGGCATCAGTGTTGGCGATATCTACCCTGCGCGACCACATTGGGAAGATACCCACGACAGGGTAAATATTCTCGTTACGGGCCTGTACGAACGTGCCGATCCTGAAAAGGATCACTGGCGAATTCAGAACGAAGCATTCGGATCTCGAACCGACACTCTTCAGTTCGCTCGATTCGTAGTTCCTGAACAAACCATCCTTGAAGGACTCGGCCCGTACTTCCCGAATATGGGAACCGACTATGCATGGTGGCTCGATATCGACCCAGAACGCATTGCAGCATCTGAAACCGAATCGATTCGAAACACCATAGATGCGACCGAGCGTGAACTCAAAGCAATCGTCGACGGCTTCTTACTTCGTTCCGATCTCCCTCAAGTTTTGAGCGCATTCGAAACAGATCTGTTTTTCAACCGGCTTCCGATGTTCATCGTGTTGATCCTGATCGTTCTCGTCGTTCTCTACTACGTCGTAACACTGGCGTCACTACTAGTAGACGCGCAGCGCAGCGAAGTAGAGCTACTACGAACTCGTGGAGCAACATCTCGTCAGATTCTCGCAGTATTTGTAATCGAAGCTGGATTCCTTGCGGCAATTGCCGCAGTCACCGGTCCATTCCTTGCGCTGCTCGGAGTTGGATTCATCGGTGTACTGCCAATATACAGCGAACTAAACGGTGGAGACCCACTACCAGTAAGACTGACCCTCGCTGCATTCCGAATGGCGTTCTTTGGAGGGCTTCTAGGCTTACTAGCGCTATTTATTCCTGCACTCAGAGCCACTCGATTAGGATTACTTGCAAGTCGAGTTTCACGAGCGCGCCCTGCCAAGTTGGCTCTCGTTCAACGCTACTATCTAGATCTCGGATTCTTGGCCTTAGTGATGTTCCTTTTCTGGCAACTCACCAAGCAGGGTTCGTTCGTAGCAGTAAGTATTTTTGGTGAAACTACGGTCAATCAGCTCATCCTTGGAGTTCCTGCGATTTTCCTCGTAGCTGCTGGTTTGGTACTGCTCAGAATATTCCCAGTTGCGATGGACTTCACTGGCAGGATTCTGTCGAGACGTCCGTTGACAAAAATCACACCACCTGCGTTTATTCTCGTAATCTGGCAAATGGCACGAAACCCTGCGCACCACTCTCGACTCTCCCTGCTGCTGATCCTTACAGCCGCTTTGGGCGTGTTCGCGTCGAGCTTTGGAGCAACCCTCCAGCAAAGCGCTATCGACACTGCCTACTATCGCACTGGCGCTGATGTAAAAATCACGGGCTTAAACATTCGTGATAATGGAGTATCGGTCTCTGTAGTTGACGAACTAAGCGAACTAGAAAATGTTGAGGCTGCTTCACCGATTTATCGTGAAACGGCAAACATCACCTCAGGGGTGAACGTCGAGGGATTCCAGTTCATTGGAGTCAATATCGACACCATCGAAGACGTTGGATGGTTCAGAGAGGACTTTGATCTTTCTCCGTTCGACCAGAAGGCAGCAGTGCTCAACGTCGGTGGAGCGGCAGGAATCGAGCTTCCGACAAATGGACGCTGGCTCACTGCACGAATCTTGCCGCTAATCAGGCAACCATCAACTTTCTTAGTCGCCAGATTGTCGGATGCGAACGGACAATTTTTCTCAGTTCCACTCGGAACGATGGTCCCATTGGCGTCTGACCAATTGAGATTCAACTGCGGTGTTCCCGTAGATGGTGAATCGCCAGAATGGTGCCGCATCGGTTCCGCCATTCAAGCTACACCGTTCCGCGGTGTGCGAGGACTTATTCCTCTGCCGGGTATGACGGCAGCAAAGACGATCCTGCCTGTGATCGGCGTAAAGTTACCGATTCGTCTTCATTCGATCGGCGTGATCGACTACGAAAATGGTCTTGCCCCAGCAGCTATAGATATCGACGACATTGCGGTGCTAGATGAGACCGGAACTGAACTAGTCATCATCGAAACATTCGATTCCGTCAACAACTGGCGAACGATGGCTCCGACCCGCGAAGCACTCGGTGACAATCTTGGTTATGCGAGTTTGCCTGATGGCACGCCAGTTGAAGGCGTAGCTCGACTTCGCTGGACATCATCTCTTCCGCGTGAATATCGTGGGCTGGCTCACGGATCTGAGTTGGAAATCGTACCAGTCATCGCAAGCACAACGTTCATCGAACGTTATGGCGGTGAGGAAGGCAAACCTATTCAAATCGCCCTCGACGGAGTCCCGTTTAATATTTCCATTCGTGATGTAATCGACTACTTCCCAACTCTTGCACTCGATGAAAAGCCGTTCCTGATAGCTGATTTTGAATCAATTCACGAACGCCTAAACATCACTCGAACCACCGGCAATATTCAGCCGACAGAATATTGGATTTCGACGATACAAGGTTCCGAACTGCTCTTGTCAGAAGAAGGCGTTCTTGAATCAGTGGTCGCAGGTGATCGAGCGATACCAGATATAATAAACAAACTTTCGGCTCTTCGAATTCGACCAGGCTCAAACGTACTTGATCGAAGCCAAGAACTAGCAGGTGTGGCGTTCGACCCGCTCGTCTCTGCAGGCTGGCGAGCGCTGCTCGGTATCGCTTTCTTTACAGTGCTAATCGTTAGCGCCATTGGATTCTTGGTTCATGCAAAAGTCTCGTTCGATGGACGCCGTACAGAGCTGGCTCTGTTGCGAACTATCGGACTCTCTATGAAACAAATGCTGTTCCTTGTTGTATTGGAACAGGTGATGGTAATCGGGGTTGCAGTCGCACTCGGAATACTAATGGGCGCCCGAATGGGTTCAACGATAATGCCGTACCTCGCCAGTTCAGGCGAAAATGCTGTAGTCGTCCCACCTATGGCAGTTAAAATAGACTGGTTAGGATTTGGAATCACTTTCGGCCTTTTGGGGGTAGTATTCCTCGTGGTCATTGGGCTTATCCTGATTTCCGTCTACCGAATGTCGATACACCGCATCATGAGAATGGGTGAAAGTTAATAGGAATGATCGTTCGTACGTTAAATAAAGGTGACGCTAAGTGACAACACCGAATTCTGCTTATATCGATTGCAATGGTCTATTCAAGATCTACAAAGCTGCCGATCTTGAAGTCGTGGCATTACGCGGGCTTGAACTCAATGTCACCGCTGGCGAAATCATCGCTATCGTAGGTGCATCAGGTAGTGGTAAATCTACACTTCTAAACATTCTCGCTGGCTACGACGCTCCTTCGGCCGGAACAATCCGAGTGGGCGACTACGATTTGCTTCAGATGACCAATAAAGAAGTTGTCGAATACCGTCGTCACGAAGTCGGCTTCATATGGCAGGAAACATCACGGAACCTGTTTCCATATCTAACAGCGCTTGAAAACGTCGAGCTACCAATGGTCATATCAGGAGCTTCGGGTTCTGATCGCAGAGAACGTGCTCAAGAGCTACTCAATGTTGTAGGTCTTGGCGATCGGTCCGCCCACAAACCTGCACAGCTTTCCGGTGGCGAGCAACAGCGTGTCGCCATCGCAGTAGGGCTGTCCAACCAACCGCCTTTACTACTAGCAGACGAACCGACTGGTGAACTAGACGACAAAACCGGTAAAGAAGTTCTTGAACTTCTAAACAAGGTAAACCAAGACATCGGAACAACTATCGTCATCGTTACTCACGACCCTGCAATCGCAACCAGCGTTGGTCGTGCCGTTGCTATCAAGGACGGCAAAACCAGTACAGAAACCACCAGAGAAGTTTCATTCGAACGAAAACTCGGTGGTGGTACCAGTGACACAGAAGAGTTCTTGCTGATCGACTCGGGAGGGTCAGTACAGATTCCTCGAGATATTCTCGATGAACTGAATATCGGACGGAGAGTCCGAGTAGATATGAAGGATGGAAGGGTGACACTTGAATCAGGCGACTGAGCAGACTATAGCCAAAGAATCACGTGGTGCCACCACTCCAATTATTCAGGCAATCAAAGCATCTCGTGAATACGAACTCTCTGGCGAAACAGTTCACGCTGTTCTAGAAGTTGATCTCGACGTAAGAATCGGTGAATTTATCACTCTTGTTGGTCGTTCCGGCTCCGGAAAAACCACGCTTTTGAACATGTTGGCTGGTCTCGACCACCCAACATCAGGCCAAGTGCTGTTCGAAGGCGAAGACATGGAGAAATTTAGCGAGAAGCAGTTCATCCAACTGCGACGTCACCGAATTGGTGTGGTATTCCAGTCGTTTGCGCTACTTCCGCTCCTATCTGCATACGAGAACGTAGAACTTCCGATGCGAATAGCTGGCATTGGCGCTTCCGAACGATCGAAGCGCACGAACGAAGTACTAGATATCGTCGGGTTAGGCCGCCGAGCTAAGCACCGTCCATACGAACTGTCCGGTGGTGAACAGCAGCGTATCTCTATCGCTCGTGCAGTCGCCATGAAGCCGAATGTAATTCTTGCTGACGAACCGACAGGTGAACTTGATTCTGTGAACGCTGCCGAGATTTTCGGACTGTTCCGTCAGATGGTCACTGAAGAAGACATGTCTATCGTGGCAACAACTCACGACCGCACGCTTCTCGATATGTCCGACAAGATTTACACCGTTCACAACGGCGAGATCGAACTAACTGAATCAGGCAAAAACGTCGACACCCACTCTCAGTTCAAACGCCCGGATTCGGACGAATAAGTAGAATTAAACATGACCCCAGCCGGACTACCGGCTGCGCCGCCATGCCCTGTCTCTTGCCTGTGTGGCAATGTGCAGCGCATCTTCAACAGTTTCAGCAACCACGTTGATGTGCCCCATCTTGCGTCCCACTCGTGGCTCAGCCTTGCCGTACAAGTGCAAGCTCACGCCAGGCAATTCGAGCGCACATCCCCAATCGGGGTCACCATCGGTGTCTACCCACACTTCACCAAGCAGATTCACCATCACGGTTGGCGAGTGAAGGTGAGGTTCAGAAATAGGCAACCCTGCCAGCACTCGCACCAACTGCTCGAACTGTGAAGTGTCACAACCGTCCATCGTGTAGTGGCCTGAATTGTGAGGGCGTGGCGCCAGCTCGTTTACTAACAGTTCGTTCTCTTTCGTAACGAACATTTCAACTGAAATAAGCCCGACTACATCGAGCTCATCAGCAATATATGCTGCGAGCAATCGAGCCTTCTCGATAACAGCTTCCGATACTCTCGGCGGAACTATTGATACATCAAGAATATGATTAAGGTGAATATTCTCTGCAGGTGGGAATGTTGCAGTTGTGCCATCAGCAGTCCGGGCGCAAATTGTCGAAATTTCCATCTGGAACGGAACGAACTGTTCGACGATCAATTCAACTTTAGGGCTACTAAGAACTTCGTAAGAATGCTCAATATCTTCCGCACGGGTGATGATCATCTGCCCCTTACCATCGTAACCCTGAGTAGATGTCTTCAGCACCATAGGGTACCCAAGATCAACCGCAGCTTTCTGCAGATCACTCAGTGATTCAACATTTCGGAACGGAGCAACAGAAACACCTGCTTTGAGAAGAGCGTTCTTCTCATGTAATCGATGCTGGGTTGTTCGCAGAACAGATGCAGATGGGAGAACTGGCTTGAGTTCAGCCGCCGCTGAAACGGAGTCAGCATCAACGTTTTCGAACTCGTAAGTAACAACGTCGGTCGAACGAGCAAGCTCACGAGACGCATCTCGGCTTGAGTACGCCTCTGTAATCTGCCCATCGGCTACCTGCCCAGTTGGGCAACCCGGATCTGGATCCAACACAATTGTCTTGTAATCCATCTGGCGAGCGGCAATTGCGAGCATTCGCCCCAACTGTCCACCGCCTATGATGCCAATAGTCGATCCAGGTTTCAAAAGTGATTCGCGTTCCATTAATTACCCGTCTAGTTAGGCTTCTGGCTTGATGTATGTAGCAGCTTCGATATCGTCAGTGATCTTCGCACGACGTTTTTCGATATTGTCTTGAATGGTAGGGTCAATAAGACCCACGATCTGAGCAGCGAGGATACCTGCGTTCACGGCTCCCCATTCACCAATGGCTACGGTACCAACCGGGTAACCTCGTGGCATCTGAACCATCGACATCAACGAATCCATTCCGTCGAGGTGGGGGCCTACGCCCGGCACGCCGATCACAGGCAGGATCGTCTTTGCTGCCGTCATACCCGGCAGATGAGCAGCACCGCCTGCACCGGCAATAATTACCTTGATTCCGCGATCTTTCACCTCTTCGGCGTACTTAAACATTAGATCGGGTGTTCGATGAGCCGACACGACACGAATTTCGTGCGGCACGCCAAGCTCTTCAAGTATGTCGATTGCGTGCTGCATAGTCGGTAAATCCGAAGTGCTGCCCATAATCACCGAAACGAGTGGGTTTGCCATTATTTAGACGCTCCAATTGAAGAGTTGCTTGATGCCAGTGTGGGGACTAAACAATTTTACAGTCGCCCGGCACAAAGCGCGAGCCGCAAAACATTTAGAATCATCCGATGCCAACCCTTAAACTCGATTCACTTGAGATTAACTACGAAATTTCAGGAGCAGGACCTCTTCTAATCCTTCACCACGGTTTTGGGTCGTGGGGACTCGATTGGAACCGAGGCGGCTGGATTAAGTCACTTGAAAAACACGCCAGCGTGCTGATCTTCGATTCTGTCGGGCACGGTTTGTCGACTAAATCCCATGACCCTCACGATCACACCGTTGAGAAGCGAGCAGAAGTCGTCAATGCGCTGGCTGACCAAGTCAGTTCAGAAAAATACGGCTACGTTGGATTTTCTATGGGTGGACGAACCGGACTCGAACTGGCGGCATCGACTCCAGAACGGCTATCTATGCTTGCTATCGGCGGCATGCATTTGTTGCCGGCTAGCGCGAATTCAGATCGGTTCACACGGCATATTCGAGTTTTGCGTTCTGGCAGGGCAAAATCTGTCGAACAGCCTGATGGCGATCGACCAGGCAACGACCCACTCGCTCTTGCCGCTTCCCACGAAGCACTACTTTGGTGGAGTGGTTCAGAAGGCCGATTGAACGATCACACAGCTCCCACATTGTTGTTCTGCGGTGAAGACGACGCACACTTTGCCAATGCTAAACAGTCGGCAGTTCGCTATGGCTACGAACTGTCAAATCTTCCTAATACCGATCATGACAGCACATTTTTCTCATCTGAGCTAGCAGTCCGTTCAGTAACTAAATTTGTATCCGACCACCTCGTGTAACCAACGGTTTAACCGCATATTCCAATGCTAGAATTTCTTATCGTATGCGAATTTCTCGGACCAACTTTTACTGGCATCTACACTTATTGCGGGGGCTACTCAACCTATGACGACCGGCGACGAGTCTAAGAATGATTTCAAGCGAGCGATGGTGGTCACAGCCCATCCCGACGACGCTGAATACGGCTGCTCGGGTAGTGTCGCCAAATGGTGCCGCATGGGCTGGGAAGTTACCTATGTTCTATGCACCGACGGTTCAAAAGGAACTGAAGATCGCGAAATATCTTCGAACGATCTTGCAGAATTACGCGCTGAAGAGCAACGGACTGCGGGTAAGACGCTTGGGCTAAAGACTGTTGAGTTCCTTGGATACCCGGACGGTTACCTTGAGCCAACTCTCGATGTACGCCGAGATATTTCTCGCATGATTCGCAAGCACCAGCCAGATGTGCTGATAACAACCAGCCCAACTCGTGATCTGCTCAACTCAACCTACATTGGGCACCCTGATCACTTCGCAGCGGGCGAGGCCGCTCTATCTGCCGTATTCCCAAGCGCACGCGATCATCTAACGTTCCCTGAACTCTTCTACGACGAAGGCTTGGAGCCTCACAAAGTCCGCGAGGTCTGGGTAATGAGCTTTGGTGAAAACGCCAACTTCTGGAACCCACTAACCGAACAGGACGTCGAAACGTCTATTTCGGCACTGAAGGATCACGTTAGCCAAGTGAGCGACCCTGAACAAGCTAGTAAGTGGATGAAAGACCGCCGTTCTGAACTCGGCAAGAAAATCGACGCCGACTACGCCGAATCATTCCGCAAGTTCACTATCAGCTAGAGCGATGATCGTCTCTAAGCCTGACACCAGTTCCAGCCAAATAATCTTGACTCAATTCAGCATGACAATGACGAACCAATAAAAAAAGCCCCGGTTGCAATGACCGGGGCTTTTTTCGTTTACAAACAATAGCGATCACAAAATCGCTGTGTAAGAGATCTGCCTAAACGACGTCTAACGTGTCTTCGGCCACTACCTTGGCAACTCCACCGTGCTTCTTGCCAGCAATCTCACGAATCTGTGCGAATTCGTCTTGAGTACCACGAAGAAGAATTCCGGCATCGGATGAGTGCATGATGAATCGAGCACCCAGTTCTATAGCCACAGCAGAAGCTTCGATTGTCTGTTGGTGAATCATGGTCGGTAGTCCACGATCGTCAGCAGCACCGATTACTTTGCTCAATGTGTCTAGGTAAATCGGGTTGGTTACTTCATCAGGAATACCAAGTGAAGTAGTCATGTCGTTCGGGCCAATGAACACTGCGTCGATTGGAGCACATTCAATCAGCTCTTCAACACGGTTTGCAGCAGGTTCACTCTCGACACCCATGATGAAAATCTGATCTTTGTGACGATTTTCCAGATATGCCTTCGACTTCTCGCTTGGATACTCGCCAGTTGAAACAACCTGCTCGTAATATTCACCCTTAAGCGGGTGCGTCTTCATCTTCATGCATGTGTGTCGAACTTCATCGACTGTCTCACAGTAAGGAACCAGCACTCCGTCAGCACCAGCATCCATTGCCATTGCGACCCACACTTCTTGAGTGTCTGGGGTTCGAACGATGGCGGTAATATCGAGCGACTGCATCTGAGCAACTGTGTCAGCGATCAACTGACGGTCACGTGAACCGTGCTCTGAGTCGATAACAACGAAATCAAGAGTGCTACCAGCAAATACTCGGCCCCAGCGCATGCTTGCGGTGGCTGAGATCATAAATCCAAATACAGGCGTTTTAGCTTTTAGAGCAGCTTTTAGATCAGCTGGTTTCATGTTGTCCTCTTACGTGACTGGCAGAGATAGTTTGTAAACCGTTTGCGTACGCGGGCGTAATAGTATCTCAACGGGGAGCAGTACGTTTTTTCCAAGATACTTTTAATGAAAAAACAGACTCCGTTTTGTGTCAATTTTTATTGAGAACAGCTAATTGCGAGCCAGTACCGCAGGCTCGATAAATCACACTATAAGGTCAACGAATAACTACGGCTCGAAGAGTTTATTACAATATCGCTAAGTCGACTTGAAGTCGATCTTCCCGTCGCCTATCACGGAAATCCTAATCTAATAGAACCAGCGTTCATCATTCCGTAACTAGTCTAATTCTTCCCTTAGACAACTCAGCGGTGATACTGTTCGCTTGCCGGTTTTAACGGCTTGCAATTAGTACTCTTGGAGACTCCTGACTTGATTCACGATAACGTCGAATTCGATTTCTATTTCATTAGGCACGGCGAATCACAGTCAAACGTGACTCCAGGCATTGCGGCTGGAGTGAATTTCGACGCTCCTATGACCGATAGAGGGCACAAGCAGGCCGAGGCAGCAGGAATGCGCTTAGGCGAAGAAGGCGTCAAGTTCGACAAGATTTACTCATCTTCACTTATGAGAGCGATACAAACCACACAGGGCGTTCTAAAAGGCATGGGCATCCCTGACACCGACTTCGATAGAGTCGATGCCATCATCGAGAAGCAAACTCCTGCATGGCGAGGAAAGCTCGCCAAGGACGTTATGCCGACCGAGGTTCGCCTCACAATGGCGGAAAAAGGGCAATTCTTCAAAGCTGCCGATGGTGAAACGATGCGATGGGTCGAACGTCGCGCATCGAACTGGCTCGAAGATGAAATTCTCTACAACGAAGCTTGGTATAAAAAATCCGGCAAACACACGATCGCAGTTGTGAGCCACGGCGACACGATGCGGGCGCTGCTTCACTACATCACCGGTATCGACAACCGTCTAGCAATGCGAACAGACATTTTCAACTGTTCGATTAGCCGATTCCGCTTCGGATCTCTCGGTTGGAGCATTGGAACGATCAATGATTCTTCACACACACTCGCACTGGGCGACATCGTCCGAGATGGGAAGATCGTCCAAGGCGGACTAGGCGTTTAGGGTCGGCCGATCTGTCTAGCCCTGTTATTGACCACGTTGAAGAATGAACGCCGTGGTAATCAGTAGTTCTGATCAAAGCTACGTTCAAATACAGAACAGGCAGCTCATCAATCTACGCCAGCCAGTGCTTCAATTCTTCAACGTGGTCAATGATGTAATCAGGTGCTGGCGCATCGTCAGGATACATATCGCGCCCCATACGGACCCAAGCGGTTTTCATACCGACTCCGTGGGCACCGATGATGTCGGTGTACGGATTATCGCCAACAAACAGAATTTCTTCCGGTTTAAGACCATCGATGTTCAGCAAGCGAACTGCTTCCATGAATACTTCTGGAGCGGGTTTATCCAGACCGAACAGCTTTGATGCTAGAAGGAATGGTGTCTTCTTATCTAGCCCAGTGTTCTTAGCTTTCTGATGCTGGAATTGATCTCCGTTAGTGACAACGCCCCATACAACTTCGTTCGAATTCATCCAATCGACAAAATCAAAAGCACCGGGAAGCACTTTCATGAATTTCACCATGTTTGAAAAGTAGAAATCGTAGTGCGATTTAGAATCGCCCGGAACGCCGGGCCATCGCTTCTGTATCTCGAAAATAGCGGTGTTGGCATCAGTGGCATTGTCGGGTGACAACGACCAAAAGAATTCGAGAGCATCTTCCCAACTCGTAGATCCGTGGATCAACTCTTGCTGGTCGTACATAACGCGATAAACTTCGTCATACGCCCCACGCCTGTCTATAAGTGTGTCGTCCATATCGAAAAGTGCCGCGCGGAAAACCTTTTTAGTCATAGTTTCAATAGTAAATGTAGCCCTGAGTTGCTGGGATACAACAGCACAATTTAAACATCGGCTGGCGACATATCCTCGGCGTTCCAGCTTCCAGATTCGTCATCATAATCAGCGTTCCCTGAACCTTCTTTAGGATCGAAAGGACGATGTGCCAATATCGATTCGTCCAAGTCAGTGCCCAAACCTGGAGCCGTAGGCAGCTCAAAGTAGCCATCTTTGATCTCAAGCGGAGTGGTCTGAACCTTGTCGTGCCACGGCATGTCACGAGCTGTTTCCAGAATCAGGAAATTCGGAACGGTCGCGCAAACGTGCATTGAAGCAGCAGTTGCGATTGGGCCGTTCGGGTTGTGAGGTGCGAACTTTACGTACTCTATTTCGGCCATTTGGGCGATCTTTTTGATCTCAGAAATCCCACCTGTGTGAGCAATATCAGGCTGAATCACATCAGTAAGCCGACGATGTAAAATGTCTCGGAAACCGTACCGGAAGAACAAGCGTTCACCCGTCGCAATATCCATGTTGTGACCAGCAGACCGAATCTGCTCCATAGCATCAAGATTGTCTGGCGGAACAGGCTCTTCGAAGAACGTAATATCGAACTCCTCAACTGCTGCGATCTGGCGATTGGCAACTGAAGGACGTGATCGACCGTGGTTGTCGATCATGATCTGAACATCAGGTCCGAGATACTCCCGCATCGACTTGATCTTCTCGTGAAGGTCGTCGACAACGTCTTTCTCATGGAAAGCCTTCTTACTAAGGTCCCAGCCACCAGTCTTGAACGCTGTGAAACCTTGATCGACGGCATCCCAGCCGCCTCTTAGGTCGCCAGCATGGGTATAAGCGCGAACTCGGTCACGAACTGCTCCACCTAGCATTTTGTAGACCGGCAAGTTATAGATTTTGCCGGTTACATCCCAAAGTGCGATATCGATAGCTGACATTGCTGAACCCATCACGACCCCGCCACGCCAGAATCCGTGGCGATACATGATCTGCCAGTTTTTCTCGATCTCAGTTGGGTCACGACCAATCAGTCGTGAAGCTAGCGTATTGATACCTGATTCAACAGCTAGTTCGTGCCGTTCAAGAGTGCCCTCACCCCATCCGTGAACACCTTCATTAGTCTCAACTTTGCAGAAAACCCAATTACGGATTCCTCCTTTCATGATGAATGTTTTGATGTCGGTGATTTTCATATTTTTATGCTTAAGTACTATTCAGTGACGTTTTAGAAATCGTAAACTAAGCCAGTAGAACCCTCGAGTACTAACGATTGCATTTTCACACTGAAAACCGATTAGATGTCTTTTATCCGAGGATAGATCAAAATCGTGAGCGCCACGACCGCCAGACATCCGACCGACAGCAATAGGTAGCCCGAACTCACTCCGTACTTGTCGGCTACGAATCCCGCAGCTATCCCTGCAGCAGGAGAGAGTGCCGTATCGAGCAGGGTCGCTGAGATGATTCGTCCTCGCAAATGATCTGGCGCTATTTCCATGAGAGTAGCGCTGTTTCCAGCCCTGAAAAGCGTTTGAGACACACCTATCCAAATAATCAGCGGGAACGCCATCCATAGATAGTTAGCTCCTGCAAATCCAAGTAACGCAAGGCCGTACGAAGTTGCTGCTATCAACATCAATCGCCCTTTGTACGAAACGTTTCTACGAGAAGCGATAAATAATCCACCACTCAATCCGCCAATCGCTCCCACCGACGTCAACACGCCCATCAGGCCAATTCCATAGCCGAATTCTTCTTCAACCAATTGAGGAAGTAGAACCTGATGTGAGAAACCAATCGCCAACGGGCCTAATCCGAGAAGCACCAGTGCCAGAATTACTCGATGCTGACCGATATACACAAACCCTTCGACAAGTTGAGACACCGGATTCCCTCGCTTACCACTCAATGCAATATTAGGAATTGCAATCTTAGTTGTGGTGAACAGTACAACGACGAATGCACCAGACGACCACACATACGCCCAGCCAACATCTGTAGCTGCAATGAGCAGAGCTATGAGAGCCGGACCAGCAAGTCTGGTGCTATTAATCGCTATCGAGTTCAAAGACATGGCGTTCATCATGTCTTTTTTATCGACTAAGTTAGGAATAATCGAAGTTCGCACTGGCTGGTTCATAGCCATTCCAGCACCTAGTCCGAATGCGAGCACGTACACGTGCCACAGTTCGACTACGCCAGCAAGCAATAACGCCGCCATGATGACATGCATCAGGAGCGTCCACCCCTGAATAATCATCAGCAATTTACGACGGTCAAATCGGTCGGCAGCGACTCCGCCAATTAAACCTAAAATAAGCATCGGAATTGCACGTGCTACTAATACCGAAGCAACTGAAGTTGAAGATCCTGTCAGATTCCAAACCAGCCATGAGCGAGCCACCATATCGGCATGCATGGCAGTAGCTGAAAGAAGTTGTCCAAACCATAGATATCGAAAATTACGATTGCTTAGAGATCGAAATGCACTGGAAAGGGTGGGGGGCATCAACCGAGAAATAGCTCCGCGGGATGCTGGTTGTTCTGTTGCCTTATCATTGCTCAACACTGGCGCAGTATATGCCTGCACCAGAGCCATGGGATGAGAAGAAGACTACTCGGCGATATCAATCGGCGAATGAATCGAACGCCAGCCTTCAAGTTCACGTGACCGAACATCGTTCAACGCAATGCCGAGTACTTCTGCGGTGTCCGATGGAGTCGAAGAAGTACCGCTTAGTATGCCCAGTCTGTGCTGCATTACGTTTCGGTGAGCTTCAGGCAGAGTCGATATGGCATCTATCGAAAACTGCTTGGCTACATCGCCTGGAATAGAGCGTGAATGTCCATCGGCAGCACGGAATAGCCTGTCCATCATCTTCGTTCGCCCCATCGCCATTAGTCGACGAAAAGCGATATCTGAAAGTCGTTTGTTCTCAGAAGCAAGCCGGGTGGCATCTTTCTCAGCAACACCTTCGAGGCATAGCCAACCTTCGCGTGACCCGCCTGTCCTTAGTCCATGAATCGCAAGACTCCACGACGTTTCATCGCTTGAAGCAAGAAGTTCACGCAATAAGTTAATTGCCTTTAATGATCCGATTTTTCCAAGTTCACGGGCAGCCAGAATACGATCTGAAAATTCTTGGCTCGACAACTTCGCAGTTAGGGCTATAAGTTGTTCCTCGCCTGAACCGCTCAGTTCCTCGGCGACCCTACGGAGATGTGCTCCTTCAGATTCGCTAGACGTTTTACTTAGACGAGTAATTCCCGAAGTCTCCGCAGTAGGCGGATTGAACGATGCGTCGGCTGGGTAATTATTTTTCGGTGTCGTATCTGGCATGGCGCTGCAAGAATTCTACCTATGTCGTTACCCATAAACCGGCTCGGGCGCATCTTGACCTAGGTGTCTATTCCGAGAAACACGAAATATCTGTTGCGAGTTAGCACCAAGACGATCAGGTGGAGACCCATTGCTCGAATCATTACAAACAAGAATAGATTGTATCTATCCGTTTCAACGGCTCTCATAAACGA
>JAPKCH010000045.1 GCA_026421185.1 Dehalococcoidia bacterium | reverse complement strand
GACGAAGACTTCGTGACAGCGGCCATGCTTTCTGGCGCAAGCCAGCGTCGTATCATCTTTAGGCACATGTTGCCGTCGTTTTACAGTCATATCATCGCAGCGGCATCTCTGGCGCTGCCGTTTATGATTATTGCCGAAACGACGCTTAGTTTTCTCGGCCTAGGCCTGCGTCCCCCGGCAATCAGCTGGGGTACTCTGCTGCAGGACGCACAAAACGTCCAAACTATTGCTCTCACACCCTGGTTGATGATTCCGGCGATTCCGGTGATCTTGATTATCCTGGCGCTGAACTTTATGGGCGACGGTCTCAGAGATGCCGCCGATCCTTACAGCAACTAGAAAACTATGAACATAGAACAAACCGAAACAGAAATATTGAATACCGGTACTGAGCCGCTACTGTCGGTAAAAGATCTGAAGACCTATTTCTTCACCGATGAAGGAACGGTTAAAGCTGTCGACGGCGCCAGTTTTGACGTTCAATCCGGAACTACTCTGGGGATTGTTGGAGAGAGCGGGTGCGGCAAAAGCATTACAGCAAAGTCCATTCTTCAGATTATTGATAGCCCGGGGCGTATCGTAGACGGTGAGGTTAACTTTAACCCGAATGGTGAGTCCAGTCGGAACCTGCTTGAGATGAAGCCAAATGGTTCAGATATACGGTCGGTTAGAGGTGGCGATATCTCTATGATTTTTCAGGAACCGATGACATCATTCAGCCCTGTCCATACGTTCGGAAACCAGATTATTGAAGCAATAAGATTGCACAGTTCTCTCGAAATTAAAGAGGCGCATGACCTGGCGGTTGACTGGATGAGCCGTGTCGGGATACCGAACCCGGAACAGAGAATGTCAGAGTATGCGTACCAGTTCAGCGGAGGGCAGCGTCAGAGAGCGATGATCGCAATGGCTCTTTGCACCGAGCCTAAGCTTCTAATAGCTGATGAGCCGACAACCGCCCTCGACGTCACCACACAGGCTCAGATCCTCGATCTTCTTCAGTCTCTGCAGAAGCAGAATGGTATGTCTATCATGTTTATTACTCATGATCTTGGCGTGATCGCGGAAATCGCCGATACAGTGGCAGTAATGTACCTTGGGCGCGTGGTCGAGGTCGGTCCCGTAGAGACCATCTTCTCCTCACCAAAACATCCTTATACGAAGGCTCTGTTATCTTCAGTGCCAACGGTCTATGCAGCGCCGCGGGAAAGGCTACCCTCGATTACCGGAGCGATTCCTCACCCGCAAAACCGTCCTTCAGGCTGCGCATTCCATCCTAGATGCTCGTCGTATATGTCAGAGATTTGCAGCGTCAAGGAACCAGAGCTACTGTCAGTTGGCACGGACCAGCAAGCGAGTTGTTTTTTGTACGGGAGAGACTAGATGACCGACGCACCAAACATTGAAACCAAAAAACCACTTCTCGAAGTAAAAAATCTTAAGAAATCATTTCCGATAAAAAAAGGTTTTCTACGGCGGACAGTGGGTCAGGTCCATGCAGTAGACGACGTGTCTTTCTCAATCGCCGAAGGTGAGACTGTGAGCCTGGTCGGCGAAAGTGGTTGCGGGAAGACCACAACCGTCAAGAGCATTATGCGAGCCATAAATCCCGACGATGGGCAAGTCCTGTTTCGTACCAGTGATGACGAGACGGTCGATCTAGCAGATCTTTCACTTTCGGAAATTAGGCCATATCGCCGAAATATCCAGATGATCTTTCAGGATCCCTTCTCATCACTGAATCCCCGGATGAACATATTCCAGCTCATAAGCGAGCCGTTGGTTGTTAACCGTGTCGGTAGTCACGAGGAGCGTGAAGACAGGGTTTCGGAGTTGTTACGCCAGGTAGGACTACGGCCGGAATACATGCAGCGCTTTCCCCACGCGTTTAGCGGAGGCCAGCGCCAACGCATCGGCATAGCGAGGGCCTTAGCTATGAACCCCCGGTTGATCGTGGCTGACGAACCGGTCTCCGGGCTAGATGTATCTGTTCAGGCCCAAGTCCTAAACCTTATGATGGATCTTCAGGACGAGTTAGGGCTCACGTATCTGTTCGTCTCACACGACCTGAGTGTGGTTAACCAGATTAGTGATCGGGTAGTGGTGATGTACGTAGGACGGGTAGTCGAAGTGGGAACGCCACAAGAGCTTTTCCATAATCCGAAGCATCCCTACACATCAGCACTAATATCGGCATTACCTATTACTGATCCGAAGCAGCGAGGTAAACGACCTGTGCTTCAGGGTGAAATAGCTAACCCATCTAACCCACCCTCAGGGTGTTATTTCCATCCGCGCTGCCCCTTTGCAGTCGACCTGTGCAAGGTGGAGGCACCGCCATTGCAGAAGTCGTCATCCGGTCGGCTCGTTAGTTGTCATCGTGTAGATGAGATAGAACTTGTGGGCGCAACTAAGTCCGGCGTTGTGGCTGGATAACTGTGAAAAACATGGTAGCCCTGTCCCTTAGTCCAACACTAATTCAGGACCAGATGCTACGTATCAGGCTTACAGCAAGTATCACCTTGTACGCGGCTGCGCTAGGATCAGCTGCGATTCTAATCTCAATTATGGCCCGTACAGGACGTTTCGACGAAGCCGAACACTTGGCGTTTGTACCGGGACTTTTCACAGCCCTAACGGGTGCACTTGCGGCAACTCTCGTCACTGCGCTCGCTATCTATCATACGAGACACAATGCCGATGAAGCAGGAAGCTTATTGTTGTGGCTGGTCATGGGGCTAGGATTCGGTGTAGCGTCAAGCTTTGTGACCGGAGGGCTAATCCCCCTTAATGTTGTGTTCATCACGTTTGCAGAGGACGACATGAAGTTTAGGGAACTGCCTTCATTGGTTGTTGAGGGGACATTTCAAGGAATTAGGTCATTCTTTATAGAGGGCACCCTATCTATCTACACCTGGTTTATCGCTGGTGCTTTTTTTGGTGTTGGCGCTTGGATTATCGACAAATTGAATGCATCTCCTAACCTGAAAACTTCGAAGTACGGCACCTGGATATTTGCTGTAATATCCGGGCTGATTGTTGTGGCTATTGCTGCGTTTGGTCCCCCAGAGACTCTTAAGAATTTTGGATGATCGTCGCCGTGCACTTGATTCAATACTGTTTTGGGTACGCGGCGGCCAGTAAATATCAAAAGTTGGTAGGCAGGATCAACGATTACTACTTTAGAGAATTGCCTGTATGCGTAAGCTGACAGTTACAACATGTAAATGATCTTCGGACTTGTAAGCGTCGATAACTATTAGGAGTGACTTTATGAAACCTGAACAAACACGCAATTGGCTTTGCGGGCCAATGGTGGCCGTGGCTACACCCTTTACAGAGGATTATTCCCTAGATCTGGATGCTCTGCACAATAACATCCGGGTCATGATCGACCGCGGTGTTAAGACAGGTCAAGGGTCGCTGTTGGTAGGAGGTGCAGGTGGAGAACACCCGACACTCAACGTAGAGGAACGAAAGTCCGTTATGACGACAGCGCTTGAGGCTGCTCGAGGTGAAGTCCCGGTGTTATCCAGCATCCAACACACCGATGCGCGGGTTATCGTGGAA
The DNA here is from genome assembly GCA_026421185.1 of Dehalococcoidia bacterium. GTDB lineage: Bacteria > Chloroflexota > Dehalococcoidia > Lucifugimonadales > Lucifugimonadaceae > Lucifugimonas. The sequence continues at coordinate 11,692 of JAPKCH010000045.1, read as the reverse complement.
CTGGCACAGCATGCTTCTGAAGTGGGACTCGACGGCGCGCAACTAGGGCCAACTTATTACTACACCCCGACCGAGGGAGATGTCCTTCGCCTGTTCGAGATGGTCGCAAAAGAATCAGACGTATCGCTGATGATCTACCACACTTGGTGGGAAGGCCTCACCATGAGCCTTGACCTGCTCAAACGCTTGTCAGATATCGAGTCTGTGCGCTCACTGAAGTGGTCTTCCTCCGACCCAGAGCACTACCGACAGACACTGCTCGCTTTATCAGACAAGTTAGTAATGATCGACAACTCTGGCGAGCAAACGTCAAGTCACCTACTTGGAGCTCGAGGATTTATCACCCATCTGAGCGGCTTTTGGCCTGAGTATCCGCTTGAGATATGGCAATTGCTGGAGAAACGTGACTACGCTGCGGCCAAAGATAAACTTGCTTCGTTCAAATGGAAGTGGAACCTGTGGCGGAACCGAGTTGTTGAGGTTACAGGGGGAGAGGGGCCGTTTATAAAGGCGGCTATGGAGGCAGTAGGCTTGCAGGTAGGACCTCCACGTCCCCCATCCGTCAGACCGCCCGATTACTTACTGGATGAGTTGAGAGAGCTTCTAGACTCAGCCAATGTTCCTAAAGCCTGAGTGGGGTAGGAACGCGTCGGTTATGTCAGAACTTAGCGTCGAGGCAGAATAGGATCATTCCTCATTTGCGGAGGAGATGTTTTCATTTCCTCCCCACACTGCCTGTTCCCATCCGTTTCTAAAAGAAAACGTCGAACCTCAACCAAGCGAGGTTCGACGTTTTTTCTTAATACAGATACTCGGAACGACCTGTAACTCCACGATGATTCGATGGGTCTGTGGATTATTAGGGATGAAAAATAATCTTTTATTAATATAAATTTGTACGCTGAGTCCTGACAGATACCTTTGATGTGAGTGCGAAGAGCTTTAGTGAATTGGTCGAGAAGCCGACGTAGTCGTTAGATGTTGTAAATCGTCTCCGCTGTCTTCGAGAAGAGAGCAGTTCGTTCGTCATCAGTGAAGTCGGCAGTTATCTCGTGGTAGGCGTCTACCAAGTAGTCGTAGGTACTGAAGAGCCAGTCGACGGGCCAGTTGGAGCCAAAGAAACTGCGTTCAACACCGAAGGTTTCTATGCAGTGGAGGACGTACGGCCGAATGCTCTCGGCTGTCCATTTGGGATCGTTCATGCCAAGGCCGGAAATTTTACAACGGACGTTGTCCGCCTGAGCGACGGTTTCCATGCCCTTTTTCCACTTTTCCAAGTATTCCGGGTTCCGCTCTGTAGGGAACCCAGTGTGGTCGACGACAATCGTGATATTCGGGAATTTGCTTGCGAGGTCTAGCAACTTATCCATATCTTGCCACTGAACATTCATGCTGGCTCGTAGGTCGAATTTCTCGAGTAAGGCGAAGCCGCGTTGAAAGTCAGAACGCACCAGATAGTCGCCGTGTGAGAAGTCGCGTACGCCACGCATGTTCGGGAACTGGCAGTGGCGTTCAAGTTCTGCCTCCACGTCGGCGTCGCTCAGATCTGAATAGGCCACGATCCCGTGCGGAAAGCCCGTGCGATCGGCCGCTGTCTGAAGCCATTCGGTCTCTTTTACCGGGTTCTTGCTGCCGATCGCCGCCTGGACGTGAACCGCCTTGGTGACATTGGCGTTGCGCGTTTCGGCAATATAATCCTCGGCGATATAGTTTCGTTCGGCGAGTCTCTGGAGCTGGTCTTTCCAGTGACCGTATAACAGCTCGGGGTGTTGCATATCGTAAAAATGAACGTGGGTGTCGACGAAGTCAAATTTGGTCATATGGAGGAATCCTTACCCGACAATATTTTGGATTTGTTTTTCCGTGAGTGTGACGCCCACTGGCCACGTCGTGGTGCAGTGTAACAACTTACTTTAATATGGTTACTCACTTTCCATAAACCTTCCTACCTGTCGGTCCTTGAACTGGCGTGAATCGAAATATGGCAACTTTCACTGCGACATCTGCTATACCTGCGTCCAGAAATCGTATACCAGTGCCAGACACAGTCATGCAAACGCTTCGATTGGTCGCCCGAGATAAAAGTTGTAATGCGATAGGGGCAGGTCAGCGCGTCTGGGTGCTAGAGTATCGACATTCTAAAAAGATTATTACTGACAGTAATTTTCAGTGGTGTTGTAACTCTAGTGCTGAACGGGTGTTGGAACGACAACCTTGTCTCGCCAACCCTGCACATGGCAGCACAGGATAATGCTCTCGACGATGCCGGTCTACTGATTGATCGTGGTGCCGACATCAATGCGAAGACCGGCGGCATAACACCGTTACACATGGCAGGTGCGGGTAACTCTATCGACGTTGCCACTCTACTGATCGATCGTGGTGCAAATACGGAAGGTATCGATTTAAGCTGGATGAATTGATGCATAGTCAAACCAGCTCGCTTCAGAACAGGGACTTAACTGGACGTTTGAAGTCGGGGCAGAGTGGCAACCCCGGCGGTCGCCCCGTGTGCTTCGACAACTACATCCAGTTCACTAGGAGAAAATATGAATAGCGATCACGAAAAATGGCTAGAACTAACAGTGGAAAAAGCACTCGAACCCGACCTGCCGATCTGTGATCCACACCATCATTTCTGGGATCTACCCGATGGACGTTACTTTCTTGATGAGTTGTTAGTAGACACAGGCGGTGGTCACAACATCACTGAGACGGTCTTTGTCGAATGCAGCGCAATGTACAGAAAAGACGGCCCCGAAAAAATGCGTCCGGTTGGTGAAACCGAGTTTGTACAGGGTATTGCTGCTCAGAGCGCGAGCGGGATGTATGGCGATACCAAAGTGGCCGCCGGAATAGTCGGTTACGCCGATCTCAGCCTAGGTGACGAGGTCATTGAAGTTCTCGAAGCGCACATCGATGCAAGTAGAAGCCGTTTCAGGGGAGTTCGTAACGCGTCGTCTTGGGATGCAAGCCCTGATATTGGTGGTTACATGAATCCCCCGGAAGGGTTGCTGGGGGACGCCGGTTTCCGAACCGGATTTTCAGCACTTCAAAAACTTGGTATGAGCTTCGATTCACAGGTCTATCACCCCCAGCTAAAGGAACTGGTTGATCTTGCTAGAACTTTCCCCGATGTAACGATAATTCTCAATCATACTGGCGTACCTCTTGGCATCGGTCCTTACGTTGGGAGAGAAGACGAGGTTGCCGAGGTCTGGCGAAATGGCATCATAGAATTGGCTGGCTGTGAAAATGTCGTGATGAAACTGGGTGGAGTCGGAATGCCACTTGGCGGACACCGATGGAATGAGCGAAGTGCCCCACCATCATCTCAAGAACTGTCAGACGGAATATCGTCATTCTACAACTTCGCCATCGAAACGCTGGGACCTGATCGTTGCATGTTCGAAAGCAACTTCCCCGTCGATAACCAGTCAACTTCGTACACAGTTCTCTGGAACGCCTTCAAACTTCTCAGCAAAGATCTATCGTCAACCGAACGCTCTTCACTATTTAGGGATACAGCCCTACGAGCCTATCGACTGTAGTAAGAAAACTAGACAAACACCGAGGACAACTTCGGCGTTTTCGTGCGGAAGCAACGACGAAAACACCAAAGAGCGCATGAACCCTCACTATTCTCGTACATTCGAGATTACGAACTCGGCTAGTTGACTCCACTATTCAATGTCTCAGCTTGACTGAACTCAACATGCCGATTTACAGCCTTGATTGCCTCATAAGTAGAGACGTAACGCCTAGTCATAACGGCAGTTGAGTGTCCTAGTAGAACTGGCAATGAATCTTTGACTGATAGCGCTCTGTAAATGTAAGTTTATTGTGATGTATACCTAGGAAATCTCACAATCCGAGCCGTTGCACGCATTCTATGGCGTACGGAATCAACCTAGCGACGGTAGATCCGTGTCTATCCATTACTTGCTCAGCAGGTTGACCAGTACGTTGCTCAACTATCTCTTGGTACCCGGCTACATTTTGGGTGGCATTGGCAACCATCATCATTTTGCAGAGACCCCAGTAGCCCATTCCGGCAAGATAGCCCGTTCGTGCGTGATCCAGATTCACATAACTGTTGTGCACCATTAAACCGTCGACGTAGCTGGAAAAAAAGGATTCCTCAAGTTCGAGTATATTCGCCGAATCGAGATGGAAATTCTTGATCGCATCAGCGATCAAATCCCCGGCATCTTCCCCTAATGGTCCCAACCCTACTGTGGCCCAGTCGATAGCAACCGTGTGTTGGTGAACACCATCCCTCTCGATAGGAAAGAGATTGGCAGCGTGGCAGTCGTTGTGGGCTAGCACAGTGGATATCTTCTTTAGCTCGGTTGCGACCTCTTGGTGCTTAGCCAACAACGAACCAACCGTATCCACGTTGGTCTGGCTGAACATAATGGCAGCGAGAGAATTCGAAGTAACTTGATCGAGGTTTTCAAGTATCTCCGCCAGCCCCCACGGGGCGATTACAGCTCCGTGTATCCCGTTGTAATCCCACTCATCTTTAGAGAATCCTGATAATGAACTTGCGTGAAATTTTCCAACATCGCGAGCTACATTGAGGTAGACACTGTCACTCCAAGGTGTTTGGAGGGTATGGGTGAGGTCCTCAAACCAAATCCAACGCTCACCCTCTGGACGTATTTGTGTCCCGTAACACACGGCTGGACGAATGCCGTTTGCAATTGATCGGAGAGAGGACGAAAGGGATAGCTGGTACTCTCTCAGTCCATCAAAGTCTTTTTCGATATCTACTATTTTTAGAACAATTGACCATGAGTTAATGTCACCGACGGGAGTCAAAGATGTGCCGGTAACTCGATAAATACCGAGGGTACCTCGACCAATACTGTCGCCAATCGGAGTTACCGACCATTCGTTCTGTAAATTCCCGTCGCAGATTTGCCTAGTGACAGGTTTGAGATCGTGTACGGACAAATCAGGATTACTTTTATGATTTAGCATCTGCGTACGTTAATATACTTGAGTAAAGCAAACACTATTTCCAGATCAAACCAATTGCATCCGTAGTTGAAACGCTGTGTGGGTAGGACATGAACAGATCTCCTCAGTAATTGAGGAATGATCCTATTCTGCTCGACGCTGAGTTCTTACAGAATCTTCTAAACTTTGCTATGTGTTTGATACCTGTTCTCTTGCATCAATGAAGAAGTCTTTGAACGCCGTGTTATGCCGCTGGTAGAGATAGCCACCTGCCAGCAATATCATGCCCATGATCATGAACGCGGCAACTCGGAATTCTGCATCAAGTTGGAATGAGTCAACCAAGAAAAGTTTTACGACAGGCACGCCTAGTAATCCAAGTCCTGCAAGACGCACTGGTCGCCACCCACCGAAGAACCCTGTAACGAGAACGATTGCAGCGTACATGCCCCACAATGCAGTGAGGGACAGGCTTATAACATCACTTTGGTCGCTTAATGAGACGTTTATTAGCTGGCCGGTCTGGACTCCACCCATCACTTCAGCGCTCAGGAACCAGAGAAATAATGCATTGGCAGCAACGATCAATCCTAGAACGATCTTGCGATTGTTTGTCTCCAATGCTGCTTGAGGCCATCGATTCCAGAGAATGGTTGCAATAGATATACTGGCGATTAGTGGACCAAATGCTAGGAAACGTGAGTTGAAGAAGACTGTATAGCCATTACTCTCAACAACACTTGATTCGAATATACAAGCGATTGCCGCAATCGAAAGCACGCCGAGACCGGTTAGTCGCATCTCGATTAGTCCGATGCGAATCCCAATAGCGATAGCAGCTAAGCCGAGAACCCCCCACGTAACGATCATCCACGAATCTTCGACCTGGGTAGGAACGGCAAGCGCGAGGATTGCGAAACCTGCGACGATCCCTGCTGGTACAAGGATCATTTCGAAATTTGACATTCGATCCTTCAACCGTGAAGCCATGTAAGCGGTTACAAATGCACCGCCAGCCATGAGGGCGTATGAAATTGCAAAATTATTCTGGAACAGTCCAGGCGGGAGATCAATGGCGTCTGGTGTATCAATGAACGTCATCACCAAGAGGGAAAGCCCATAGAGTATAAAAGCGGCCTTTCGTACATCGGGCAAGCGCGATTTACTGCCGATCCACAGTAGAACCATTGCTTCTGCAATCCAAGCCACAGAAACCCACGGGCCTCCAAACTGGAACGGTATTGCGATAGTTAGGAACACCACCGCTATTCCCAAAGATATGTACGTGAGAAGCACATCATATTGGGGTTTATCCCGGTCTATCGGTGCAATTCCGACACGTACTAATGCTACGTAGCCGATAGCCGCATAGAACAGCGCCATTACGAGAGCAAATCCGCCCATCCATTCTGGAAATACCCTGCCAAGGATACCAAAACTGATAAACGCGAAACTTAATCCGTTGAAGAACATCAAAGACAAGTCGAACTGATTCGGTTGCCTGCGCCAGACCAAGTGGAACAACGTTGTTGATGCAACGAAAGATAGGAATATGACTGTCAGACCGGTCTGCGCTATGAGAGTCGCATTGTTCAACCCAATCCTGAGTGGCATGCCTTCCAATCCCATGTAAGTGCTCCACCAAAGTCCGAATGTGGCGAGCGAGGACAACAAGCCCACGAGCACGAACCAATCCCATTTCTTGAAGGTTGATAGGAGTATGACCCCAATATTAATCACTGAAATATAGACAAGGAGTGCGATAGTTTCCGAAGTGGAAGCACCGCCAGCACTGCCAGCAACGCCAGAACCGCCAAGAATGAAGGGCGCCGAGAATCCTCCGAAGATCCCCATCAACGCCAGCGATAGGGAGCTATGAACGATGGCCAGTGCCGCAGAAGTGATACTTATCAGAGCCAGCAAACCTATGGCTGGGTAAATACCAATCAATTCATATAGTACGAATGCAGTGAACACGGACAGGTAAAGAAAGGCTATACCGGCTCCAGATATAGCATGGGAATAGACAGGGTATTTCGACCGCCAGTACTCACCAGCTCCAAGCATGGCTATACCAGCGATGATACCGACCGCAACGCGACCTGATTCACCGATCCAGTTGTTGTCAAATGCCAGCTTGAGGAAAAACCCCATTCCTAGGACAACCGCAAGCGCACCTATACGGACTAGCCAGTTACCGCCGATTACTGCGTCCCAGTCATAATATTTCAACCGACCTAGCAAACTAGATCCTAAGGGGGGGGCGTCAGGTTCGTTGTCTGTACCCGTCCCGTATGTAGCGGTTTCAGCGCTGACATATTGGCCAGCATCTGTCTGAATATGGGGCGCCACTTTTGATACAGATTCACGAAATACAGTTTGACCCGGTTTGAAGATTTCAATTCCGTGAGCTTGTAGCGAGTCCTTCAGTGCATTAACTTCGAGACGAAGACTGCCGATCTCATTCTTGATGAAATCAGTATCGGTACTTGTCGCAACAGGTTCGAGCGCTGTTCCACAACTGATGCAAAAATTATTGTCACGCTCGTTCGTCAACCCACAGTTATTACAAATCATCGTGCATCCTTCCGCGCTATATTACCGTCGTTTCTCCAACTCTTGGCAGAAACAACGACCTCAGTTCCTGAAATGCGATCGTGAAGTCCCCGTTTTTGTTTTCCGATCGTCATGAGGAAACCGATCCATAAAATCAATGAAAGCAATTTTCCGAGGCTTTCTCTAATAATCGCCCGTACAAGAGTGGGTGATCTACCATCACTTCCTACTACTCGGATACCGAGGGCTGATTTGCCAGGCGTGTGACCCCACAGGGTGATAGAGATCACCTGATAGCAAAAGATTGCGGTTAGTGGGATGAAATATTCTAGGCCGAAATGAACCCATGGTGAAGAAGGGTAATATCCCAACTCATAGGTCCTGCCGTAGCTGTCCCAATCAGTCATAGAGCCAAGAAACTTAAACGATTCGAAGATGAGAGGCGTGCCGAAAAAATACCCAGCGAGATCCCCAACTTCGTCTGCCAAACTATAGGACCAACCGGATATTCCTAATCGGAATATATCGCTCAGGGTGCCTAGAATCAGTCTTATGGCTGTCCATACAATTACGACATCGATTATGTGCGCAGAAAACCGTCGCCAGAACCCTGAGCGAGATGCTTTATCGATAAACATCACTGCAGCTTCTGATCGCGTGCTCACCGAACTCTTACTGGCTGGCCTAAGCTGTGATTTAATGCCTTTCCCGCATGCATGACAAAAGGCGGCTTCATTATTCGTATTTGCACCGCAATTACCACAAAACATCGTACTGTTTCCATGACTTAGAGCATCAGGGTTAGTCTTCGACCGATAATTGAGATCATTACAAATAAAACCAATAGTAAGTTGGGCGAAGCCTGAGTAGGTATTGCAAAGCTTAATACTATATCGAGAGAGGGACCCTCTCTAGTTATGTGAGAACTCAGCGCTCGATCCTGTTTTAAGCCATAAAACGGCATCCCGCAGATACATACAGATAACGAAAGTAACGGAATATCTGACAGTGTTCTGTACTAATCTGAGCTTGTTCGCTGAGTCCTGCCAGATCAACGGTAAGGTGATAGAACTGCTGGATTCCCACGTATTGAGGTCGTTGTTTGATAGGCGTCATCATGCCAACTGAGAAACGGGACTGAACTCCTAGTACCGATTCGTAGCCATTATGACGCGAGTTGAGCGACCTAGTAGCTCTTGATATTTCTCCGGTTTCGGCCGGTATAGGCCAAGGTTGCGAAAGTGTGCCTGAACCTGTGCGCGTGGTGTGGGTGCGGGCTTACCTATGGAGTAGCTGGAATAACTCGCTGTTTTCGACCGTTGCAATGTCGAATAAAAGAACGCCGTAAATCTAGATCGATACGACGTCGACCTAGATTTACGGCGTTCTTTTATTCGAATACCTGTATCAAATGGTAATAGAATTATTGCTCGGAATTACAGTCGGCTTTTAGTGGCTGGATCACAACATTCAGGCTGCAGTGTACTTTGTCGTATTTCTTCTAGATATTGCGCACCTATTGGATATGGATATCTCTCCGATTTAGTTTCGAATTTCAACAATAATCTTAGTTCGGTAACGAGATATTTAGCTATCCGACCCATCTAAGGCAAGAGTTACGCCTGCTGGAGTTGTATCGTGGTAAACCTCAGGAATATCCGTATTTCTACTGTGTTTACGTGGCCACCAACTGAGTTCGCCTAGAATCGCTGCCATGCTAGGGACCAGCAATGCTCTTACAATGAATGTGTCGATTAGCACACCCAGCATTACGGCAAAACCAAGTTGGAAAATGTCCCTGAGAGGCAATGTCGTAAGGACGGCGAACGTACCGGCAAGGATGATTCCAGCGGAGGTGACGACGCCCCCAGTTCTACCCACTGCAGTCGTAATACCGTCACGGAAACCTTCCTTCTTTGTAGCTTCCCGGATCCGAGACATCACGAAGATGTTGTAATCGGCTCCGAGTGCCACCAAGAATATGAACATCCAGACGCCGTTGGCATAGGCAACTCCTGAATGACTGAATATCTGTTGGAATGCTAAGACTGAAAGCCCGAACGTTGCACCAAAACTGACGATCACGCTGAATACCAAGTAAATTGGTGCCATAATCGACTTGAGCAACAGCACGAGTACTAGAAAGATTGCAATTAACGACACTGGTGCCAACCACTTTATGTCAGCATCAATAGATGCTTTTGTATCCGCTTGAATAGCCGACTCACCACCAATAAGTACCCTCGCTCCATTAGTATCACCGAACTCAGACGCATCAGCCAACAGTCGCATCTCCTGTACCAAATCCAAAGAGTCTCGCGAGTACGGATCACCTTCCATTAGGACTTCTACACGAGCTGTGGAACCATCTGCAGAAATGAAACGTGCAGCTCCAAACTTCATTGCTTCGACCGGTTCCATCGTCACACCAAATGGGCGTGTTGGTCCGCTAACTCGGTAAATTCCAGGTGTACCTGCAATCGTGGCTGAGAATTCTTCCACTGCCTCAAGTCGATCAGTGATTGCTGAGTCAGACGTTTCTATGAATATTTCCGTTGGTGCCAGTTGTCCCTCTGGGAAGGAATCAGCAAGCAGGACATAACCCCGTTTTGATTCGGCATCATCAGGGAATCCGTCGATGAAATTGAAACTAGGTATGATCGTCCACGACGGCAGGGTAGCGATCACTATTCCAATCATGGTGATTCCGAAAATCATTCGAGGTTTGCGCGACACCAATCGACCCACTCCGTACCAAATACCATCAGTTTTGACTGAGCTTTGCTGAATTAGCGGTCGGGGCCAGAACGCCCACTTTCCGAATAGCGCTATCACAGCCGGCATAACGAATAGGCCAGACAACAAGACTACAAAAATAGCAATTGCCAACATAGGTCCAAGTGACCTGAACGACCCGAATGATGCGAATGTCAGGGCTAACATTGCGACGATGGTCGTTCCTGCTGAACCGGCGATAGATGGACCGATGTTCGACATTGTGACCCGCATGGCACTCCATTTGTTGTTGTCGAGTACCAACTCTTCTCGATATCGAGAAACAATGAATAGCGCGTAGTTGGTTCCTGCACCAAAAACTAAAACCGACATTATCGCTGTCACTTGCCCGTTCAATGGCAGGTCAAACTGCTGGGAAAGTAGAGCAGCAAACGATTGAGCAAGAGTAAGAGCCGACCCCAATACAACAAGAGGGACGATCGCCAATACGGGTGATCGGTAAATTATCAAAAGTAGTACGAATACGAGCCCGACTGTTGCAAGCGTGACTCGAATATCTATTGATTCGAACACTTTGACTGCATCGCTGATAATTCCGGCTGGGCCTGTTACGGCAGTGTCTATCTGTACATTCCCACCTGTTTGAGACGCCTGGTCAGAAAGCCAATCAACAGCTGCGCTGAACTCGGGCTCTGATGGATTACCCCCGAGAGTCGCTATTACCATCGCGGTCGAGCCATCCGAAGAAATAAGTGATTGTTGGGCTGCTACAGATTCTGATGGGGACAGTATAGAAATTATCGAATCCGGTACATTTTCCGAACGAATGATCTCCGTGAATCTCTCGATAGCCTGATTTAGTTCGATCGAATCATCTGATTGGAATACGACCAATGCCGGAATACCGTCTGCTGCCGGGAATTTTTCAGTGCGTAGATTGAGAGCCGCAACTGATTCAGCACCGACAGGAAGAAACTCTTCCTGTTCATTGGTTGTAACTTCTGACAGGCTCGGAGCTATCGAAGAAACAGCTCCAATTATGAGGAACCACAGGACGATACCGAGGATTGCACCTCTGGTTGTAGATGAACTAAATAGGAATTTTTTCATTGTATTTCTAATCTATATCTTTTTATGCTCTGATTTTTGAATCAGTGCGCTTGCGGGCGCTGGTAACAATCTCTTCGATGGAATGGTCCAAGTAGACGGTGTAGGCACAGCTAACACATTTGCTTTCAAGACCATCGAAACCATCATGTTCGTACATCGCACCAGTAAGGCATTTGGGGCAGGTTTTGAAGTGAAGCATCGGAAGTTTTTCTTAGAATAATCGCTGGAAAGTTCGGAGGAATCTCCCCAGCCATTTGAGATTTGACACACAAATTCTGCGATTGACGCTGCTGTAAGTAGATCTACTACGAGTCGAGGTACTTAC
>JAPKCH010000100.1 GCA_026421185.1 Dehalococcoidia bacterium | reverse complement strand
CGCACGCCAGCGGAGTTGAAGTCCGTGAGGCCCACCGGGACCCATCCACTCCCCCACTATTTCGTTCGTGAACTCAGCAAAACTACAGCCAGTCCACATTGACAGCGAAATAATAAAGACTATTAACGCCAGTAAGCATCAGGGTCTTTATTATTTCAAATGCTCTTAGTCAGACATTGCGTCTTCAAGTCGTGCCTGTAGCACACTCTTCGGAACAGCTCCGACGACCTGCCCAACTGGTGCTCCACCCTTGAATATCAGTAGTGTCGGGATACTGCGCACACCGTATTTAGCAGATGTCTGTGGGTTGAAGTCCACATTCAGTTTTACGAACTTAGCCTTACCTTCGAATTCTCCGGCTAATTCTTCGACCACTGGCGCGATCTGTTTGCAGGGTCCGCACCACTCTGCCCAAAAATCGACGAGTACTGGGATATCTGAGTCGATAACTTCAGCTGTGAATTCAGCGTCGTTTACATCCTGCGTTTTTGCCATTCTAATTCGCCCCTTTAGCGATTGTTCACTCTGTTACTGATTCACTGAAGTAAATTGAGAAAGCCATCTGCTGGACAGCGTCGAAATATTACTTACATATTGTTGCAAAAACGATGCAACGAATATGCATTATGCACTCAATTCAGAACAGTTAGTCGGATACTGCGGCTGCTTTTTGTGCAATCGGTGCTGACTCTAGTGTAACTGTTGAATACCCTAATCTTGGCATTTGTGGAGACCAATCAGGAGCTTCTAACTCATGCATCTTAGTAGCTAGTTCACCAAACAACGTTGTCGATCCTACTAGACCAATCTGCGGAGATTCAAACACCGCCTTGCCGCGAGCTAGCACGTGACCATCATCCGATGTGACCTGAATCAAGTCACCTTCATTTAGTCCGGCTGACCTCGCATCGTGCGGGTGAACCTGAACGAATTGCTCACGATCAACATAGTTCATGTCATCTGGCTTACGTATTATTACGTCACGTTCCGGCTGGCTCAGAACTCTTCCCGGCGCAAATGTGAGGGAGTTGTCCTCAATAGATTTCGCAAGATCTTGGTAGTTCAGAGCGACGACATTCACCTTCGAATCTGGATTAGAGAAGAGAATCGAAGAGTCGTCAGAATCTGCAGGTCGTTGAATACCACCGGACTGGAGAGACTCGTGAGTCAAACCAGCGTAAGTGGAAACTTTCTCTGCGATTTCAGCAAATAGATCAGAAGCTGAAGTATGATCGAAACCTGATGCTCCCATTGCGTTTGCTATTGCGGAAATCGTTTCCCAACCGGTCTTCTCTTCATTACGAGGTTCTGCAGTTATGCGAAGCCGCTGGACTCGTCGTTCGACGTTGGTAACTGTGGAGTTTTGTTCTGCGTAAGTAACAGCCGGAAGAACTACGTCAGCATGGTGAGTTATTTCAGAATCGAGTGCAGCTGAAACCACGAGGAAGTCGAGTTTCTCAAGTGCCGCTGGCAACGATTGAAGAGTTGGCGAATAACCAGACACTCCATCGGCCATCACGATCGCTGCTTTGACCGTACCTGACGACATTCCCGAAATCATTCCACTTATGCTTAGTCCGTTTTCACCAGGTGTCGCTCCCATGTCACGAGCGCCAATCGTGTTTGCACCGTGGAATAGAGGGAATATCCCGACAGATTCTTTTCCAAGATTGCCAGTAATCGCAGCGAGATCAACAACGGCATCGGCTACATGCTCAGCGGCAGCATCGTTTAGACCGTCATTACCAACCAAAATCGCACCGGCTTCATTTTTAGCAAATATTCTTGCTGCTCGACGAATCTGGGAATCTTCTATTCCTGTGTCTCGTGAAACCTTTGCAATATCGAACGTCCACAGCGAATGTTTTAGTTCTTCTGCCTGATTCAATCGTGAACCGACAAATTCTTTATCTTCGAGTGACTCGTCGAGGATAACTCGACTGATACCTGCAATAAGAAGAGCTTCGGAACCGGGTTTAGGACGAAGCCATTCAGTCGCGTATCGAGTCAACTCTGTCTCACGTGAATCGATAACGACCAATTGTGCGCCTTCACGTAAAGCCTTCTTGACGGGTACTGCAAGAACATTCTGTTCTTCAGTTGGATTACCAGCAACTAGCAGAAGGCTCTTAGCATTTTCGAGATCCCAAATTGGATTGGTAGCAGCGCCTGTACCTATCCGGCTTTCGAGTCGCGACAACATTGCACTGTTCGAGTTAAGGGCAGAATCGATGTTTGGTGTGTTTAGAACAGTCTTTGCAAATTTGACAGCGACATACTGATCTTCATTAGATCCACGTGGGGAAGTGATTACTGCTAATTCTTCAGAAGAACGACCTCCGAGACCTGCTTTGATTTTCTCAAGAGCTTCATCCCAAGATGCTTTTCGAAGAATTCCGCCCTCACGGATGTACGGGCGTTTGAGTCGAGAAGAACTGTTCGTGTACTCGTAACCAAACTTACCTGTCATACAGGCTTGTCCGTTGTTGGCGGCGCCGGCAAGATCGCCCTTGAATCGAACTACTTTCCCGAATTTGTTCACTTCGGCGATCATCTGGCATCCAACTGGACAGTTAGTACAGATTGTTTTCACTTCACTGACAGCTTTTTCCCACTTGTAATTACGTTCGGTAAGCGAACCGGTTGGACAGACATCAACACAGGCTCCACAGAACTCACATCCTGATTCGAGCAATGAACTTCCGTGAGCTGTTCCAACTAGCGCTACACCTGATCGAGAAGTCAGAGTCAATGCAGTATCGAAGCGAATTTCATCACACACACGGACACATCGTGAACAAACGATACAGAGATTGTAATCGCGGTCATAGAAAGGATCATCCGAGTGAATCGGCAAATCCCGCCTGTGGTAGTTCAACGGTGTACGAAGATCGAGTTCGACCGAACGAACGGTGTCCTTGAGTTCACATCGCTCGTTCTTAGGGCAAATAGTGCAACGGTCTGTAACCGTAACGTGCCGCTGACAAATATCTTGCGGTCCACAAAGTTCGATGCGATGACAAGTCAAGCAACCATGTGGGTGTTCACTCATTAGGAGTTCGATTACGTTACGTCGAAGTCCCTGAACCTCTTCACTGTTCGTAGTAACTTCAGCATCTGGCATCGGCGGAGTGGTGCAAGATGCGACCATCATCTTTCGACCGTTCGCTTCAACTTCAACCATGCAAGCCCGGCATGAGCCTTGCGGCTTCATTTTCGGGTAGTAGCAAAGATAAGGAATATAAATATCCTGATCCATTGCGGCCTGCAGAATCGTCTGGCCAGGTTTTGCGACTACGTCGCGACCATCGATCTTGAAGGTTGTTCCATCGGCCATGCAGAAATCTCCGAACGTT
>JAPKCH010000044.1 GCA_026421185.1 Dehalococcoidia bacterium | reverse complement strand
GGCGATCATGGCAGCGCGTGAAAGCGCTATCGTCTCGGTTGCTGTTGGTGGTGGTGGAACCGGCGTTGCTGTTGGTGGTGGTATAGGCGTTGGAACCGGAAATTGTATTGGTTCGTCGCTCGAACAACCGGCGAAAATCACAACAATTAACAACAGAAATGTTGCTGGAACAGATTTAGTTGATGTTGGTAGCGTGTGAATGTTGAGCATGTTCAAAGAAGTGATCTTAAAGTCCTCAAGATACATATATCCACAGATCTATAACGGCTACATCATCCGACTTAAGGATCGCTACAGTCCCTCATGAAACCGCAGCTATCGCAACGTAATTTGCAATGAAGATCAACCAGTTCCGCATCACAACGATCGCACGCCCAAATTACAACTTCTGAATCCGTAGTCAATGAGAATAACTCACAATCCCTAATCAGCCATCAGATTCACTATCCAACGGTTGATCATAATTCTAAAGATTCCCCGTATAGATCAATTGGTTTCGGCGAAAAGAACCATCGTTCCCGTCGGATTATTCCCAATGCCATTCAAACGTTCTTGAGTCACCCTAACGCTCGAGTAAAACATAAGCGGTCTAGGGAGCAAGAACGCAATCGTAGCCGATCCGATTTCGCTTACTTCAAACTGAGCAACCGGACTAGGGGTACCATCTCCCATGAGCCATAGAGTGTATGCAAATCCAGGCTGAGGCTGTTGTAATCCGTGAACTTGGAATACCGCCTGGTTACCCACCACTTGCACAGCGATTAAGCCTGAAGCATCTGGTTCTGACTCAACAGTCTCCGTGTAGCTAGTGAGCCAGCTTTCGACTTGGTAGTCCTCTTTCATCACAACGTAAGTGAGCCAACTCTGATCTCGTAATGTCTGTCGAAGTGCATTGTTTGCAGTAGTTAAATCGGAAACAATCTCTTCCTGGTGAACAACCATCTCGCTGGTTGCTGCGAAGTCATCTTCCATCAAAACCATATCGCTCTTCATAGAAGCGACTTTGGTGTCCGAATCGCTCATCGTTACCATCAGTTCAGACTGCAAATCCGCAACAGCTACCGACTCAGTTATGAGATCGGAGCGCAACGTGTCCAATTCATTACTAAGCTGGTTGTTCTGATATCCCAGCGCACTCCCGGTTACAATCACAAGTACTGCAGCAGCAGCCGAAACGGCTAATCGCAATTGGAAAGCACGTTGCCACCACGAAGTTGTTCGAACCGAGGCAAGGGAGAACTGAGCCACACGTGGAGTCGACTCTTCAGACGCTAATCGAAGAATGGCGTCCTTGAGATGTGCCGGAGGTGAAACAGTAGGAACGCTGACTGCTAGAAGACTTGCTGTCTCTGCAAAATCATTGAGTTCAGCGAGTGCTGCATCATTTGACTCAATGAGTGCTTCAACTTCTCGCCGCTCATCCTCTGTATCCAGAGCATCCAGAGCGTACGCCGCCAGATTCTCGAATCGAGGATCTATATCGTCGTTAGTTTCAGTACTGTCTTTAAATTCGGTCATACATGTGCGCCCATCTCGTCATTAAGCGCCGTGCGTAACTTTTTCAATGCCAACCGCATTCTCGTTTTAACTGTGCCAAGCGGTTGACCGGTTTTTGTTGCAATTTCGGTTTGGGTGAGTCCCTTGAAATAAGAGAGATCAACCACCAATTGTTGTTCTTCAGGAAGTTTCTTCATCGCAGCGCTAATCTTTGCGTACTCTGATTGAGCAACTGCAGCATCTGCAGGAGAAATATCACCTGATTTGATATTCAAATGGTCGTCGATATCATCGTTTTCTCTACTTCGATCTCGCCTCCGTTTCCGCAACTCATCGATCGTTCGATTGTGGGCAATTGAAAACAACCAAGTTGTAAATTTCCCCTTTTTAGATGTGTAGCTAGCTCCACGACGCCACACACTCATGAACACATCTTGAGTCACTTCTTCAGATCCAATAGGATCGTTAAGCATTCTCACGGCAATAGCGAATACCCGTCGACCGTACCGTTCGTACAAAGTCGCGAGGGCATCTCGATCTTGATCGCTAATTTTAGAAAGTAATTCCAGATCTTCTAGTTCCTGGTAATTTAAGCCGTACACCTTGTCCATTCCGGACACGACCGACCGTGCATCGTGTTCGCGGTGCTTGAAAATATCTAATCGTTCAGGTAACTAATAAAGCATACGACAAGTAACGAGAAGCGGATTTCGCTAATCTCCCTATTCAGGAGTTTCTTCGTCACCTCGGGTAGTTAATGATTGCAGCTTACGAAAGGTGTTCTCGGCATGTTCGGTGTTCGAACCGGCGGGCGAACGTTCGAGGAACTGAGCTCGCGAATCTACCGCACCGCCACAATTGCCAACTTTGGTCTGCAAGTGAGCTAATTCATTGAGATGTCTGAGATTAGAAGGATTAAGTAAATGAAGTCGTTCCGATGTAGATAGCGCTAGTTCGTAGTTTTTGTTCTTATCGTATGCAACCTTGACATCTGCTCGGATGATTGCAAAACTTTCCATAGGCGAAGTAATCCTTTGCCAGTTCTGTTCACACAAACCGTCAAGGAAGCGGTGAGCAAAAACGGGGAGCTCGGGTAGCCGGGCTGAGAGGGCAGACACTAATACTCTGCCAACCCTTGAACCTGATCTGGGTAATGCCAGCGTAGGGAAACGGCCTAAGCGCCACATCCAAACGTAAATTATCCAGATACGAATAGCTATCTGGTAATTACGCAAAACGATGAACTCGGCACCACAAATAAATCACTTGAATCTCGAAACGATCAATAATCCGTTATTGTCGTTTTTAGGTGTGGGCTTCGATTACGAAGATGCATCAATCCTCGAAGACGTCAGCCTTACTGTCGACCGTGGCGAATTCGTGGCACTTGTTGGACCCTCCGGCTGCGGCAAAAGCACCATCCTCAATCTGATATCTGGTGTACTCGAAGCTCGCAGCGGATCAATAACCGCCAGCGGTTTATCAAATCGTGCCGATCGACTCGGTAACGTCTCCTACATGCAGCAGAAAGACTTGCTGCTACCGTGGCGATCAGTGGCCGAAAACAGTCGACTCGGTCTCGAGCTACGCGGAGTCAGCAACTCTGAATCCAGCACCGCCGTCGAGAAACTCGCCGAATCGTTCGGCATTGCCGATGAACTCGACTCAATGCCCTGGCAGCTTTCCGGCGGTATGCGTCAACGTGTCGCTCTGCTGCGAGCCGTATTGCCCGACAACCCAGTGTTGCTTCTCGACGAACCATTCGGGGCACTCGACGCCATAACCCGAAGTTCCCTCCAGCAGTGGTTGTTGAATGTGCTGGATACCTCGAACAAAGCAGTAGTCCTCGTTACCCACGACGTCGACGAAGCAATCCTTCTCGCTGATCGTGTGTTGGTGATGTCATCTAATCCTGGGCAGATCAGTGCCGAAGTGAAAATCGATCTTGATGCATCCCCACACGACGCATCTGTATCCACATCTTCAGAGTTCATCGAGCTAAAGAAACACATCCTCGATTTATTGGGCAATCACGAGGTGACCCAATGAACTCCTTACGATCCAGGCTCATCGAATGGCTGCCAGCGGCAATAATAATCATCCTCCTGATCGTCGCTTGGGAAGTGCTCGTTGAAGTTCTCGACGTACAACGCTGGCTGCTCCCACCACCAAGTGTGATCTTTGTCGAAATATTAGACTCACTCGGATTTCTCCTTCGCCACACATGGGTGTCGACAACCGAAATAGCGCTCGGCTTTTCAATTTCTATCGTTCTAGCAGTGCTATTGGCGTCAGGAATTATCTGGTCTCGAACCGTCGAACGAACGCTCTACCCAGTCATCATCACCTCGCAAACGATCCCGATCATCACCCTCGCACCGTTGCTCATCATTTGGGTCGGCACCGACATCATGTCGAAGGTCATAGTGATCGTCCTATTCACGTTTTTCCCAATAGTCATCAGCCTTGTATCCGGACTTCGTTCCGTCGATCAAGAAATGGTCGACATGCTGCGAACTCTCGGAGCATCGCCGTGGCAGACCTTCAGGAAACTGATGATTCCTTCAGCGCTGCCCAGCTTTTTTGCGGGGCTAAAAGTTGCCGCCGTAGTTTCGGTAATCGGCGCAGTAATCGGTGAATGGTTCGGTTCAAGCGAAGGACTCGGCTGGCTGATGAAAATAGCCGGCGGTCAATTTCAAACGGCGAGAGTATTCGCCGCAATCGTCATGCTCTCAATTTTGGCAATGACTTTATTTGCTGCAGTAGTAGTTGTAGAAAAGTGGTCGCTGCGGAAATACCCGCCGACTGCGACACGTGTAATTAGATTAGGGGATTAAGGAATTTATGAAAAAGATAGCTTTGCTATTGGTAGTACTTACATCGGTGATCATCGCAGCATGTGGGAGCAGTGAACCAGAAGATATCGTCGTCACACTCGACTGGTTCCAAAATGCGAACCACGCTGGAATTTACACCGCACTGGACGAGGGCTACTTCGACGATGAAGGGCTGAACGTCACGGTCGAGCCGCCAGCCGATCCCGCCGCTATTCTCGGACTAGTTGCTAGCGGTCAGAGCGAATTCGCCTTCTACTACCAGCCCGATCTCCTTCAAGCTCGCCAAGAAGGTATTCCAGTTGTAGCTGTTGCAGGTATTGTTCAACGCCCGCTCAACTCGATTATGACCCTGAAATCGTCGGGTATCGAGAAGCCAAGCCAGCTTGTCGGCAAGAAAGTTGGAACACCAGGGCTTCCGTGGAACGAAGCTATGCTCACGACAATGCTAGAGGCCGACGGCGTTAGCCGTGATGATGTCGAAGTAGTCGACGTTGGTTGGACAGCAAGTCAAGCGCTCATGGCCGGAACAGTCGATGCCATCATTGGTGTCTACTGGACCTACGAATCGATCATCATGGACAACGAAGGTTACGAAACCAATGTCCTCATGCCCGACGATTGGGATGTGCCGAGTTACTACGAGCTAGTTCTTGTCACCTCAGAAGCGAACGTGAAAGATCGACCCGAAATGGTCGAAGATTTCGTGAAGGCATTCAATAAAGGTTACGGCAATGCAGCCGCAGATCCACAGGGATCGATCGACACAATGATCCGCCTGAACCCAGAGGCCGAAATCGATGAAGCTACCGACCGCGCCGGTGTAGAGCTCCTCGCTCCACTATGGAAATCAGAAGGCGCACCCGTCGGATCGTTCGACGACGCTCGATGGAATACGCTGGTCGACTGGATGAAAGCTGCCGATCTGTTAGACGAATCAATGGTCGCCGTCGACGCCTACGAGTCCAGCTTATCCAAGTAACAACAGATTACTTACGCCTGCCGATCTCTGTTCCGAATAACGGAGATCGGCGGGCAAATCATTTTGTGACGCTTGCCCATGTCATCCAATGACGAGCGCGACTAACGCCCTAGAACCGACGCTGTGGATACGCGAGCTGCCCCGTGTGACCCACGCCATCAACCTGATAAACCTCTCCGCCAGCAAACGTCACGAACAACGTCGAAAGTGACGATCCTCCGAACGAGCAGTTGGTCGGATTATCCGCAGCAGTCGGGTGAGTCTGAACAACCCTTCCCGATGCCTCAAATTCGTAAATCATCGGACCAGGTCCACCCGACGATGATCCTGCCGTAGCCAAGATAGTGCCAGCCGCAGTGAGCGTCATGCCATCGATGCTCCTGCCAACACCAAAGTCGTGCAGCACCTTATGATCACCTAGAGTCCCATCTTCATTTACCGGATACGCAAGCAAACGCTTCTGCTCATCTGGACCGTTCGGGGTATCAGCAACAAATAAAGTCTTCTGGTCCGTAGATAACAGAACGCCGTTCGGTTTGTGCGTATCGAACGTCACCCGCATGGTGTTCCAGTTCCCACCGAACGTGTGCTCCACCATGTAAACCGATTCGTGATCGAGATTACGAAGCCCACCTGTGTAGTTGGGATCTGTGAAATAAACCCGACCACGCTGGTCAACAGCGATATCGTTCGGCCAGTTCATGGTCTCGCCTGAGTAGGCATCACTAATCACCAACGGCTCGGCATCGAGATCAGACGGATCAATCTTTGTCACCCGATGAGCATCGCCTTCGCAGACGAACAACTGCCCCTGCCTGTCGAACGTCTGCCCGTTCGCCGCACTCGTATTCTCACGCCAAACAGTGCTTTCCTTCGTTTTAGGATCCCACCTGAACGTAGTGCTAGCTGAGCACTCGTTATAAAGCAGCCCCGATCCATCCCACACCGGCCCTTCGGTCAGCGTGTCGTGATTTGCGATCTGAGTCCATTTCCAATCGGACATTTTCGTTTCTTTCAAAATTATTTTCGTTGCAAAGAGTTCGTATTCGTAATGACCGTTAGTTTGGCCACAGCAAATGACCGGTTATGCCGGTATTGCGAGCGACAAGGCAGTGACCTTCTATAGACGAAATGTAAAGATCCTCACCAGCAAACGTGCAGTTCGTAGGCCGCTGAGCCGGCGTCGGGTGCGTCTCGATGATTCGACCCTTTGGATCGAATACGGTGATCATTCCACCGGGACCCGACACCTCCCAACCTGTACAAGCAACAATGTTGCCTTCCCTTGAAAGCGTCATGCCATCAATGCCACGGTGCGGGCCAAAGTCATGGAGCAAGTCGTACTCACCCAGAGAACCATCTTCATTCACCTCGTACGCTCGAAGTTCCCGAGCCTCGCTGGCGCGGTAATCACTTTGAGCAACGTAAAGAATCTTGTAGTCGGTAGAAAACAACAGTCCGTTCGGCATGCTGGTGTCGAAAGTGCGACGAACGGTCTTGTATGAACCATCTTCCTGCGGCTCGGCAGAAATGATCGCCGAGTAATCGATGCCGTTTTCAGGGCTAACGTCACCAACTCGGTCTGAAAAGTAGATCGAACCTGAAGGTGTAATTGCGAGATCGTTCGGCGAATTTATTCTTCGACCGTCGACTCTGTCGGCAATCGTCACTGTCTGACCGTTGTCATCGAATCGAACAATTCTGCGACCATCACCGGCGCACCCAAAGAGCTGACCTTCGCTATCGAAGTTCAACCCGTTCGTTCCTTCGGTATTTTCGCGCCACACTTCCACCAAATTGGATTTAGGGTCGTAGGTCATGATGCGATTCATGGCGATGTTGGAATAAAATATTTTCTCGCCGTTCCAAGCATTGCCCTCGGTGATCGAGCCGATTACCGGCGCCGCATTCTCGAAATTCCAGTTCATTGTTTTTTACCTAATGAATTACTTGAGTTACTTCAGTGGTGGATGGATTAATTGCTCGAGTCGTCAACATCAAATAGGAAACGAATCTAGGATTCTCAATCGCAACCTAGCTGATCAGCTAAGTCATGGAAATCTTTTGCGAAATAATCGAAATCGTTTTCTGGTTCTAAGTCTGGTTTTTTCGCATCGCCAAACTCGTCTGGTCGCGTAACCAACGCAGCCTTCAAGCCCGCATTAATAGCCCCTCTAAGATCGTTGTTGTGAGCAGCAACAAGCATAACCTCATCGTATTTAAGCCCCAATAGTTCAGCAGTGTGAGTGTAAGCACGGGGGTGCGGCTTGTACTTGCCGGCAAGTTCCGCCGATATCACCGCATCCCACGGAAGATTCGCGTACTTCGCCATGTTCGTCAACAATGCAACATTGCCGTTAGACAGCGAAGCTATGATGTACTTCGACTTCAGCCGAGTGAGACCTTCAGTCGAGTCAGCCCATCCACCAAGTCGATGCCAAGCTTTGTTGAAATCAGCAAGTACATCTTCGTCTAACTGAGGAAATCCGTACTTCGGAAGAATCACATCCAGCCGTTCACGATGAATCTGATCAACAATCTTCCATTCATCTTCGCCCGAGTTGACCTTATCCATACCGACTCCATAACCAACGCGCCAATCATCGGCGAACTGATCCCAGTCGGATTGGACTCCGTGCTTCACTCCGAACGCTGCAGCCTGACGTGAAATCGAAGTGCGCCAGTCGACAACCGTGCCAAACACATCGAACACGAGAGCTTTGATTTCGCTCTTGCTCATTCAGTGCCTCGTATAATTCGTGTACTCAAATAAAAATAATTGCCGAAATTTGGTCGACGAGCGGTATTCTAGTTCCCCGAATTGGTCTGTCTAGATCAGAGGTGCCAAATGAACGGTAGTTTTGCTGAAGTGAATCCCGATCTGCAGCGACATTGAAGAAAGATGAACGATGCCAAAAGCAGTAACGCGACTATACCTAACCGAAGCCGATGTAATCGAAATGCTCGACATGAATCTGGCACTCGAAGCGCTAGACGATGCCTTTCGAGCGCGATCAGCAGGTGAAGTGCGTAACGAGCCACGACATAGATTGTCAGCTGGCAACGGCTCGATGAACTTCATGGCTGCGACATGGCCAGAACGCGGATGGGCAGGGCACAAGTCTTACGTGAGCGGCGATTTCCGAGTCATGCTCTACGGCACAAACGGCGAAGGCCTACTGGCAGTCATCGGCGCCGGTCGTATGGGACAAGTCCGAACGGGCGCAGCGTCAGGCATCGGAACCAAGTACATGGCGCGTGAAAATTCTTCCTCAGTAGGAATTATCGGATCTGGTTATCAGGCAGAAACCCAGCTGGAAGCAGTGTGCGCAGTCCGGGATATCAAAGATGTGAAGGTTTTCTCCCGCACTACAGAAAAACGTGAACGTTTCGCATCAACTATGAGCGAACGCCTTGGCGTGAACGTCACTGCTGTCGATTCGAAAGAATCGGCTGCGGAAGGCATGGACATCCTTGTAGCAGTAACTAGCTCGGTGGAACCTGTGATCACCGGCGACATGATCGAGCCGGGAATGCACATCAACGCTGCAGGCAACAACTCATGGATGAAGCGAGAGCTAGACACTGCAGCAATCGTAAAAGCCGATCTTGTGGCATGTGACGACATCGACCAAACCAAAATCGAGTGCGGCGAACTAATGCGAGCAGTAGAAGTGGGGCACTTCGCATGGGAGTCGCTGGTTCGACTCGATCGCATAGTAGCCGGACTCCGCACTGCTCGATACTCCGACAATGATGTCACGCTATTCGAATCACAAGGTGTAGCTTTCGAAGATATAGCCGTCTGTGGCCGACTCTACGAACTTGCGCTGGAGCAAGGAATCGGAACCAAACTACCGGCCTAATCACCTAAGGTTCAACGACGAAAACTAAGATTCAAAAATTGAGCAGCTAAAACGTCGAAACAATTCGCGAGAATGACGCGTCTGAATTTATTTCGACTTACGACTCACGTTTCGGTCGAATAACGAAAATTATCTAGTTAGACCTTCGAAAATGTCATAAATAGAAGGGTCAAGTCACCATAGACTAGTTCCTTTTTTAGCTCGATAAAAACCGAGATTTACTTGCCGCCCATGCTTACTATTTCATGAACGTCTTCCTGAGTCATCGGCACACCCTTGGAACTTTGCGAACTGACTAAAGAAGTAACGTTTGGAGCATTCGTGATGTAGACTCGCCGCCGAATAGCTCAGTGTATGGCAGTGAGCGAACACTAGACGAAAGAAACACACTTGGCACTCGACTATCTTAAACTCAACGACTCCAACTCAATTCGTGTTCCCGCTGAAAGCCTGCATAAGCAGGTTTCAGGGATTCTCCAAGGCGTTGGAACGCCTGAAGTTCACGCTGAAATAACTGCGAAAATTCTCGTGTCTTCGAGTCTTCGTGGTGTCGAAACTCACGGAGTAGGGAATGCAGTGCGGTACTCCGAATCAATAGAAGACGGAACATACACCGTCCCACAAACAGTCGAAATCATTACTGAAACCGACACTACCGCACTGCTCAGCTGCGGAAATGGACTCGGCTTCGTGTCTGCTCATCAAGGCATGGAAATGTCCATCGAAAAGGCTCGTAAATTCGGTATTGGCATGACCACGATCAAAGATGGTCATCACATCGGAATGGTCGGTTACTATCCGATGATGGCAACTTCCCAAGACATGATCGGCATGGCGATGACGAACGCCAGTCGCTCGGTAAGACCAGCTTTGGGAGCACGCCCACGTGTCGGCACAAATCCGCTGGCTTTCGGCGCTCCCGCGGGAGAAGAACGTGACTTCATTTTCGACATGGCAACCAGCACCATTGCAAGCGGCAAGATAGGTCTAGCGAAGCGACTAGGTGTGCAGATGCCCGTCGGCTGGGCAGTCACTGCTGAAGGAGAACCCTTGACCGAACCTCGTGGAGACCGTGGTGAAGAATGGGCGATGAATCCGCTCGGTGGCACTCGCGAACAGGGCTCTCACAAGGGCTACGGGCTAGGCGTGGTAGTCGATATTTTGTGCGGTGTGCTCTCAGGTGGAGGCTTCGGCGCTCAGTTGTCAGGCGGCGAGAATATGACCTGGACGATGGCGATAGACATAGCCAAGTTCAGAGACGTCGATGACTTCAAGGCGATGATGGACGAGATGGTTCGTGAACTACATGCCACGCCACCGTTGCCCAGCGAAGATGGTGTACTTGTCGCTGGCGATCCTGAAGCCGATTTCGAGGACGATCGTTCAGTGAACGGCGTTCCGGTGGAAAACGGTCAGTACGACGAACTTCGCCAAAGAGCAGCGCAACTAGGCGTCGAGGTATTTATCTAATGGCTAGCAAGGTAAAACTCAACGATTTCAATTCAATTCGTGTGCCGGCAGAAGATCTTCAGAAGCAGTTAACCGCAATATTCAAAGCGGTTGGGACACCCGCCGATGATTCAGAAATCGCTGCCAAAGTACTGGTGTCAGCCAGCGTCCGTGGAGTCGACACTCACGGAGTATCGAATGTCGTTGGCTATTCGATTAGTGCCGAAGATGGCACGTATACGATTCCGCAAAAGACAGAAGTAATCAGCGAATCTGAAACGACTGCGCTGGTAAGCGGCGGCAACGGCATCGGACTTGTTTCTGCCTATCGCGCAATGGAAATTGCGATTGAGAAGGCGAAGAAGCACGGGCTAGGTATGGTCAGCATCAAAGATGGTCACCACGTCGGCATGGTCGCCTACTACGCCATGATGGCGCTAGAACACGACATGATCGGTATGTCGATGACCACTGCCGCGCCCGCAGTACGTCCCGCACTCGGTGCCAAGAAGATGATGGGAACTAATCCAATCGGATTTGCAGCCCCTGCTGGTAAGGAACGAGATTTCGTTCTCGATATGGCAACAAGCACTGTTGCCAGTGGAAAAGTAGGGCTCGCACGCCGTATTGGAGTACCGATTCCGGCAGGGTGGGCCGTTACTCCCGAAGGCGAAGCGATCACAGATCCGCCTGAAGGTGAGAACGAAATGTGGGCACTCAACCCGCTCGGAAACACTCGTGAGCAAGGCTCGCACAAGGGCTATGGCCTCAGTGTGATGGTCGACATCCTATGTGGTGTTTTATCAGGCGGCGGCTTCAGTTCGCAGCTCCAGCGTGGTGAGAACATGAGCTGGGTGATGGCGATTGATATCGGTAAGTTCAGAGACATCGAGGATTTCAAAGCGATGATGGACGACATGATTCAAGAGCTTCACGCGACGCCACCGCTTCCCGGCGAAGATGGTGTACTTGTCGCTGGCGACCCTGAAGCCGACGCCGAGGAAGATCGCATGACTAACGGTGTACCTGTCGAAAATGGCCAGTACGCAGCGATCAAGGCAAGGGCAGCCGAAGTCGGCGTCCAAGTGATTATTTAGCGAGTGACCTGAGAATGACTTCGCTAAATCACGAATTTTCCCGAGCGGCAGGGGTGCTTATTACTCCTTCTTTAAGCGGGAGAAGTTTGGGATGGAGGTAAATCCGAAACTTTGAATTATCAAAATCAGTAGATAACAAATCCGCTCTAGCTAGTCTCGATCTGCACGATCTCGGTTTGGCGGTCGCCAGTTATTTCAGGACCATCTTCACCGAGGTAAACGTCTATTTCAGAACGCACCCCGAACTCAGGCAGGTAAATACCTGGTTCAATGGTCACACCTATACCGTTGATCACAGTTCGAGTATCGTGGGTCTCCCAGTTATCGAGGTTCACACCGTTCGAATGAACTTCGTGACCAAGCGAGTGTCCCAGTCGATGCACGAAGTACTCTCCATAACCCGCTTTATCGATAACTTCGCGAGCCGCTCGATCTATCTCCCAGCCCTGAGGATTATCGCCTTCAAGAACTCGATTTTCGAGTAGCTCAAACGCTGCATCTCGGGCATCAGTCACAGCTCCAAACACTTCCAACTGTTTCGCCGTCGGCGCTTCACCGAGCTTCGCTGTCCAAGTAATGTCGGCAGAAATATTTCGTTGATCAGGTGACTCAGACTTCTTCCGCGCCCACAAATCTATAAGCAACCAACCTTCACGCCTAATCACCGCGGCTTCACCAGGTTTTGGATCGTAGTGAGGATCGGACGAATGCTCATTGAATGAGACATTGGGTCCGTCATCCCATTCGAGTCCTGCTCGGTCGAATTTGCCTCGAATATGCTCGGCGATATCATGCTCAGTAAGCGCCCATCGAATGTTTTCTCCAATGTACTTGAACGTCTGCATCACGATTCGGTCGAGTGCTTGGACTGCGAAAAAATGCGATTGAAGTTGTTCAGGAGTCCATCGTTCAGTGGAGTACTGAATCACGTCTCCTGAAGAAACAATCTCTGGTCCAAGCGATCGAATCAACTCAATAGTGCCAGCATCGACTCGGCCAACTCTTGGAAGTTCGTAAAGCGGAGAATACTCCATCGCCACTTTCGATGAATTCCCGATCATAATACTCAGGCCTGCGATCATCTGATCACGATTGTTGTAGGTCACGATCTCGGGTAAGTCGGCTGGAAAATGTCCTTGATCGACTCCATGTGCCAGTAGCTGAGGCTCGCCGTTTGAAGGAATCCAAAGCCATACAGGTCGGGTTATGGACTCAAGTCGTCGGCCAAGTGCGGCCTCGAATACTGGGTTCGTGTATCGATAATCTCGCGTAAGCCATCCGTCGACACCTGCCGATTGCAGGAATTGACGGGCATCGTCGAGTGAGTTGCCCGAAGGGGCGAGATCTTTACGGCTCATATGGTTTGTTTTTAATCGGACCTTTCGGTCGATCATCCCCGGTTTTGGCGTACCACGGAGCATGCTCCTCCATGTATTTCTTGGCCCATTTTTCTTTCCGCTTGAAATCACGGTACTTCCAGATTACAAACCAATCGGCGATAAGTAGAGGCACACCGGTCCAAATTGCACCAAATCCACGAACAAAACCGCCCCAGTTCGGGCCTGCGATCGGCATGCAATCGCAAGCGAAATTAACTGCGACCATGTGAAACACGATCCAGAGGCAGATAGCAGGGAGACCCAATAATATGAGAGCAGGCCAGAAAAACAGTTTTATCCAGAGTTTTTGATGGACAGGAGTTGGAGAGGACATGCTCGTCTCATCTTATTACAACTGCGACTTAGCTAGCTCTGTATAAGAAGCCAAAGCGTCTTCGTAGGCTTCAGGCGTATTGATATCGAGTCGCACTATCGCTGAATCAAACTTCACTCTGTGATGATCGATTTCAGACTTCCTGAAAATCTGCCGAACCCCTTCATCCTCTTCAGTGATAGCGGCGAGTTCTGGACGCAGTTTGGCATCAAACACCAAAGGGTGACCGCCGTGACCATCAAAACTAGGCGATGTGACATCTGCGCCAAAGTCTGTATGAAGTCGCAGAACTTTTTCAATTACCCATGCAGGTCGTGGTTGATCGACAGCAAGCAATACGATCGAATGAATGCCATCCGGCAGTTCCCAAACTCCAGCTTTCACGGAGGTCGTTTTACCTTCAAGGAATTTCGGATTGTATGCCCTGATGACTCCGAGCCTATCTTTTAGCAACGGAGCCATCTCGACATCGTACTTACCGGTAACGACTATCACTTTGTCGCAGCCTCCTTGGAGTAGGGAGTTCATCTGGTATTCAAGGAGCGTCGTTCCTCGCCACGGCAGCAGACCTTTTGGTCGCCCCATACGGCTCGACTCGCCAGCTGCGAGCAGAATGCCAACTGCTTTGTAATCCGGCACTTTAGTCAGCGCCTACGGGTTCAGTAGATCCAGTGTTTTCTGATCGCAGTGTCGCCTTTTCGGCAGCCTTATCTATCAACCGCTGATCTAGCGTTAGTGTGCCGCCATCTCCACCGAGTCGGAATCCAACAATCTCTGCCATGATCGACAAAGCGATTTCTTCGGGAGTTCGAGCTGAGATATTGAGACCGATAGGGGAGCGTACAGCCTGAACTTCTTCCATAGTGAAGCCTTCAGCAAATAACTCTTCGTATATAAGAATCGTCTTCCGTTTGGAACCTAGCAGACCGACATAACTCGCAGGCGTTCGCATTGCCGATGCCGTCGCAGAAGCATCGTATCGATGTCCGCGAGTTGCAATCACGATGAATGAATTTGTGCCGATAGGCAATTTTTCGAACGCTGAACCATAGTCTGAAACGACAGTCTGCTCGGCTTCGGGGAAGCGATCTGGATTAGAAAATTCTTCTCGATCGTCAATTATGAAAATTCTGAAACCGAGCGATGCAGCGATGCCTGAAATCGCCTTCGAAACGTGTCCGCCGCCAGCGAGGACTAGGGTTGGAGGCGTTGTGTATGCCTCGATGAAGTACTCAGCTCCTGATTCGTCAGTAACGTAATCGTTCTTGCCCATCGCCATCAGCTTACGTGCCTGATTCATGGCGTTTGAGTCGAGTTTTTTGTTACCAAGAGAACCTGCAGTAGATCCATTTTCTCTGATCAGCAACTTCGATCCGACAACAAGTCCTGAACCGTCTGTAACATTCATAAGGCTTGCAACCGCAACCGGCGCACCGCCTTCGTAAGCTGCGATTACTTCGTCGTTAAATTCTTGTGCGGCTTCTGGCTTACGAAGCGGATCGAGTAAAAAGTACATCGTTCCGCCACAAACTAGACCGTCTTCAGCGGCGAGATCTTCGTTCAGTTCGTAGTCACGCATCTCGGCTGGTCCGCCACTTGTCAGCAGCTGTGACGACGCAAACCAAATATCGCCTTCAACACAGCCACCACCGAGAGTGCCGACTCCCGATCCGTCGGCGCGGACAAGCAATTTTGCTCCCGGCTTTTGCGGGGTTGAACCTGATGTTTTGACGACAGTCGCAACGACCATGTTGTTCCCAGCTGTTATTTCATCAGATGCGGCTCGGAAAACCTGTTCCATGTATTACTCGGTAACTCGTTTGGGCGCTTCTTAGTATTCGATGCATTCGACTACTCATACGGTGCTGCTTGCTTCGACGAAAATTTCTACATCGTTATCAATGCTCAGATTATCACATTTGAGTTAGATTCTCGGTCGTGTCGTGCGATGTGACATCGTTCTGACACGTTCGGCACAATCTGATCGAAATTTCGATATCTAAGCAGAGGATTGGATACGGAAATACCAAGGCTTGCTCACAAAGCTCTAGTGAATGTCTCAGATTAGACTGTAGTTATGTTTCGGTCGCTTTCGTC
>JAPKCH010000043.1 GCA_026421185.1 Dehalococcoidia bacterium | reverse complement strand
CGTCAGTTCCAAGTGTTTCATCGGTCCACGGCAGTTCATTCTCTCGGCCAAAGTTAGAATCGGAACTACCGATACCACCGCTTGAGTGAACGTTAGTTATACCGAGCTGACGAACACGCCGTAACGTCGAATCATCGAAATTGGTGACAGATATTCCTATCTTCGGGCCATTTGGTGTGTCGGTCATCGTGAATCTCCGTTGGGCTCTATGTAGTGAGCTCTATTAGTAGCTGGCTAGCTCGCGATTAGCTCCAAAGCTTCTGAATGGCTTCGATACAATCTTCGATCATCTGCTCGGCTGCCCCTGATTCGAACGGAGCCGTTGGGCCGACTTCATAGCCACCCTCTGGGTACGCATATGCCATTGGAAGGTAACCGTAGTAGCCGTTTGAGTAGCCTGAGAAAAGTGTCCAGTCAGCAGGTGATCGTTCTTTTACTGCGGTACCGATTTCGGCGAATGGTTCGACCGGAATGGCAACCAACGCAGTGTTTCCAATTCTGATTACTTGAATTGGAACATCCTGTTTATTTCCACCCTGACCAAATGTCTGCGTGTGTCGGAGTAAAAGGGTTTCGCGCTTGGCAGGGAAGGCAGCTTTCTTGATATCGTCAGTCGATCCACCGTTTTTTCTGACCTGTTCAAGATTAGCGCTTATGCGATCAAAATTTGCCTGTACTTCCGATTCGGGTGGCATTTCTTTGACCGGTAGTGATGCTGATGTTTCGATCATGCGGAGAGTATCGTCCGACTCCCCGACCTGCTTGAACGAGTACATGCCCAAATCCGCACCCGAAGGAAGAATTTCTTCGAGTTTTTCTTCGCGTGGAACAGGATCTATAGTGAGCCGTACTCGCGCTGCTTCGATCCCCAACTGCTTACCTAGCTTGCGATATACCGATATATCGCCTGTGAAGCCGTCGATAGGCCCTTGATTGCCCGCTGCTCCCTGTAGGAACAGGCAAGTGCCACCGACAACGCTCTCGACTGTCTCTCGAACCGGTCCTGGATAGTCTGGAGTGATCAGCTTGTTTTCCGGACCCATGATCGTTGGATGACAGGCGTAGTTGACGAGAGTTGCCACTGGGTTGCCATCAAGGTCGTCTAGAGCCGTAACCAGAACTTCGTGATCGACAAACCCGTCTGGATTTCGACCTGTAAATACTTTTCCGTCGTTGCTCACAGGTCGACGGTTGATGTTGATTTCACAGTGACCGGTACCGGAGTCAGACCGAACTGGAACGATTTTTGTGATCGCTTCTTCGACAGCTTTTGCCGAAGCTGGCCCCATAGATATGAACCAAGGCTCTACCATCTCGGCGCCCTTGACGATCCAAGAGAGACCTTCGATTGGACCTGAGTGTGTGTGGGTATAGGACACCCTCTGGTTGGGCGCAGGAATACCGGTCGCTTCGGTAACCGACTTACGTATATTCTGGTCGTAACCTTGAGCCAGCATGCAGGTGTCGATATCGAGAATCGCTATGCGCTCGGCTGGATCGTTATTGCCATCGGGTTCGATCACTAGAGCGGTTATCGTGAGAGGCATGTCGACGCCCTCTGCACCCTCGTGTAACTGAGCGCCCCAGCCTGCATGAGCAATCCCAATTGGCGGGGTTATATCGACTCTGGCGGTACCAGCTGCGAGCATTTCGTTCTCCGAAATTTTATATTTTTAGCGATCTAAAATAATGACGCGAACCAGAACACTGCAGTTAGTAAATGCAACTGGCTGCCTCGGGTCATTTGTGAGTCAGGTCTATAGGCGGGAGTTTACTAGTTCCACGCCGGTGGAGCGATGCTTTCGATGTTTGTTTTTACATCGATCACAGCTGGCTTACCAGAGTTCAAGGCTTGATCCATCGCACTTTCGAAATCGCCAGGGTTCTTCACAGTGATTCCAAATCCACCCATCTGTTCTGCCATTGCGGCAAAATCAATGTCGGTCAGATGCCACAGTTCGTTTGATCCCGGCAAGTCGCCACCGTAATTCTTAACATTCAGGGCACGCTCTTGATTGAGCGAGGCGTTGTTGTTCACAACGGTCACGGTGTTCAGACCGTAACGCACGGCGGTATCGAGTTCCATGAAGTGATACCAGAGCGCACCGTCACCAGCGAAGGTGATTACCGGACGATCTGGGGCTGCTGCCTTGGCTCCGATAGCGGCAGGGAACGCCCAGCCGAGAGAGCCAGCACAGCGAATGAACGACTGGTCTGGACTTGTGAGATCGATCATCGTGCCGGTCCAAATTCCTGAGTGGCCAGTATCAGCCACAAGAATCGAATCGCTTGGCAGGTGATGGGTTAGTTCTCTCGTTAGGCGTTCGGTTCGCATTGGCATATCGTCGGAATTCCAGAGACTCTCAACACCGGCCTTCCATTCAGAAACCAACTGCTGAGTACGAGAAACCCAATTGGCGCGACAATTTTCATCGGTGGCTTTACCGACTTCACCGCTGGCATTGAGCATCTTCTGAAGTCCGGCCTGAATGTCGGACATTAGGCCGACTTCAATTGGGAACGATCGACCCAATTCCGAGGCGTCGATGTCCATCTGAACGATTCGAGTGCCTTCTCGAGGAAGTTTCCAGTCGTTGGTTACTTGTCCACCAGTGTGACTTCCAATGAAGAACACCATGTCGGCTTCAGCGACTGTCTTATTCGCACAAGCACGGGAATATGATCCGGGAACACCAACCGCTAACGGATGGTCGGATGGAAACATTTCCTTCGCATTGAGCGAAGTTGCTACTGGAATATTTAGTCGCTCGGCAAGCTCGATCAATTGCTTGCCTGCACCTGAAGTCTTCACACCACCACCGGCGATAATTACGGGGCGTGCCGCACTCGCCAAAGCGCTAAGTGCTGCGTTTACAGAACTAGCGTCTGGCTCAGGTCGGAAGGGTGGCAGATCTGAGAACTGGTTTTCGATAACCACTTCCATATCAGCGCTGTTCTTCGTGATCTCACCACCAGCGATACCGGCTAAATCGAGGTGCGCAGGGCCTGGCGTTCCGGTAGTAGCTTCACGAATTGCCTGACGTAGGTACATCGGTAGTTGATCAGTGCGATCTACTCGTGCGCTGTACTTGGTGTTGGCCTGGAACGGACTACCGTGATCGACTTCCTGATAGGCGTGCCGATCTTGCTGTTCCTGTGCCAATCGACCTGTAAGCGCAATAACTGGGGAGCTAGCGAGATAGGCGTCTTGTAAACCTGCTGCGAGGTTTGTTGCACCAACCGATTGAGCTCCACAGAAGGCGATCGAGTTTTTAACTCGGGCGTAGCCGTCGGCCATGTACGCGGCTGGCTTTTCGCTATGAGCCATGACTCTCGTGATACCGAGTTCTTCCATGCGAACCATGGAGTCGTCGATGATCACCGGCATAAAGAAGAAGTGGGTTACGCCGTAGCCGTGCATCGTATCAGCAAGAAAATTACCACCAGTCATTTCGGTCATGTAATCACCGTCCCTTCAATTAAATATATTTCTCAAAACTTTGGCGCACTCTACAACAACGCACTACTTTACGGACTGACGAAATCATAAAAGATAAGTCGAACTGATACGTAAACAACGAATATGTCCACACAAGGAATCTAGGTAGCCTGCATTCTTAGTTGGGATGATGGCCGTCGCGGTTTACCTGCAAACACTGCGGCAATTCCGCAGAGTGGTGGCAACACCATGTAGCCGATGAGACCGATTGTGTACGACCCTGTTTGATCGATCGAAAGTGCAAGTGGCAGGGGACCAATAGCTGCCGATGCCATCATGCCAAAGTTCGCAATACCCTTGATGCTGCCGAGATGCTTACGACCAAAATAAGCTGGCCAAACGACCTGATTTAGGTTCATCAAAAATCCCTGAATCGTGCCGAGAACTACGCCGTATGCGTACGCCTGCCATAACTCGTTCGTACCGAGAAGCATAATCATCGCAACAACTAGACCTGCCTGGCCAGCTGCAATCAGATACCGAACTGGGATTCGGCTTGCCAAATATCCAGCGATAAATTGTCCGGCTATAGCCGCGGGTGCCATGATCCCAAATACACCTGCAGCTGCTCCAATGCTTAGATCTTTAGAAGTCATGATCGAAATTTGTTGAAATGCCACACCAGTTCCGACCAATGACTGGGCTGATCCCGCAAAAATGAGTAACCACATGACGCGAGATCGAACTGCCTGTTTAGCTGTCCACACAAACTCAGATTGTGCTTTTCCTTGATCGTTTAGCTTTGTATCGGAGGTTTTTTTGTTCGAATCACCATCGGGTTTCAGACCAATAGATTCAGGACTCGTTCTAATGAATACGATCGCCGGAACTATAAGAATTACCCATCCGGTTATCGCTATAACAATCCACGCTGTTCGCCATCCAAAATATTCGATCAGGCTAGCCCCGTAGAACGGGTAGATACCGCTCGCTATCGCTCCGCCCAAAGCCATCAGGGCCAATGCCATTGGGCGTTTTCTTACGAACCAAACTGAAACGACAGTCGTTGGGATAAGACTCAATGCCCCTTGACCCATCGTTCGCATGATGGCGAACCCGACGAACAACTGCCATGGGGTATCGACTTGGGAAATCCAAAGAGCACCTAGCCCAAGGCATATAACAGCAAAGACCATCATTATTCGTGGTCCAAATCGGTCAAGACTGCGACCTATTAAAATTATCAGGCCGGCGGCAGTGAGAGAACCGAATAAGTAAAGAGTTGAGACAGACGTCGACGAAAGACTGAGATCTTCGATGAATGAGTCTTGGAATACCGAAAACGTGAATGTCTGACCGGGACCAGACGCAAAGCTCGCCAGAGCAGCAACTACAAGCACAACCCACCCGTAGTAAAAAGGAGTTCGAGCCACGCGTGGGAGGGTATTTGTAGAAGCGTCAATCGGTGATGTCACGGCAAAAAAGTGTACTCGTAGCTGAACTTGAACTTGATGGCATTCCTGAGCAAATATTCGGAGATTCGGACTAATGATTTCTTGATTTCAATCGACATGGAATTGTGGATGGCCTAGGAACCGACTGATGCGAGCGACGAATGCTTCTGTGATATCGAACCGTTCTCTAATCTCTAACTGAGGAACACCTGACTAAAGAACGTGGATGAATGGAAGTACTCGACAACTTGGTGTGAACGGTTCAAAGTTGTTTGTTCGGCTTTTTTAATGTGTAACTAAAAATTACAACTTCATAGATATGTGATGAGGGTGATGATGAGAGTTTCGGTAGAGGGTATCGCGAGCTTCAGTGGACGACGACCGTGGTATGTCGTCGCAGGTTGGATCGTAGTTCTTGTAGCTGCCGGAATGCTGGCGAGCACAATGCTGGAAAGCGCTCTCGACGGTAAACAGGGACCTACCAAGATTCTTGAATTTGAGCGAGCCCGGATGCTTATCAGCGACCGGTTCGGTGAACTAGATGGCACGGACGTTCAGTCGGAAGAAAAAACAGGCCCTGAGACTTCCGGTGAGTTCGTTCTGATCCTTGCAGATAGTTTGAAACCCGGCGACGCTGCTTTCGATCAGAGAGTTAGTGAATTCGGTGATGCGCTTGCTGCTGCCCAATTAGAAGCAGGCGTTGAAGTGATGGATGGCAAGTTCAGCGACTACGAGGGAATGATCTCAGAGGACGAAACGACTCTGCTGACCACAATTCAAGTCTTTGATGAGCATGCCGCTGATATCGAAACACTTCTGCATGTAACCGTCGAATTTACCGATGACCAATTTGAGGTCTACATGATCGGTAACGCCAGCATTGAGCACACATTCAGTGAACTTGCTGAAAACGATCTCGTTACCGGCGAAACGATTGGTGTTGCCATCGCACTCGTTATTTTGGCACTGGTGTTTGGTGCTGTAGTTTCGGCGTTCATCCCAATCATTCTTGCAATCGTTGCGATATTCACAGCGGTCGGATTAACCGCCATCGTTGGTCAGTTCATGGATTTGAACGAGTTCGTGCCAAACATTATTTCCATGATGGGATTGGCCGTTGGTATCGATTACTCGTTGTTCATCCTGTCTCGATACAAAGAAGAGCGTGAGCGTGGTCTCGACAAGCATGCCGCAATCGAAGCCGCTGGAGGAACCGCAGGACGAGCTGTAGTGTTCAGTGGCCTGACAGTTGTGCTAGCTATGCTGGGAATGCTGATCATCCCAGAACGAACGTTTCAAGCGTTCGGAATCGGCTCGATTCTTGTCGTATTCGTAGCTGTGATCGTCGGGATTACATTGCTGCCCGCGATCATTGGAATACTTGGCGACAAGGTGCAAGCAGTAAAGGCACCCTTTCCTATAACAGCAGGGCTGTTCATTGTCGGAATCGTGATTCTGTCGTTGACTGTTGGATTTGGCCCAGATGTAATTATGGTTTCAACTGGAGTTATGGTAATTCTGGTCGTGTTGAGCTTGATTCGTCGCTTCAGCGGAATTAGGTTCTCAGCTCTGTTCGGTGAAGATAAAATCGTTAATCCTGAAGGTCAGTCGGGTGTTTGGGATACGATAACGATTAACGTTATGCGTCGTCCATGGATCAGCCTTATTTTTGCCTCGGCTGTTCTGCTGTTTCTTTCTTACTTTTACTTCGACCTCGAAAAGGGAACGAGCGGAATTTCTGTACTACCTGACGAAGTACCAGCCAAGATTGGGTTCCAAACGCTTGATGACAAGTTTGGATTCGGATCAGATGCTCAGGCAGTTGTAGCCATAGACGGTGATGTTGGTTCTGATCTCATTAGTACTGCAATTTCGAATCTTGAGCAGTCTATGAACACTGATAACGGTCTTCAAGCTCCTGAAATTCGAATCGAACCTAGCGTGAATCTTGCAACCCTAAGGTCACCTATTCCGGGCGATCCTCAGGGACAGATCGCACTGAACACGATTCGTGACTTACGATCTGAACTGATTCCTGAGGCGTTTTCTAACGTTCCTGATGATTCCTACGAAGTGCTAGTTGGCGGTGGTCCAGCTGAGGTCGTCGACTCAGTGAAAATTACCGACGAGTACCTTCCAGTTGTGTTTGCTTCGGTGCTTAGCCTGAGCTTCATACTACTGCTGTTGGCATTCAGGTCTGTCACTATATCGATCGCTTCGATACTGATGAATCTGCTTTCGGTTGGCGCCGCTTACGGGCTCGTGGTGTTGGTGTTCCAGAAGGGGTTCCTTATAGATGTGTTCGGATTCGAGCAAGTTGATCAGATCGAATTCTGGTTACCGTTGTTTATGTTCAGCATTTTGTTTGGACTTTCGATGGACTACCACGTGTTCATGCTTAGCCGCATCAAGGAACGCTACGACGAGACGGGATTGGCTTCCGAGTCGGTAGCGTTTGGTCTTCGTAAGACCGCAAGTATCATCACTGGAGCAGCGCTGATTATGGTTGCAGTGTTCGGTGGATTCGCCCTCGGCGATATCGCCTTTTTCCAGTCCATGGGATTCGGTCTTGGTGCTGCGGTACTTCTTGATGCAACAATCGTTCGGTCGTTGCTTGTACCGAGCGTAATGCGAATACTCGGCCGACACGCCTGGTACTTGCCTAATTGGTTGGAATGGATTCCGAACATCTCTATCGAGGGACGTTCGCCTGACGTTCCGAAGTAGTTCTTGATGCAGTTAGTTACGTAATAAAAAACGGCCCACGGTCATTTAGTTGACCACAGGCTGTTTTCATTTCTACGCTGCGTTGAGGCTCGAAATACGCTTCGTTCAGTTACCTAAAATTATCAGCTACGTGCCCGGCGACATATTCAGCATCCTCGCCGACACCTATGAACTGGGCCGACTTCGATCCGTACATCCACTGCAGTCCCATGAAGTACAAACCGGGGTACATGGTCACACCGCGTTTCTGAATCGGAAAGTTGTACTCACCGGTGATCGGCAGATTTATCCAGTTGAAATCGTATTTGAAGCCTGTCGACCAGATGATCGATGTAATACCTGCTTCGATTAGGTTCAACGAATCTGGAGCGTCACCTTTTGGCCACTCTTCGATGCCCGGTGGATCGACAACATCGTCAAGCGGGGCTTGAATGCCGTGCTTCTCAATGTAGACATCGACGTTCTTCTTCCATTCCACAGGATGATCATCGACTGCTTTTAATATATTTACGAGATCTGTTCTCAACGTAACAGTGTCGTATTCACCGTCAGTGACAGATCCAATGAGCGTCATTCCTTGTTTTGCCATATAGCGGAGGTAGATATTGTGTCCGCCCTCGGCTCCACTGGTATGAGCCGACGAACTGTAACGGGCATCATCGACGGACTCCACGTTATCGATGGTTTTATCAAAACTTCCCATCGTATAGTTCCACCAAGATGAATCACGTCCTCTGTACCGACGTGGGCGTCTTCCTGCGCTCCCAACGGACAGATATACACTTCTGCCGGCATCGAGTAACTCTTCAGCGATCTGTGCGCCTGACTGGCCAGATCCAACGACGAGTACTGCGCCTTCAGACAGCGATTCAGGGTTCTTATATGCCGATGAATGAATCTGAGTTATCGAATCCTGTAGAGCATTCGAATAATCGGGAATCCTTGGTACGCCGAACGCACCAGTCGCCACAACAACGCATTGCGCTTCGATTACATCGCCTGAAGCGAGTTTGAGTAGATAACCAGTGTCGACTCGATTGATAGATACGACATCAACGCCTGATCTGACAGGAGCGTCGAAATGCTTGGCGTAATCCCGAAGATACCTGATCGTTTCAAGCTTCGACAAGTAACCCTCTGGTTCCGTGCCTACATAGTGGAATCCGGGAAGGCGAACTGCCCAGTTTGGATTCACAAGATAAAACCCATCCCAACGTTCCGCGTCCCATGTATTCCCGACGTTTCCGCGTTCGAGAATTAGATGTTTAATTTTTTGTTCTTTGAGGAAGTAGCTCGTAGCTAGACCCGCGGAACCGGCTCCTATGATCACAATATTGTGAGATTCAGTTCTGTTGTCCGACAAAAAGAAGCTTTCTTTATTTGGTGCCGATTAGTTCAAGGCTCAAAATCACCTAATGACGCTAACAAGATTACGATATTAGCTGTTGAAGTTCTCCGGTGTATAGAAAATGATGACCGTTCCAAACTTCTACAAGTTTGAGACTGCGTTCCATCGTTTAGTTGCGCACGAAGACTTCATTCAGACTCCGCTCGATGTACGACAGGGTCGACTCCACAGGCCTGATGCTCCTAGTCTCGGTATCGAAATGAACATGGACTTCATGCGAGCTAATTCTGATGAGTAGTTCCAAGGAAAATATAGCTGTCTATGACCTGATCTTCATGTAAAGTCCGGCGTGCAATTGCTCATTAGACGCCGCAAATACAGGAATTTCTCCGCATGAAGATCAGGTCAGTCAAAGCTATCGAGGTCGATGTAACCCCACACGCAACAACCAAACCTCGTGTTCCTAAGCTGGAAACTGATGGGTTCGTCAGCCCAATGCAGCGGTATCCAGAACTAAAACGTGCCGATTGGGACAATAACTGGAAGCGCACTGCCTGTGTGGTTACAGCAGAGGATGGGACGTGGGGCTTTGGTCTCACGCTCCACAGTGGCGTTACTGTTCCGTTGATCAATGATCACATTGGTCCAGTCATCGAGGGCGAAAACTGCATGGCGACGGAACGCGTGTGGGATCTCATGCAGAAGGCCACTGCACCGTACGGCACGGCTGGTATTTCAAGCTTTGCAATTAGTGCTGTTGATAACGCTCTTTGGGATTTGAAGGGTAAACTTCTGAACAAACCGGTCTACGAAATAATCGGTGGTCCTCAGAAAGAAAAAATCTTCTGCTACGCCAGTAATACTGATATTTCCTATGGCACTGAAAACTCAATCGAGTGGTTCCTTGAACTCGGATTCAAGGCCGTAAAACTGTTCTTGAGAGAAGGGCCTGATGCCGGACTCGCAGGACTCAATCGCACAGAAGAACTTGTGGCTAGGACCAGAGAACAAGTCGGTCCTGATGTCGAAATTGCTGTCGACTGTTGGATGTCGATGAATACTGATTACATGGTGCGATTGGCAGAGCAGCTGCGACCGTATCGCATTAAATGGCTTGAGGATTACATGCTGCCTGAAGACATGGACAGCTATTCCAATCTTCGTCAGCGTATTCCGTTCCAGACGCTTGCTACAGGTGAACACTGGTACTCAATCCACCCGTTCGCACACGCTGCTAGTCATGGATTAGTCGACATATTCCAGCCTGACTTGCAGTGGGTCGGTGGTTTAACGGCAGGAATTAAAATTTGCCACTTGGCCGAAGCACATGGACTAACAGTGATTCCGCATGCCAGCACTAATTACCCATATGGACAGCACCTCGCATATGCCATGTCGTCGGTTATGTGGGCTGAACGATCAGAGGGCGTGTCACCTCCGGGTGTTCCACTCGAAGAGCTTGTCGTTCTACCGGGTACACCAGTCATTAAAGATGGATACTTGACGCCATCGAATTCACCTGGATTTGGGTTCGAGTTTGATCTGGATTGGATCGAGCAACGAGCGACATAACCAGTATTTAGATTCGTACGATTGAATATCGTTTGAGTTTGCTGCGCAGGGCGGTAGTAACATGTCGCCCATGGTGAAATCTAATCGTCTGTATGTAATGAACCCACTGGTTTGACCCAAACCCGTCAACAGCCCGAAAATACTACAAAACCAACTAACATTCCCAATGTGAACAAATGGAAAGCATTTACCGCAATTGGTATCGCCTTTTTCACTATGGTCGCCAGCATGGGCATGGTTTTTATCGCACTTGCCCAGATCGCTGATACGTTCAACGTAACTCTGCGTAACGCGTCTTGGGTAGTCATCGTTCAGGGGCTGGCGATCAGCGCTTTCATGATGCCGATGGGTAGACTGGCCGATATTATTGGTCGAAAGAAAATCCACTTGATTGGGTTGGTTCTTTTCGCTAGTGGATCAGTTTTTACCGCACTAGCCCCAACGTTTGCTCTTCTTATCGCCGCAAGAATATTGACTGCAATAGGTAACGCTATGGGGCAATCGGTTGGAACCGCTATGGTTCTCTCGGTGTTCCCAGCGAATGAACGCGGCAAGGCGATCGGTGCTGTGACGACTTCAGTTGCAATTGGTGGTGCGGTCGGACCTGTTATCGCCGGGGTAGTGCTGCAGTTCATGCCATGGCAGTCATTGTTTTTGATGTTGACGATACCAATTGGTATTGCATTTATAGCTGGGTATTTCATTTTGGATGAGAATGTCGTAAGCCTTCAACGTCGAGGTCCAAAGCCAGCGTTTGACTGGGTTGGAGCGATTGTTTCTGGCGTTGCGATAACCGTCGTCGTAATTTTGATCAACAACCCTTTCGGGGTGGCAATCGTTTCACCGATGATTCTCGGTGGGTTCGCTTCGGCGGCTGCGCTTTTCGCAGTGTTCGTTTGGTGGGAGCTCAATTCCGACTCACCAATGCTGGATCTTCGAATGTTCAAGAACCTAGTTTTTACGATGGCAATTGCCACCCGATTCCTAGGCTTCTTAGGTACAACAACGATCAGATTCCTGATGCCGATCTACTTAATCAGCCTGCGTGATATTCAAGAAGCCGCTGCTGGTGCGATCATTTTTATCACGTCACTAGGTATGGCTACCGCAGCAAGCACGTCCGGACGAATGGGTGATCGAATTGGTGAGAGGCCGTTCACCGTTGTTGGATTCGCAATGTTGGTTGCTACAGCAATTGCATTCATGGTGTTCTCAGCGGAAACGCCGGTCTGGATCGTGATGGTTGTGCTGTTGGTAAATGGAGTCGCTATGGGACTCTGGGGAGTTCCAAACAACAGCATTATTCTCGGAAGCGTGCCGAAAGAATCGTTCGGAGTCGTTGGGGCGCTCACAAATTTGACAAGGAACGTCGGAAACGTGGCTGGGCAGGCGATCGCATCAGCAGTAGTCGTGGGAGTTATGGTCGCCGATGGCTTCGATATTCCTTTGAGTAAAATCACGGGTAACGAACCGGCCAGTGATTCGTTTATGAGCGGGTGGAAGTTCG
This sequence comes from Dehalococcoidia bacterium, assembly GCA_026421185.1. Taxonomy (GTDB): domain Bacteria; phylum Chloroflexota; class Dehalococcoidia; order Lucifugimonadales; family Lucifugimonadaceae; genus Lucifugimonas. The sequence goes on along the minus strand of JAPKCH010000043.1, from coordinate 3,673 downwards.
CCTATATGCTCGTGACTGTGTTCTCACTGATGGGACTTGTTCTGGCGATATTCACCAAGACAAAACGTCCAGATTTCGACGAGTAGATATCTGGCTAGTTGACGGATTCTGCCACTTCATGAAGTCTATTGATCTCGAGGTTATTCAAGTCAATCGTTCGGCCACTTGGCCATACTATTGATACTTCGACTGAATCGGCATTTCCAATACCAAAGTGGGTGTCCAATGAACTCATCGACAAGAAGCTAGACGAGCCGAGAATTTCTTTCATTTGAATGACTTCTTCACCGTCGTAGCCGACGTGGTTCACAGTGATTTTTGCACCGATTGCATCAGCGTTTGAACCAGTGCCATTGTTGCCCATGCTACCGGTGAGTCGGAACGAAATCCAACTGTTATCCCCACCACTATTCATCCATACGAACAGTGGGCCGCTGGCTATAGCTCGTTCTCCGTTTGCATCGAATGTTTCGCCGTTGCTGTTCGTGCCGATCACATCGACAAATCCGTCGCCGTTTAAGTCGCCTACAGCAACGCCTTTGCCGTTCTCGTGGAACTCGACTCCAAGACGCTGCTTACTTGAGTTGAAATCGTTGTCATCGGGATCAAGATTAGAGTAGTCCACAGCAAGCGCATCGGTAATGTGCGCTTCCGCAGTGATATCTGTAAAGGAACCGGTTCCATCGTTCTGCAGCAAACGCCCTAGTGCAGGGGCGAAATCTCCCTGAGGTCCTTCGCCGCGGGCGGCGAGAGATCCAATCCAGTAGAGATCTTGATCAGCGTCATTGTCCATATCGAAGAACGCTGTTCCGAAGCCGAATTCGTATGCTTCAAGTCCGCTTATTTCAGCATCGTCTTGTGTTTCAAAATCGTCACTTAGCGAAGAGGGCGGAATTGCTAACGAAGGAGTCACAACTGTTTCGCCAGTGACAAACGCAAATGCGCCGGGGCGGTTGGGATCGGACTCTTCATTGACCCGATTCTCGATCAAGGCGTGGAAACAAGTGCCAGTGTTGGTCGAGTGATAGTAGGCACAGTCTGCCGAAGGTACCCCGGGCCACGGACGTTCCAGCGGTTGGAATCCCATGTTGGTGACGAACACATCTAGGTCGGCGTCTCCGTCGAAGTCACCCAGCGCAAAACCCATCCACTGACCCATCTGGTCGATACCAAGAAGCTCTTCGATTGGGGTGAATTTGATTCCAGTTGAGTTTGAGTCATTTCGGTACACCTTGAGCCGATCGCCATCGTCACCAATCCATAGATCAAGATCGCCATCGTTGTCGTGATCAAACATCAAGGTCGCCCAAGTCTGACCTGCCGGATCGCCTACGATGTTGCCGTTGGCGTCGGTCTCACTGATATCGAATCCCTCTATCGTCGTGTTTCCGGGGGCTGGATAGAGGATCGGATTGCCAGAAATATCTCGCATTCGAATTGGCGGTGAAACTAGTCCAGCTTCGACTGTTTGATCGGTGAACGTTCCGTCTCCATTGTTATGGAAGAAAGTGTTGAAATGACCGTGATGGCGTGAAGTGTCGAAGCGAACGAAATCTTGATCTGCTCGATTTCCTACGTAAAGGTCGAGCCAGCCATCGTTATCTAAATCTCCACATGCGATGCTTGTGGCAGAACGGGGATTGGCTTCCGTACCAAATGCTGTCGCCGTGATATCGGTGAATGTGCCATCGCCGTTGTTATGGAAAAGTCGATCTTGAACTACTGCTGCAAGTGATGGGTTTTGAGCCAGCGACCGATAGTCGAGATTGTCGCCGATTCGACCCTGCGCACCAACGTAGATATCTTGGAAACCGTCGTTGTCTAGATCACACGCTGCTACTGCGGTTGAGTTGTGTGTCGGTGCTGCAATACCAGCTGATTCGGCAATCTCAGTGAACTTGTTGTCGCCATCGTTCCTGAATAGCTTGTTCGGTCCACCTCGGGTGATCTGGAACACAGCGTTCGATTCTGCAGATGTCACGTAGAAATCGAGATCACCGTCGCGGTCGTAGTCGAATATCGCAACACCTGGGTATCGGTTATCAATAAGTGCTTCAGTGCCAATCAGAGGAGCAATATTTTGGAACGGCATAAATTCGTCTGCGCCCGGATTACCATCTAACCCCAATGGGTAATCGGCAATATCGAGGGGGGCAGAGCTAGATGTTAGGAATAGCTCTGCAACAGTACGTTGTTCTGAAGCTTTGCCGATGCGGTCGCTAAGCCCTGCATCTTCCCAAAAGTAATTTCCACCTAACAGAACCATTAGGCCACCTAATGCACCGACTGCCCACGTCGCTGAGGCGAACGTCGCCAATGCTTTACGAGGCATTAGCTTGGAGAGCCCCCAAAATGTGACTGGCCCCCCGGCAGCAGCGCTAAACAGCAGGGTGGCAGCAGGAGCCGTCCCCATGCCGAGTAATAGCAACAACGCTACAAGTGGAATTTCGAATAGAAGAGGGACGTTGATCAGTACACCGAAGGTCGCAGCAAGTAGAACTCCGCGTACATCGTTCCCGAGATAGGTTGCCACAATTTCCGGGCTGAGCCATTGAATAACTAGACCACTAGCGAATCCGGCAACAATCATGATGGGCGACAATCTGATTGCGTAACCGATACTCGCCTTCGCCCAATGTCTGAAAGCCGGGCCCAGAACTTCGCCCCAGCCTACGAGATCATCAGGGTCTTGGTAAGTATCAGGAATTTCGACTTGCTTTACTCGTTCGCGCCGGACGCTGAGTACGACAATAGGCCCGATTATTAATGCTCCGACTATCGCAAGAATTAATCGGCTGAAACCAAGCACTGGGCTGAACACGAAGAAGACCATCGCCAGTGCGGGAATATTGAGAGTCGTCGAACCCTGCACCATGGCGACAGCGCCTTCAATGCTGGCTCGTTTATGGAACGCCGAGGAAACCGGGACAATGCACGCAGAGCAGAGATTCATCACTCCACCGGCTACTGTTCCCTGAACTGTTCTGCGGAACACGCCTGCAGTAGGAAGGCCACTACTCATGGATTTCGAGAACAAGAACGCTTCGGCGAGTCCGGCAGTCAAAAACGCAAACGTCATACCAACTGTGACGAGTCGGAGATATGTGATCGAGAATTTGATCCATCGGGTCGTGAAACTTACACCGGGATCACGTTCGATACAAAAGCCCTGGAAACATTGGCTTGTGGTCGACTGAACTGCGTCGAGATCTTCACCGACGATGCCAATTTTAGGAAAACGGTTGAATGCCAGAAACATTCCCAGTACTAATGCGAGTAGCACCAGACCCATGACAAGTCGCTTGCGATCAGCAGTTGCAAACATTATTTGCAGAACCTATCGCGCAATCGAGAGGCTAAATCTGACTCACCCTCAGGCGCGGGTATGGCCACCCATAGCACGAGGAGAATACCGAACACTACGGTCGGTAGAGTCGCTTCCAGCCACCAGTCAGGCATGTTTTGAGGTCACTCCCATCGTGTTTCGATTCGATGCTAAGTCGACCGAATACGATTTGTCAGAAATCAAGATACATAACAATAACCCGAAATCGAGTGAGGAACGAGAGTCGTACCTAACTGACAAAAATAAATACGAAATGAATCACCTCAGCAGTTTCAGTTTCGTTTCGATCAAATAGCCGTACCTGTTAACACAAACGCCTAAATAACT
>JAPKCH010000042.1 GCA_026421185.1 Dehalococcoidia bacterium | reverse complement strand
AGTGGCGGAGGGTGCGGGATTCGAACCCGCGAGGAGGCTTAACACCCCCAACCCGCTTAGCAGGCGGGCGCACTAGGCCACTATGCGAACCCTCCGCGGAAGATGTGCCAGTGCGAACTAATCCAATATAACTTCACACTGCCACATCGGCAAAGGATTTTTGCGTAAGTCTAGATGATTTACGGCCGACTATTTAATTAATCTGCGCCGTAATAAGACGATCGCAGCCGGCCACAGCACGGCGGTCAAAGCGACCATATACAACCCTGCCCACAAGTGGGTTATGTCCAAACTCCCGAGTGCGAACCCGCGTGCAATGTGCACTGCTGACGTCAATGGCATCACCCATGCAACAGGTTCTACCCAATCCGGAAGAATCGAAATAGGGAAGAACGAACCAGAAAAGAAGAACATAGGCGAAGCAACGAGCGTGAACACAAGTGTCAGGAACGTAGTGTGAGGCGCCACTGCCGAGAACAAAAAGCCGAGTGCACCGAAAGTAATTCCGACCATCACGGCAGGAATTAGTATCCCAACTGCTTCCCAATGGTTAAGCCAGCCAAACAAAAAGGCAACTATCGCCGTTCCGACAACAGTCATGACCGACCGAGTCACTGCCCACAAAATATCACCCATCGTTATTTCGGTGATGGTGATAGGTGTTGTTAAAGCAGTCTCGTAAACGTCATTGTCGATTCTGTTGTAAGCATTCCATGATGTCTCAAATAGAGCATGGAACATCGCATTTCCCATGATCAGACCAGGTGTCACGAACTCTGCATAGGAAGGTGCGCCCTCAACTTCTTCCACGAGTTTTCCGACGCCGAATCCGACTGCCACCAAAATAATGACAGGCTCGATCAATACCCATGTCAGAACAATTTTCCAATATCTAACGAAAGAAACTGCATGGCGAAGCCATAAGCCAGTGACGCTTCGACGCCTAATGCCGGGATTTGGAATTGCGAAATTCATTATTCGTCTCTCAATTCTCGGCCAGTAATAGCGAGGAACACATCTTCCAAATTGCCAGCGCGGTAAGAAGTCCGCACTCCATCGGTGTCTTCAAGACCGGATAAATCAGGTCGTTCTCCGTTAGCACCAGTGACACTCACTAGGGCACCAACTTCCCGGAACGTGATGTCACGTTCGTTCAAATAGTCGCGAACGGTTCTAAGAGAAGTAGGCGTGACTCTCAATTGAGCAACTTCCTTTGGAGCGTGACGCTCAATCATTTGATCTGGAGTCCCTTCATCAAGAATTACTCCGTGATCCATGATCGACAGCCGATCGCAAAGAATCGTCGCTTCCTCCATGTAGTGGGTAGAGAGCAGCACGGTGACACCGGAATCTTTTAAGACAGCCAGCTCTTCCCATACTCGGTTTCGACTCTGAGGATCGAGTCCTGTTGATGGCTCATCCATAACGATCACGCTTGGATTAGTCATCATTGAACGAGCAATCGCTAACCGCCGTTTCATCCCACCTGAAAGTTCGTACACATTGGACTTAGACCGATCGCGTAATCCGAAGAATTCGAGCACTTCATGGGAACGGTTCTTCGATTCTTTACGAGAAAGTCCAGCTAAAAATCCATGCAGGAATAGGTTTTGAAAAACTGTAAGTCCGTTATCGAGTCCATCATGCTGGGTCACAACCCCCATTACTTCTCGAACACCACGATTGTCTTTGACGACATCAACTCCAGCGACGGAAATCGATCCTGAATTCACAGGCGACAATCCGCTGAGCATTCGCATCGTTGTGGTCTTGCCTGCACCATTAGGCCCTAACAGCCCGTAGGTTTCACCAGGTTCGACGCTAAACGAGATTCCATCTACAGCAGCAATGTCACCGTAGATTTTCTTAATGTTTTCAGCATGAATTACCGACCCGTTCGCATTCCGAACGGCGGCGTTGTTTTGTTGTGATTCGTTGGTCAATCGGTCCCTTAGCATCAATATTTTCACCGTAATATCAGTGAAGCTAAATAAGAATCATTCTCAGGGTTATCTAGTCGGAGTCGGTGGTGGGGTTTCATTATTTGCACCGGGTGTTTCACCGATCCACACTTCCCCACCTTCAAAGATTTCTTTCTTCCAAATCGGAACAATCTCTTTGAGTCTGTCTATGAAATACAACGCAGACTCAAACGCCGGACGCCGATGAGCCGATCCAACCGCAACTACCATGCTTGTTTCACCGATATCAACTTGTCCAGTGCGGTGGGCAATTGCAATTTTTCCAAGATCCCACTTGCAGCGCATCTCTTTAATGATTTCAGCCATCTTGTTTTCAGCCATTGGCTGATACGCCTCGTAATCGAGATAGTCGACTATCCTGCCCTGATTGTGATCCCGAGTATTACCCAAGAACGTCACAACAGCGCCATCCACACCAGTGGTTACAAATTCAGTTAGTGGCGCGGCATCAAGCAATTCGAGAGTGATGAATACCCAATCCGTTTCAGTCTTGATATCGCCCGAACCACCACTTACAGGCGGAATTAGGGCGATCTCATCCCCTGCTTTCACCGATGCATTCCCTCTAACGTACTCACCATTGAGAGCCAGCATCACACTGTTTCCCGGTTTTGGGTCTTTCGGTGCGGCGTTTCGTGCAGCTAACACGACATCATCAACTGTCATGTCTGCAATAACGTCGATGCTGACATTACGTGTTCCTGCCCGCTCATGCAGTACGGCGAAGAACAGAACTGTGATTTGTTGATCGTTAATGGTCAAAAAATACTCATCTAGATAGGTTGAGGCTGTGCCGACAGAAATTCAGGGTACTGCCGAACTGAGTAAAGAGTGTAAGACCCGAGTGACCAGAACTGGTCAGGTTTCGAGCAAATTTGAGGAGAATAAGACAGCCATAGTGTTTGCAAACTCAGCATTGAACTAGAACACCTTTGACCTGCAACGCAATGACAAATACAATTTTACTTAGATTGTGTTGAACTTTGGCACTTGGTCAGAGTCCGACTACTTCCTTTTCCCGCCGTCTCCCTAATAACGGCATGGAGTGAATTCCAGAATGGTTCGAATCCGTCTTAAACGCGTTGGTGCTAAGAAGCACCCGTTCTACCGAGTAGTTGTCGCTGACCAGCGTGCAGCTCGTGATGGTGCTTTCATTGAACAGATCGGCACCTACGATCCCTTCCCAAACCCGCCTGCGATCAAAATCGATGAAGAGAAGATCAACGAATGGCTCAAAAAGGGCGCACAGCCTTCTGAGTCCGTTGCGTCTTTGTTGAAAACAGCAGGAATTCTACCTAAGGTAGCTGCTCCAAGTGGCTGATCATGACGACGACTCACAAGTAGAAGAGGTCGATGGCGGCGACATGTCGCCGATCGATTCGATGCGAGAGATGATCGAATACATAGCTCGCGCACTCGCCTCTAATCCGGAAGCAGTTTCTGTAACGGAAGAAGAGGAAGGTGAACGTATCTTCCTTCACTTGTCTGTCGACGATCAAGACAAGGGCAAAGTCATCGGCCGAGATGGTCGAGTAGCCCAGTCGATGCGTTCTCTTTTGAGAGTCGCAGCAGTCAAGGCTGACACACGCGTCAGCCTTGAAATTGACTAGCCGTACAGGCTAACTTTTAACCACTATGACCGGTTTCAATAATCAGTCCGAAATACCGGACAACGATTTGGTTGTGGTTGGTCGCGTCCGGCGCCCTACCGGTATCAAAGGTGCGGTGCTTGTTGAGATTTACTCCGGCATCCCCGATAGATTTGTTATCAGTGATACCGTCATAGCGGACGGCAAACCATACGAAATCATCGCAACCGGCAAATCTGGTGATTCAGCAAAGCTGACTTTCGCGAACATCGATTCAATCGAAAAAGCCGATCACCTACGAGATCTTGAGCTTTCTGTTCCTGCTGAAGAGCTTCCAGTAAATCCTCCAGGGATTTACTACCACTACGAGATCCTCGGTCTCAACGTAGTAACTACCGAAGGTCAAAAGCTGGGAAATCTCACTGAGATTCTCGAAACCGGCAGCAACGATGTATTAATCATCACGCCGGAACAAGAATCCGACGAGAAGAAACCAGCCGAAATTCTCATACCAGTCCTCGACGGAATTATTGCCGATGTCGACAAAGAGTCTAATACGATGAAGATCAACCTCCCTGAGGGATTACTCTAAGTCCTTTGTTTTCGGTAAACTGTGTTTCTCAGATCGAACGGCTCCTCCGTTGGAGTCAATACCGAATCACGCACAGGATGGAAATCTGAATGTCAGGTCACTCTAAATGGAGCACCATCAAGCACAAAAAAGGTGCTGCTGACGCTAAGCGCGGTCAGCTATTCACCAAGCTTGCTCGAGAAATCATGGTCGCAGCTCGTGGTGGCGATCCAAATCCTGAGATGAACTTCCGTCTGCGACTTTCGATTGATAACGCTAAGTCGCAGAACATGCCTAAAGACAACATCGACCGAGCTGTCGCTCGTGGTTCAGGTGTTGGCGATGATTCGGTAATACTCGAAGAAATCAGTTACGAGGCATACGGTCCTGGCGGAGCTGGAATTATCGTCCAAACGCTTACCGACAATAAAAACCGTACTGCAGCTGAAGTTAGAGCAAAGATCACTCGCGGCGGTGGCAACCTCGCAGGAGCCAATGCTGTTGCATGGAATTTTGTAAACAAAGGCCTTATCACCGTAAATGTCGATGAGGGTGATCCAGAAGACATAGCTCTGGAGATCGTAGATGCTGGTGCCGAAGATGTAGAGGTTGATGGAACAACCGTTCAGGTCACTGCTCCATATGAAGAGTTCGCCGAAGTAAAGACCAGCGTTGAAGCTCTATCCGGCATAACGGTTGAAAGCGGCGATATAGCTCTCGTACCAACCACTCTCGTACCACTCGACGATAAGGGTGCAATGCAGACTCTTCGCTTGCTTGATGCGCTTGAAGAACTCGACGATGTATCGAAGGTCTACTCAAACGGCGACTTCTCTGACGAAGTGCTCGAAAAGTACGCTGATGCAGACTAGGTTCTATGGCGAGCATGAAATCAACTTCGTTCACATTGCTTGGGATTGAAGTAGCAGCGACAGCAATTTTTATGTTGAGATTTGCCCGAAGAGATCTCGCTAATTAGTTTCGTATGAATAGATGTGGCAGTACAATTTCTAGACTGTATTTGCGATTTTTCATAGACAGAATGGACGCTGTTACTAGATGTGTAGAACTACCGTAGGACCTTTTCTGGCGATCTTGGGTGTTGCCGGAACTGCAGCTGGAGTTGGTCTGGCAGTTGTTCGCGAAAGAATCGACCGGAGAGCTGATTCAAAAGCAGCCAAACAGGCAGTTGAAGAACAGACTGCCAATAATTCGACAGATTCAGAAGAAACCAGTTCTTCCGACTCTAACAACACCGACTAGCCTAATTGCTCGATTAGTTCAGCGACACTGGTCACTGGCAATTTACAGGCGTAATTCTCACAGACGAACGCAGTAGCTTTACCATTCACCTGGGACCTACCTTTTAGCAGTGGAGACCGTTCACTTCCATCTGGAACGCTGTGCAGACCCGCTAACACTGTATTCGGGGCAAACTCCGCCCAAAGCTCTCGTTTCATACCCGAAATCACTGGATCTGCTTCGTCGCCGACTAAGACGACTTCTTGTGCATTCGATCGCAATAAGTCCACAGCAGCGAGCCATGACGTAACGGAAGACGGCGCTTGCTCCATATGAGGAATCAAAGGTTTCATTGATGCTTCCGCTTTGGCAATATAATCCTCTTCACCAGTGAACCTACTGAGTCGCTGCAAAGCGATTGCAGCAATGGCGCCGCCAGAAGGCAAAGCATTGTCCAGAACATCACGAGGTCGAACGAGAAGTTTAGTGTGTTCGAGCGAAGTGTCATAGAACACTTCCAAATCGACATCCCAAAAGCGATCGATCATCTGGTTCGCTATCGACTGAGCTTCGTTGACGTATGAATAGTCGAACGTAGCTTCGTAAAGGCTCAGCAGAGCGTCGATGAGATAGGAGTGGTCATCAAGGTAGCCAAATATACGAGCATCGCCCTCCGTAGCGCTTGTCGCCTTCCATGTATGAAGCAATAACCCTTCAGAGTTTTTGACCTGATCGAGCAGCAAATGAGCGTTCTTCTTAGCTATCGCAATCCATTCAGGATTTTCAAATACGGCACCGGATTCAGCAAATGCCTTCAGCATTAGTGCGTTCCACGAAACCAAAATTTTGTCGTCGATTCCCGGAGCGATTCTCTTTGAGCGTGCTTCAAGCAGTCGACTACGAATTCGAGCGACCTGCTCGATTATCTCTGAAGATACTCGTTCAGAACGGGTCAACAAATTTTCTTGTGATATTGGGAGATTCAGTATGTTTGCCCCCTCAAAGTTTCCTGCTTTAGTGACGCCCCAATACGCCTTTGCGAATTCAGAGTCCGACTCACTCAATACCGTGTCAATTTCGTCCGAAGTCCAGACAAAAAACTTGCCCTCAACACCCTCAGAATCAGCATCGGATGCTGAATAGAATCCACCCGCCGAGTGAGTCATCTCCCGGGTAATGTACTCAAGCGTTTCCTCAACGATTCGCTTGAACAGTGGTTTTTTCGTGGCTTGGTATGCATGCAAATACAGCGAAACAAGCAGAGCGTTGTCGTAGAGCATCTTTTCAAAATGCGGAACTAACCACTTATCATCGACTGAATAACGAGCGAACCCGCCGCCTATCTGATCGTAAATGCCTCCATGAGCCATTTTTTCAAGTGTGAGAGTTACGGTGTCCAATGCCTGTGAACTGCCGGTTCGCTTCCAGTATCTGAGCAACAATTCATAGATCATTGGCTGTGGAAATTTAGGAGCGCCTTGCATTCCGCCATTTTCGAGATCAGCATTACTAACCAAATGCGTGAAGCTTCCAAATATCAGCGATTCCTCGACTGATCCGTCGTTCTTTTGTGGAGTCGACTGTTCACGTATGGTGGCGACGATCTGCTGAGAGTTATCGATGATTTCCTTCCGTTTGTTGGCATACGCGTCAGAAATAGCATCGAGCACCCGTGGGAAGCCAGCCATGTGTGGCCGGTCTTCGGGCGGAAAGTATGTACCGCCGAAGAATGGCTGACCGTCAGGAGTGATGAACACCGTCAATGGCCAACCGCCAGATCCGGTCATCGCCTGTACTGCCGTCATGTAGATAGAATCGACGTCCGGAAGTTCCTCTCGATCAACTTTTATGTTGATGAAATTCGCATTCATGATGGAAGCTATAGATTCGTTTTCGAACGATTCGTGCGCCATCACGTGACACCAGTGACAAGACGAGTAACCAATCGATAACAGGATAGGTTTGTCGAGCAATCGTGCAGCAGACAATGCTTCATCGCTCCACGGATACCAATCGACTGGATTGTCTTTGTGCTGAAGCAGATACGGGCTTGTTTCGTTCGCCAGTCGATTAGGCATGTTTATCCTATGGGATTCGAATATTCGATTTCGAGCCAATTGTTCGCCGGTTGAATGCGCTGGCACAACCATCAGATGTACTCACGAGAACTATCTGAACTAGTAGTAAGAAGTTCAGCAACTTCGGAACAAAAATTCCTGTCAACTAAATCACAATCCGGTCAGTTCTAGCGGATACACCTGACCCGAATCTAGTTCGATAATTTTCACTTTATGGTTATTCGTGTCTGCTACAAATATTCGGTTACCTACAACAGTAATCCCTGCCGGTTCATTGAATTGAGCGATTGTAGAGTAGCCGTTCATATCGCCGGGTTCTCCTGAACCGGCGATCGTTTTCACTTGGAGCGATCCGATGGCAACCGATTTGATCTTATTGTTATAAGAGTCGGCGATATAGATTTGATCATTGTGTACAGATAATCCCTGAGGATGCTGAAGCAATGCTTCTCTCCCCACTCCGTCGTGATCACCAAAGTCGAATAAACCTTTTCCGACTAGAGTTACCACCCTACCCTCTTCAGCAATCGCGCACACACGCAGTGCACTGGTTTCACTATCAATAAAGAAAATTGCGTTGTTAGAAACTTCGATTCCGTATGGTTGGGCGAGTCGAGCATGGTTCTTGAGATCGTCGACTATATCTTCGCCTCCGTCGCCTGCAAACGGAGTGATTGATTCCTCTGAGATATTCAATGCCCACAACTGGTGGAATCCGGCCATGGCGATGTATAAGATGCCATCGTTCAGTGAAAGATCGTATGGAGAATTTAGCGGAGTGTTGAGCGCTTCACCGCCCTTATGACGATAAAAGGACTGCTCCCCAGTACCAGCCATGGTTTCAGCCGTACCTGTGATGAGTCCAACTTTGACTACCGTGTGGGTTCCGGCGTCGGCGACGTAGAGAGTATCACCATTTATCTCGACACCCTGAGGGTTGTCGAATAGTGGCTGATCGAATTCACGTGAACCATATGTGCCGAGACAATCTGCAGCAGCCAGCGGAGATTCACCGTTTCCGATAACCACATCAACCTTGCCCCCGAGGTCGCAAATGATCAGGCGGCGATGATTCGAGTCAGAAATTACTAACCACTCGCGGTCTACATCTGATGTAATTTTGCCAGGAAACGACAGCTGAGAATCAGATTGAAGTTCGGGTTGAATAACGAACGGACCCCGTTTGAATAATCCCAAAGGTTCGTGTTCTTCGATCATTCCGGCAATTACTTGATCTAAGGCATCGACGAGTATTTCGCCTTCATGCCTACCGATTACCTTGCCGGATGGATCTAGGAACATCAATGTCGGCCAAGCACGAACAGCGTACGATTTCCATATCTCGAAATCGGCGTCGTTTACAACAGGATGTCCAATGCCATACCGCCGCACAGCTTCGCGAACGTTGTCAGACGATTTTTCGGCGTTGAATTTCGCTGAGTGGACGCCGATAACAGTCAAAACATCGGAGTATTTTTCTTCCAACTTCCGCAACTGCGGAAGTACATGCATGCAGTTAATTCAGCAGTATGTCCAGAAGTGAAGTATTACTAGCCGACCGCTCAGGTCGTCGAGAGTTACCGGCGAATGCGTGTTGAACCATTCAAGACCATAAGGAAACCTTGGAGCGTGAATCGTGCCTTCATAACGTGTCGCCAACCCGCGCCTCCAATTAGCCTTTGAACGTGATGAGAGTCATCTCGCCCGTTCCGTCAAATTAGGGAATATATCTTGGGCTAATTCGAAGAAAAACCATAACCTAAACGTCGATAAATATCGGTTGAGTCCACGCCTTGGTGCCACGTGAAGAGTACACAGTAGCTCGAACATAACCATCTAGTCGAGTCGGTCTGTAAGAAGGCGAAATACTAGTCGATTCATGTAGTAATCGCCCGTGTGAACCAGTGAACAACGTCGTGTATTTAGCCTGAATACCGTCACTTGGGGTCGATTCAGGATCTATATCCAAATTGACCTCTCGTTGGGTAATGGACATGTCCCCGAAAGAAACACCGGTCGATGAGTAGAAGTCTCCGTCTGACATAGCTTCGTAGATATCTTGTTGAGAAAGCTGAGCCGCTTTTACTTGAATCCATCCTCGGCCAGGATTTGACCGGTTTGCGCTAAACTCGCCCGTGTAGTGGTGTGAGTCGTCCACTGCGAGTCCCCACACACGGCGACCTTTGGTCAAAAGTCGATCCCAAATGCCTTCAGTACTAGCCTTCCCACCACCACCAGCATTGTGGGTTTCAGGATGTCCGTTGAACACTTCCATGAACTTGTAGCCCTCAACCTGCATCATCGCACCGTCGTCGAAAGCCCACCGGAAGTTAGGATGATTGATCGAAGCCATACCGCCAGCGGATATAATTCGATCCACATTCTCACGCATCGCCGTAACGATGTCGGTCGATTCTGAAGCTTCAACGACTTCGCTCACGCCATATCCATTGATATGAACTGGGCCATCGGCGTTTCGTGAAGTTACTTCTTCACCAGCAACCAATAAAGGCCACTTAGCCTTCTCAGAGTCGGTACCTTCGAGAATTGTCAGGTGGTTGTGATCTGACAAGCAAAGCCAGTCATAGCCCTGTTCGTGATACCACTCCGCGACGTGTTCGGGCGATTCATCGCCATCACTGTTGGTCGTGTGAGTGTGAAGGTTGCCTTTGAGCCAAGTTTTTGTAGTCATACCTCAGCATATTACAACTCATTTGTCTTAGTTGACTCAGTGAACGTCGTTGACAGACGCCAAACATGGCTAGAGACTCCAGAAATATCGAATTTCAGCGATAAGCAATCGGTTTCTTAGGAGTCTTGAGTATGGATAAACGAAAAATTTTGATGACTGGTGCGAGCGGTTACATCGCCTCGCTGATGTTGCCGACTATGCGAGATCGTTTCGATATGATTTTGGCTGACGTTTCTGACACTGATCGAGATGGGAAAAAGATTGATGGCGTTCATATAGCCGATTTTATCGATGCTGATCGAACGAAGTACGCTCATCTATTTGAAGGAGTTGATGCGGTCATTCATCTCGCTTTCAAACCTTACATCGCACGTGGTGCAACTTCAAAAATAGCTCCTATCGACAGGTTCGATAATGAACACGAAAATGTTCAGATGGCTAACAATATTTATCGTTCAGCTTACGATGCTGGTGTTCGTCGAATTGCAGTTGCAAGCTCGAATCACGCTGCCGACTGGTACGAGCATTCGTTGATTCACGATCGCAAAATGGATATGGTTCACCCTACTGATTTTCCTATTTCCGACAATTTCTATGGCTGGGCAAAAGCGGCTTATGAACTACTTGCCTATCCGTATGCATGCGGTATTTTCGGAAGGAAACTAGAGACCGTTATGCTACGCATCGGTTTCACCCGGCCTATTGAAGCGGGCAACTATCTTTCGGAGGATTCTATGTCGGAACAAACGAGTGGTGGTTTAGCCGAATTCAAACGAAATCTTGGGGCTTACATTAGCCCGCGTGACATCACTCAATTATTCACGAAAGCAGTCGAGGCACCAAACATCGAGAACGAGCACGGTGTTCCTTTTGTCGTGGCATACGGTTGTAGCGACAACACTCGCCGCTTCTGGTCACTCGAAACTGCCAGAAAGTATTTGGACTACCAGCCAGAGGATGACACTGAGGTCATACACTCAAAAGAAATTGTTCAGATGATTACCGGCGATGGCACAAATGTACGTGGCGGAAAAGTAGGAATTTAAATAGAAATGAGCCGGCACTAAGTACCGGCTCATTTCTCAAATTCGCAAAGAATCTACAGGCCTGAACGGTTAGTAGAATTTAAACTTTCGCCTAATCATCTTCTCTTCACCGATCTTGATGACGATCTGCTCATGCAGTTCGAAGTCCCATTCACCGATAAAGCTGACTGCCGTTCCTCGTTTACCCATTCGAGCTGTACGTCCGATTCGGTGGACGTATTCCTCAATGTTTTCTGGCATGTCGTAGTTGATGACATGTGAGATGGTTGGGATATCTAATCCACGTGCTGCGAGGTTAGTCGCAACCAACATTCTCAGACTGCCATCACGGAACGAATTCATCACTCGGTTTCGCTCACTTTGCGACATTCCGCCGTGAATGCCCTTAATGGCGAATCCTTCTCCAGTTAGTCCCTTCGCAAGTCGATCTACACCGACCTGCATCTTCCTGAAAATCAGGATTTGAGATTCACCTTCGATATCATCAAGAATTTCCATAATGCCATCGGCTTTGTCCTGCGATGCAACGTCATAGAAGACCTGATCTACTTCATCAACCGTCTCAAGTCCTTTTGAATCGGAGACCAGTTGAATCCAGCGTGGATCATCAAGATATCGACGAATTAGTCCACGAATAAATCCGGGAATAGTAGCTGAGAATAGAGCAGTCTGACGAGTACTTGGAGTTCGTTCTAGAATGAACTCCATGTCATCGGCGAATCCGATGTCGAGCATCTCATCAGCCTCATCCAACACAGCGTTACGGACGTATCCAAGATCAAGAACACGGCGGTTTATCAAGTCTTTGAGTCGACCTGGTGTGCCGACCACAATCGACATTCCTTTTTCCAAAGTTCGAATCTGTTTGGCAATCGGTTCACCACCGTAAACGGCAACTACGCCAACTCCACGATCTCGACCAATCAATGACAGTTCGCGCTGAACCTGCTGTGCAAGTTCACGTGTAGGTACGAGTACTAGTCCCTGAACATCCCTAGAATCGGGATCTACCATGTTGCACATCGGTATACCGAATGATGCGGTTTTACCCGACCCTGTTACAGCCTGTGCGACTACGTCACGGCCTTGTAGCTGCCAAGGAATAGAAGCTTCTTGAATATCAGACGGCTTTTCGTAGCCCATATTCAAAATCGAGCTGACGATTGTCTTCTCAAGTTGCAGCCCACCCCATTCCGTGGTTCCCTGCACATCAGTTAAAACCGGAGTTACTGCCTCATCTTGCGGTTGAGGAGCTTCCTGTTCACGGCGTCTGACCGGACGTCCACGAACCGGTGTTTGCTTCTTGTCCGACCGTGCAGCCTCTTCACGAGTCTCCCGGTATTCAGGCTTAGAGTAACGATCGTCTTTACGAGCTCGTGGCTCGCGACGAGGCGTTCGAGATTCCGAGTCTTCACGTTTTACCGGACGGTAATCACGACGATCTGGAGAATCTTCACGCGGAGCACGAACATCTCGTCGTGATCGTTGACCACCTCTGTCAGATTCTGAAAGTGGGGTGCGGCGTCGGTTATCTGGCTGACGATCGGCGTCTTGGTTACCGGAATCCTTGCGTTTTTCAGATCGTGGACCTATTGCCCGGGTGTCACTTCGATCATCACGATCTTCTCGTCGTTCTCGATGAGACCGTGATGATCGACGGTCGTCACTACGACCTCTTGAATCCGAACGTTCGGAATCGCGATCATCTCTTCGAGAGTCGTCACGTCGAGGTTCAGATCTACGCGTTTCGTTACGCTGTTGAGAGTTCTGTTTCTTACGAGGTTTTCGCTTGCGAGGTCGTTCAGTTGACGAATTTGCAGATTGCGAGATAGTGGATTCGGTGGAATTTTGTGTGCGGTTAGCGGCTTGACGTTTGCTAGTTCGTGGATTCGATTCAGCAGATGTTGATTCGTCGATATTGTTGCCGCGACCGATAAGACTTTTCAGTCGGCCTAGAGTGCCCAGTGTTCTGGTGCCCTTCTGATCTTAGGAATGGTTTCGTGAATATATTTCGAGTTCATCCATCTAGTGTACGTCCAACTGGCGTACTTTCGACAACCGACTATCGATTCCGTCAAATTCCGTTCAACTACAATCAAGAGCCTCATAGGCAATTTAGGTACGGTGGTTGCCATGAGTAACAGAGATATCAACATGCCCGCCAGCCAGACACTGCAGTCATTAGTCTCCACCATGAATCAGTGGGTCGGAGCATTTACCAACAAATGGCTCGTATATTCGCTATTACTCAGTTCGACGTTATTCGCTGTCACGCTTTTCGCCGTATTTACAGGCACGGCAATGGTGCTTGTGCCGTCTGCATTTGTACTCATCACTCTTGGAGTAGCAAATCACTTACGTCTTTCGAGTTTGAATGACATTGTTCAATCGGATTTGACCAAAGCAGAAAAAAAATTGGCGAACGAAGCAAGCGCTAGCAGGATTCTCAGCGGTGTGAGGACATTGCGCAGCAACAGTTCGCTCAGTGCCGACGCCCGGCTCGCTTCAGCTGCTCGTATGGCAACAGAATATCCCGCAGCAGTAGTGTTCAATCTCCGCGATTCCCTTGGGGTTTTAGCGCCGTCAAACTGGAGTTACGATGGCCAACTTTCACACATCAGAGATGAATTTGAACCGATAGATAGCAATCACCCTGGAGCAGTCGCAGCACGTCAAGGTTCAGCGATCGTCGTTTCCATGTCTGCCGATAGTGAACAATCCTTGCCTGAATGGGCCAAGCAGTCAGGATTCACGCAGGGGATCGTTTCACCGATCACTCGTGGCCTCGACACAGTCGGTGTCGTTTATGTATTGAACAAATCTTCTGTTCTACCGACATTGCCCGAAATTGAGCAGCTAGAACTAATCGTCAGTTTCAGTTCGTTTGATACATCAGCTTTAAGACCAAACGCAGTAACGAGTCAGAATCAACCGTTCAGAGTCATCGAGAAATCGACTTCAACCAGCGCCCCGCTTCCAATTACCGTTCCGATCCGATTCGCAGGCTTCGCTCTGAATCCAGAATCGGAACGAATGGAAATGGATGGCGTACGTATTTCGTTATCCCCCACTGAGTTCTTGCTCATGCACACGCTTGCATCTTCACCAGAAAAGCCAGTTTCAGCGGTCGAACTTATGGATCGATGCTGGTCCCAAGACTCCCGCCCGGCGCACAATGCGATTGACGTTACGATATTCCGTTTACGTAAGAAGCTCAATAAGACATCTGCAGGCAAGGGAATTATCAAGACTGTCAGGGGCAGCGGTTACATGTTCATTCCACCTGAGACTAATGCGACTCCACAAATTGTCGCTGACTAACGCAGCTCTGTTTGTACCACCTAGGATCTGTCACAGCATATTAAAAAAGAACGCCATACCGAGGCGTTCGGTACGGCGTTCTTATCTTCCGGTCCGAAGACCGGGTCCGCTAAATACAATCTCAACAGCTTAGATGGCTAACCCGTTGGAAGTAGCACCGGACCACGTGTGCGCTGTGGTTCCACTGTGTCAAATATAGAACTACTTGGAATCGGGTTGGAGCTTTCTTGCTTAGATGTCGAGGTGAACGCTTCGGCATGATCCCCATAACTTTCTATTCCAGCAAGCACGAGTGTCACTTTGATGTCTTGACCAAATCCAGTTCGTCGTTCGCTCGAAACGTTAATCTCAGCACGACGTCCTAAACGTTCACGAATTTCAGCAACCGCTTCTGCAACCTGCCCAAGCGATAGACCAATTCCGCCTTCTACGTGAAGTACAGCAGACCGTGCGCGAGCGAAGTCTCTACTTGAGCTTTGGAATGCCGCCACCACGGCCGTACTGCCGGCGTGCAAACCATTCGCTACGGCAGAGAGTACGACTGACTCTCCTGCACTACTCAGTGACTGCTGAACTGCAGCGTTACGCACCGGCGATGATTCCAATGCGTTGGTTATGGCATGAACCGCGTTCGAGATATTTCGATCAGCTTCCTGGAATGCTCCATTCAACGACGCACCCGTTGAACTTAGCTTCGACAATTCATCATTGTTCATAGTGATAACCGCATCAGCTGAACTCATGAGCTCGCTGTGCGCTTTGTTAGCCGATTGGTTGCGGAAGCGTCCTTCGAACTCGAAAGGCAAGTTCACCGCTGCGATTGTGAGAGCTCCAGACCTTCGGGCAAGTTCCGCAATGCGAGGTGATAGCGCAGATCCGGTGCCGCGCCCAAGTCCTGCAAGGATAATCACGACATCAGCTTCACCAATAAAATCAGATACAGATAGCTCGGCGTCGGCGAACATCTCGATAGCTGTTTCAGGATTCCCCCCACTACCGAACCCGTTGCCCATCGTCAGTGTTTCGACATTACTTGGAAGGTTCTGTGCGGCTGTTCCAGTGTCAATTCCTAGCATGCTCATTGATTCGGAGGCGTTCTCTAAGAGTCGATTCAATGAAGAACAACCTGCCCCACCAACCCCTATTACACGTACATCAACGCTTGTTATGGAGTTTGATTCGCTTATATTCAACATCAGAACCTGCCTTGTATCTCGGCTTATTTCTGGGATGTAAATGA
>JAPKCH010000099.1 GCA_026421185.1 Dehalococcoidia bacterium | reverse complement strand
CTGATCGCTCGTCACGCTTCCTATTACGGTTATTTGATTCAACGCATCTTTCGGCAAATTGTTTACGACAGATTCTGGTGCAATAAAAACTAGTTCGTAGTCTTCGCCGCCATTTAGCGCTAGTTCTATCGCACTGCTATCGAACATAAATATCAATTCATCAGACAACGGTATTGTTGCTATCTCAATGGTAATTCCGACATTGCTGACTTTGGCGAGTTTTTCGAGATCTCCGACAAGACCATCGCTAATGTCCATCGCACACTGAATACCGGCTGCAACTAGCGTGTTTCCTAGTTGGATACGGGGAGTGGGACGGAAATGTCTGTCAATGAGTATCTGTCCACTAGGATTGGTTTCGCCACTAATAAGAACCTCAAGCCCACCCGCAGAACTTCCGAGATCACCTGTTACACAAACTACGTCTCCCAGCTTTGCTTCACTGCGGCGGAGTGTAGTGGGAGCTCCGTCTGGACCGGGAAATGGGTGACCTGTGAGTGCGATATTCACGAACATGGTTGGGGATGAAACTACATCTCCTCCGACAATTCTCCCACCGAATTTTTCAAATGCCTTATTCATGCCTGAGTAGAACTCAATGTATGTATCGATCGAAGCTTCGGGTGGCACCCCAAGCGTGACGAGGGCGTGATCAGGTGTACCGCCCATAGCAGCGATATCGCTAATGTTAGATACGGCGCATTTCCATCCAATGTCGTACCAACGTTCGTCGCTAGACTTGAAATGGACGCCATCAACTATGGCATCAGTGGTTAACAGCATCTGACTTGATGGTGTCGAAACGACAGCAGCATCATCTCCGATTCCAATAAGGACCGCTTCAGCGTTCTGCAGATTCGACGCAGCACCGAATTTTGCGAGTCGGGCAATTAGCCCGAATTCGTTTAATTCGGTGGTTTTATTGTTGGCTATGGAATCCATCGGTTTCTTAATTGTATTAGGAATACGGCGTAGCAATTGCTATTGACTTAAAATTCTCAGAACTACGATCTGTAAAATCCCTATAATTTGCCAAGTAGTTTGAATATCGACGATATAAATCATCAGAGGTGAAGTAATGCCAATTGTGAACGTTGCACTGTACGCCGGTCGAACCGATCAACAGAAATCTGATCTTGCAAAGGCGATTACAAAGGCGATTTCAGAGACTGCCGGTGTACCTGATTCAGCCACGACTATTATTTTTCAGGACGTGGAAAAATCTAACTGGGCTGTCGGTGGTGTGATGATCTCGGATAGTTAGTCAATTAGGTAAATTGAAATTTGTAGAATGAAATCATCGAGTAGCTGTTTATCAACTGGTGCTCGTTTGCTAGATTGAAATTCCGGTATTGAGTCGGAGGCGATTTTCAGGGGTCGCTTTTTTCCAACTAATGATTCGTCATCGACTTCTTCAATGTACTCACCTATTGAATTGTGCAAATAATCCCTGATGAATTCATTGAGAAAATAGGATTTGGAGTTCGAATATGTCCGATCCCGGTAATGTTGCGTGGATGCTGACCGCGTCGGCTTTAGTGTTACTAATGACCCCTGGCCTAGCGTTTTTCTACGGTGGTCTAGTTCGTGGAAAGAACGTCGTCTCGACGATGATGTACAGCTATGTTGCAATGGGTGTAGTCAGCGTTCTATGGGTTCTATGGGGATATAGCCTGGCTTTCGGAGCTGGTGGTGACTTCATTGGGAACTTCGATTACATCGGATTCCGAAACGTATCTGATCAAGGTGTAGATGGCGGTATTTCGCCAATGCTATTCGCCATATTCCAAATGATGTTCGCAATCATTACCCCGGCATTGATCACTGGTGCTTTCGCCGAACGGTTCAAGTTCACAACTTACATCGTATTTTTGTTTGTGTGGGTAACTCTCGTATACGTACCCGTTGCTCACTGGGTCTGGGCAGATGACGGCTGGATTGCCGGAATCGGAGCGCTAGATTTCGCGGGTGGGATCGTAGTCCACGCTTCTGCAGGAATCGCAGCTATCGTAGTCGCCAAGATGGTGGGATCACGTAGGCAAGTTGAACGTGGTGTAGAACCGCATAACGTTCCTTTTGTTCTATTGGGCACAGGGTTACTGTGGTTCGGCTGGTTTGGATTCAATGCTGGATCGGGTCTACTTGCCGATAACGTTGCAGTTATGGCTTTCTTAGTAACCAATACTTCAGCCGCAATCGCTGGACTCGTTTGGATGATCCTCGAATTTCAATCGACAGGCCGTACGAGTGGTGTAGGTTTTGCCACGGGAGCTATCGCAGGGTTAGCCTCAATAACGCCCGCTGCAGGCTTTGTAGGGCCGATGGGCGCTTTCGCTATTGGGATTGTCGGAAGTATTGCCGCGTACTCTGCAGTCAAATTGATGGCCAAAACCGGGATTGATGATGCTCTCGAAGTCTTCGCCGTTCATGGCGTTGGCGGAATTTGGGGATCGATTGCTACCGGTATATTTGCCATCCAGATGATGGATGATGACGGTGTATTGCAGAACGTTGGCGTAATTGACGGCGAGTATGGATTACTCTGGGCTAATGTTCGAGCAGTGGTAGCGGTAGTAGTCTATTCAGGAGTCCTTACATTCGTGATTTTAAAGGTTCTTGACGTACTTCCTGGTCTTGGACTCCGGGTTGAGAGTAATGAAGAAGATCTCGGTCTCGACATCACGCTGCATGGTGAGCGTGGATATGTCGCAGACGGAGCGGACTAAACAATCAGTGAATTTCGTTGCTCACAGAATAAACAAAGGTGAATAACGAAACCGCTATTACTTGTAGTACACGAGATGTGTCGTAATGAGTGAGGTTTGTGAGACTTGATAAAAATCGAAGCAATTGTTCGGCCCGACAGAATCAACCTAATCGTTGAGGCGTTGGACGAAGTCGGGTGTGGTGGATTCAACGTGCAGAACGTAAATGGACGAGGTAAACAACAGGGTGTCGAAGTGTTCACAGGTCGCGGTGCAAGTACTGCGACTCGAACATCGTTACCCAAGGCGCTGATTACGATCGTAATTCCAGATGCGGACAAAGAGAAAATTATTCAGACGATACTGAATTCCGCAAAAAGCTCAGCAGAAGGCGCTATAGGCGACGGAAAAATATTTGTGTCACCAGTTACAGATGTAATTCGAGTACGTACTGGTGAGCGTGATGAGGCTGCTCTTTAGTTCGTTTAGGACTGACCATATTTAGATATAAATACGGTTTATCTCTATTCAGATAGTAGTTCGAATGATGAACCGTATTGTTGGCTTAGGGAAATATTCGCTGAAAATACGGCTCTGAAAATGTACTACAAGTGCGACTCGTACTGATACCGACGCTAATTGCCGTTGACACTTCGTATTAGCTACGCTTGAATTGTTAACAATGACGGGCTAGCTCAATGGCAGAGCAAGTGACTCTTAATCACTAGGTTCGGGGTTCGAGCCCCCGGCCCGTCACCAAACTGAA
>JAPKCH010000098.1 GCA_026421185.1 Dehalococcoidia bacterium | reverse complement strand
TATCCGCCTATATTCCAACGAACGTGATTTCGATTACCGACGGACAAATCTATCTACAACCTGATTTGTTCTTCTCCGGTATTCGCCCCGCTATGAATGTTGGCGTGTCCGTTTCTCGAGTAGGTGGTGCGGCTCAAATTAAAGGTATGAAAGGCGTCGCCGGTAGTTTACGACTCGACCTTGCAGCCTTCCGTGAACTCGAAGCGTTCGCTCAGCTCGGGACCGACCTCGACGCAGCGACTCAAGCCCAACTCGATCGCGGCTACCGCATGGTCGAACTACTAAAACAAGGGCAGTATACACCTCTACCTGTGAACGAGCAGGTCTGTATGATTTTCGCCGGTACCAAAGGTTACTTAGACGATGTCGCGATCGCCGATGTCCCACAGTTCGAAAACGACTTGTTAGAGTTCTTGCGAGATCAAAAACCCGAAATTTTGGATGCCATCCTCGAAACAGGAGCTATTCGAGATGAGGATGAGTTGATCGGAGCGATCAATGAGTTCAAGTCGTTGGATGAAAGTTATCGTGACGATCAAGCTGCGGAAGCTGCAACCGACGCAGTTGCTGCAGCATCCGAAACAACAGAGGAAGATTAGAGAACGTTTCGCTATAAATAGCAAACAGTAAACGTCAACACAGGAAATTGACAGATGGCAAATGCCAAGGCATTAGATAAACGACGTAAGTCGGTTCGCAATATTCGCAAGATTACGCGGACGATGGAGTTGATTGCAACTGCGCGATTCAAGAAAGCGATGGATCGAGCAGTCGCGGCGACTTCGTACACTCAGCGAATCACCGAAGTTGTCACAAATCTCGCGAATAGTGGGACCGAAGTGCAACACCCGTTGCTCGAAGATCGTCAAACC
This sequence comes from Dehalococcoidia bacterium, assembly GCA_026421185.1. Taxonomy (GTDB): domain Bacteria; phylum Chloroflexota; class Dehalococcoidia; order Lucifugimonadales; family Lucifugimonadaceae; genus Lucifugimonas. The sequence continues at coordinate 2,605 of JAPKCH010000098.1, read as the reverse complement.
ACTGAGAATGCAACTCTGATTGTCCTGACTGGAAACCGCGGACTTTGTGGTGGTTATAATGGCTCTGTCGTACGAGAAGCAATCAACCACCATCAAAAGCTCTCTGAACAGTACGATAACGTAAATCTAGTCATCTCTGGAAAACGTGGAATTACCAACCTATCATTTCGCGGACTGACCGCCGATGAATCCTATACACATTTCGAAGATCAACCCAAGTTTGATGAAGTGAAACCTATCGCCGACGCTCTGATGGACCAATTCATCGCCGGTAAACTTGATCGACTCGACGTTACCTACACACGTTTCATCACAAGTTCCAAGCAACAAGCTGTCGTCGAAACCTTACTTCCACTGGGAAAAGTTGAAGGTGATGAGGACGGTGATGATACCGCAGGTGGTACGACTGATACCGATTATGAATTCATGCCCTCAGCCGAAAGCATCCTTGAGGAAGTTGTACCTACGAGCTTCCGCATCAAATTATTTAAATGTTTTCTGGATGCTGCTGTCAGTGAACAGATCGCACGCATGGTCGCGATGAAGAGTGCAACAGAAAACGCTGACGAAATGATCGCTAATCTGTCGATGACTTACAACCGAGCTCGTCAGTCTCAGATTACTGGTGAAATTATGGAAATCATCGGTGGTGTTGAAGCTCTCAAAGGCTAACCATTAGCGAATAACACAAAAATTAAGAATTCTAATTTACGACAACTAAAATTATAACCAACCCTTTATTAAGTTCAAAAGAGTAAGAAAATGGCTTCAGATACCGCGACTAAAAGCATTGGTCACATTACACAAGTAATTGGTTCGACGTTTGATGTTCAATTCGAAGATGATCAACTCCCCGCCATCTACAATGCCGTGGAAATGATCGTCAACGAAAGCACCCTGACTGGTGAAGTCCAACAACACCTCGGTGGCGGACGCGTTCGCTGTGTTGCCTTAGGCAGCACAGACGGTATGGTTCGTGGCCAAGAATGTGTCGACACCGGTTCACCTGTATCTGTGCCGGTCGGGAAAGGTACACTTGGACGAGTGTTTAACCTGCTCGGCGAGCCCGTCGATGGTCGTGGTGAGGTCGAGGCGGATGAGATTCGCTCAATACACCGATCTGCGCCAAAACTTACCGAACTTACAACCAGTACCGAACTATTTGAAACCGGTATCAAGGTGATCGACTTACTCACACCTTTCGTGCGCGGTGGTAAAGCTGGCTTGTTTGGCGGTGCTGGATTAGGCAAAACGGTTATCCTAACTGAATTGATCGCTCGAATCGCTAGTTCTCACGGTGGGTATTCAGTGTTCGCTGGCGTCGGCGAACGAACACGTGAAGGAACTGACCTTTGGTTGGAAATGCAAGAAGCGAAAATCGGTGACACTGGCCGTAGTGTGATCGAACAAACATGTATGGTATTCGGTCAAATGAACGAGCCGCCAGGTGCTCGACTTCGTGTGGCTTTATCTGCTCTTACTATGGCCGAGTATTTCCGAGATGTAACAGGTAAGGATACTCTGTTGTTTGTCGATAACATCTTCCGTTTCTCGCAAGCTGGTTCGGAAGTATCCGCACTACTTGGTCGTATGCCATCCGCTGTGGGGTACCAACCCACTCTGGCGACCGAAATGGGTGCTTTACAAGAACGTATTGCATCGACAAACAAAGGTGCTATCACCTCCGTCCAAGCAGTTTATGTTCCAGCTGATGATCCAACCGACCCAGCCCCAGCAGCGGCTTTCGGTAACCTCGATGCATTCCTGTACCTCGAACGTTCCATCTCCGCCAAGGGAATTTACCCCGCAGTGGATCCATTGGCATCCTCGAGCCGTATTCTCGACCCACAATATGTTGGCGATCGACACTATGGTATTGCTCGAAACGTCCAAACCATCCTGCAACGATATCGAGAACTTCAAGATATCATCGCGATTTTGGGTGTTGATGAACTTAGTGAAGGCGACAAGCAAGTCGTCCATCGTGCTCGTCGCTTAGAACGGTTCTTATCTCAACCATTCCTCGTCGCCGAAGTGTTCACCGGAAAACCTGGTGAAATCACGCCACTTGAAGATACCTTGCGTAGCTTCGAAGAAATCTGTGCCGGCAAATGGGATCACTTACCAGAATCTGCATTTATGTATGTGGGCAGCGTTGATCAAGCTGAAGAGCAAGCCAAGAAAATGGCTAAAGGTTAATCCATGACACTTCATTGTATTGTTGTTACGCCAGAAGAAACCGCATTTGAAACGGATGCGGAATCGATTATCGTTCCTCTTTTTGATGGTCAAAAAGGGGTAATGACGAACCATGCGCCCATGATTGGACGACTGGGGAATGGAGCACTCACCCTGACGACCGGTGGCACTACCGAGAGTCACTATGTCGAAGGCGGATTTATTCAAGTTCTTGATAACGTCGTCTCGATTTTGACAAACCGAGTCGGCGCGATCGGAGATCTTAATAAAGACGAGCTCGAAGGTAACCTGCGAGACGCACTCGCTATGCCCGGAAACTCAGTTGAAGAACTGGATCAACGTGAACAAGTCGTCAATGCAGTTCGCTCTCAATTACGTGTGCTCAACCGATCGTAAAGGGTCGTGG
>JAPKCH010000097.1 GCA_026421185.1 Dehalococcoidia bacterium | reverse complement strand
GGCTTTTACAAAAACAGGCTCTATTGCTCGCTGCGTTCCACGAGGGCGAGCAGCAGGCTGTCGAATCCCTTGGGGGTCAGGTCATACATGTGAGCAGGCCACTGAACGCCAATCAACCATTCACGTCCAGGCTTCTCAATAGCCTCAACTACTTGATCTTCTGCATACACAGATGAAAGCAATCCGTCGGCAACTTGAGCGGGGAGAAGAGCGTGTGTGTGGGCTGAAGGAACCGTCACCCATCCTGAGCCAGCGATGGTGTACCCAACCTTTCCGCCGGGCGCCATAAACAAAGGATGCTTGGCAGGTTCTTCGGTAGGATCGCCGTGTCCCTCGACCGGAACAGGAGGTTGGCCACCGAGTGCTATGTTTAGAGCATGCATGCCCCAGCCAATGCCCAATACGGGGAATCCACCATCGATCGCCTGACTTAGAGCCACAGGGATCGTTTCAGACGCTTCGTAAGCAGCTTCACCAGCGATTAGTAATCCACCAACGTTCTCAGGCAACTCGGATACAGCGTCTAATACAACAGCATTTCCATCGCCATGCTCGATTGCAGCAATAAACGTTTGCGGATTTTCTCCGGTCTTCACAAGCAACGCAACACGCGCGGGATTAGTCATTTGGGGGGAATCACTTAAATGATTGAATGTTGAGGAAACGAAGATGATATTGGGAACGATCACCTTTAGAAAGGTATGCCCCAGAGTCCCATCCATTCGGTGAGAGATTTCTCGATCGTCAAACCGTGCTTACGCAGATCCTGTCCCAATCGAGCTTCGGTTGGGCGATCACGTTCGCCTTCACTTTCACCAGTTGGCACGAATGGGTAGAACGCTTTTCGATCGTATCGGTAAATCCAGTAAGTACGCAGACTTGATCGGTACGTATTGTCTTCTACGGTTCCAGTGAAATAGAGCTCGAACACAGCAGCCAGAAGATTGTCTGCGCCGTCATTCATACCAATGGCATTTCCTACGGTGTAAACGCTCGATACGAGGTCCCCAAATTTACCATCTTCAAGAACAATCCATCGCATTCCACGATCGTCATCTTCAATTTCGAAGGATGTTTTTGTTGATCCTTTGCCTTCGTACAGAATCGAATTAAGTTCGTTCTTAATATCGCACTGAAATAAGTTTTTTTCATCATTGCGATAGATGACACCGGCTCGCCGTGAAGGCGTGATTTCACCAAGGCTTTGAAGTTTTGCTTCAGCCTTGATAACTGTCGACATTGTCGACCAATCGTCTTTTATTACTTTTTTCCCGCTGAACAATCCCATATTTATTTCAATCCATAGCGCATACGCTGTTCGAGTTCCCGAAGTCGTTTGACTCGTTCCTGCAGCGGCGGATGTGTCGAGAAAAGATTCATAGAACCCTCACCCTTCAAAGCCGCTGGAATAATCAAAAATGCGTTAGCGGTCTGTAGTTTTCGTAGATCCTTATCAGGAATGCCCGCTACTGTGCCGCTGATCTTCTCCAAGGCATCGGCCAATGCACCCGGGTCACCAGATATTTCTGCGCCAGTGTGGTCGGCACCGTATTCACGATACCGAGTTAGTGCGAGAACGAGCAGCTGTCCAATGAAATATACGATCATCGTGACAAGGTAGACCATCATGACCCCCCCGCCACTGTTGTTGCGGCGACCACCCATTCCTCCAAAAAGCATGTTCCAGAAGAGCATCGTCATCAGGAAACTTGTGACGGTAACTAGGAAATTAGCGACAGCGAGTACTCGCATATCACGGTTCGCTACGTGCGCTAATTCGTGACCAATTACAGCCTGAAGTTCACGCTCACTAAGACGTTCTTGAATTCCAGTGGTGACAGCAACGAGAGCGTTCTTCGGATTTCGTCCGGTGGCAAACGCATTCGGAATGGCAGTATCTATGACCGCCACTTTGGGCATTGGCATTTCGTATCGATCGGCGAGCAGTTTGACCATTTTATGCAAGGATGGTTGTTGTTCAGCCGTTACGGTTTTCGCACCGGTCGACATTAATATCAACTTGTCGGACATGTAGTACTGAACGACGACCATAATGCCTACAATTCCGCCGATGAAAATCATCTGCATTCCAGCTGCCATCAGGAAAAGGGCGAATACGGCGTACAAGAATCCAAGCATGAACATGGTGAAGTACATGCGGGACACGAGTCCACGATCTTTATGAAATTTTCGAGTGGTGGTTGAAGTCAATATCGTTACCTCAAAGCGCGGTAAACCGCTCCAGCGCTTTCTTAGCCATACTTGCACGTAGAATCTTACCGGAGTGTCGACACTGGCGAGAAAAGATTTCATATTAATCATCGGTTAGATCTAGCCAAACCTCAATTACCCTTACCCCGTTAGCACTCGAGATCGCACTGTGATCCTAATAATAATTACGAAATTGGAGCCGCATCAGATTGACCGAATCATCAACTAACGACACTTCCGTTGGCACCGGATTTTCAGAAGACGAGTTGGAACACATCGAGAACTCGGTAGTGAGAGCCGCCACGGAAGCCGGTGAATTTGTATCGAGTCGTTTTGGCGGCATTATGGAAATCACCAATAAAAGCGATATACCTGGAAAAGATTTAGTCACCGATGTCGACAAGGCAAGTCAGCGCCTAATAGCCGATGTTATGAGGGAAACCTGCCCCGACCACATGTTGCTGGGTGAAGAAGACCCGCCTGATGAAGAACCGGCCGCCGCCGACTGGCTATGGGTGGTTGATCCGATCGACGGCACAACAAACTTCGTCAACTCCTCCGCCATTCACGCTGTTTCGGTCGCTGCTTTGTACAGAGGCGAACCGGTTGCGGCTGCAATCTGGATTCCGTGGCCTAACGCCAATGGATTCCTACTGATGCACGCGCGAAAAGGTCACGGATCGTGGATTGGCGACACACAGGTACATGTGCACACGCCAAGTGATTCAGGAGAACCGATTACAGGTGTTCTCTCAGCCCGTCCCGGTTGGATTCGTGGAATGTTCAAAGTACAAAAGCCGCTTGAAGGGCACTTCGGTGAAATACGAGTCGGAGGTAGCGCCTGCTACGAACAATTCCTAGTAGCAAACGGAACGATGCAATACGCCCTCACCGGTTTCGCTAAAACTTGGGATTTCGCAGCTGCAATACTGCTCGTGAAAGAATCGGGCGGAAAAGTGATGGCTCTCGATTCAACCCGTACATTCAGTTGCTTTGACGGTTGGAGCACGAATTACGCTAACGATCCTGCTACTTACAGTCGGATCAGAAAATGGGTCGGACTACTGATAACCGGCGCTCCACCAACCGTAGATTTCGTCGTCACCAATCTACGACCAAAACGAAAAGGCTTACTTAGCAAATTAGGATCGCTCGTAGGTTCGTAAACTCACCCAGCGCGATCTACCACAGCTTGGTCCATGCGGTTTCGTAGTCTTCTGATTCTGCAATAACCGTGACGTTGAAAACTGCTTTCGCCATCGAATAAT